>NZ_JBAKHU010000020.1:0-104942 GCF_036906895.1 Micromonospora sp. CPCC 206060
ACGACCCGGCCCGGCCGGTCATTCCCACCGGCCATCGGCCCGCACCGCACCCCGGTGTAGGGGGTTTGTTGGTGCTGCGGTCGTACGGGGGTTACAACGATCCCACCCCGCCGGCCATTCCAGCCGGCGGCCCGGTGGCCCGGCGCACCGGGGACGTCCGGGGACGGAACCGGACATCACACCGACCCACCGCCCCGTGATGTGACCCAGGTCACCTGAGTGGCGAGGTTCCGGGTGCGCCGACGGGTGTATTCAGAGCGGACCCGGCATCTGGAGGGCGCGATGACCGACACCGGCACGGCGATCCGCGACGAGGACCGGCGGGCGACGGGCAGCGAGCTGGCCGAGTACGACCCGACCAGCACCCAGCTGCTCGGCGAGCAGGGGCGGACCCGGATCACCGGTACGGTGGTGGCCAAGATCGCCGGTCATGCCGCCCGCGAGGTGCCGGGCGTATGGGCGATCGGGGAGGTACCGCCCGAGCCGACGGGTACCCCCCGGGGTGCGGTACGGGCGGTGGAGCCCGGGGTGGCGGTGGAGGTCGGCGAGCAGGAGACCACCGTCGACCTGGAGATCGTCACCCGTTACGGGGAGAGCATCGTCGACGTCTCGGACGCCGTCCGGCAGCACGTCATCGACCGGGTGCGGGAGATGACCGGTCTGACCGTCTCCGAGGTCAACATCACCGTCGACGACGTCCACGTCGATGGCATGGATCTCGACATGGACGTCGTCGACGCCGCCTAGACCGCCTCCCCGCCGTCCCGCCCGGCGCAGCGGTCACGCCACCGGGGTGGGGTACGACGGCCAGGCATCGAGCCCGACGACCGGCAGGTCGTCCACGTCGTACCCGATCCCGTTGACCACCGACACCACACCACTGACCTGCCCGGCGAGTTGGCCGGCGGCCTCGGTGGCGGTGCGGTGCGCCAGTTGCCCGCTGAGGGTCACCACCCCGTCGCGCACCTCGACGCGCACCTTGCCGTCCTGGATGGACAGGATCCGGCGCAGCACCTCGTGCACCACGTCGTCGCGGATCTCCGCGTCCGGCCGCAGGTGCACCTTGAGCAGGTCGCTGCGGGTGACGATGCCAACCAGCCGGCCGAGGTCGTCGAGGACCGGGAGCCGCTTGACCTGTTCGGCGTCCATCGTCCGGGCGGCGACGACCAGCGGTGTCGAGGCGTAGGTGGTGACGGCCGGGCTGGTCATCAGGTCGGCCGCCATCGCCGCGTCGGCCTTGCGCCGGGCGGTGCGACGTCGACGACCCTCGAACATCCGCCGTTCCTGTGGCTGACCGGCGGCCTCCACCTTGTGCAGCAGGTCGGCCTCGGAGACCACGCCGAGTACCCGGTCGAAGTCGTCCACCACCGGCACCGCACTCACGCCCCGCTTCATGATCACATTCACGATCTCCCGGTACGGGGTGTCAGCGGCGACCGCCTCCACCTCGGTGGTCATCACGTCGCCCACCTGCCAGGTACGCATCGTCCTCACTCCCTCTCGCTCGCGTACCCACGCTATGGCGGCAGCCTGCGGCCGGGCAGGGGCACAGGACCGGCAGATCCCGGGACCTGTGTCCCCTCCCGGACCCGGACAGGACGGGCCGAAGGTCCCCCGCCCGGCGGGACCGACCGGCCCTGCCCGTCGGCGGGCCGACGGCGTGCAATGGCGTTGTCCCCGGAAGACCCAGGCAGGACACGACGAGAGGACGTGGAGACCATGACCGCCACGACCGAGCGAAACAACACCGCCCGCACCCCCGCCCCGGCGGCCAGGAAGATCCCCGCCCCGGTGGCCAGGAAGACCCCGACCCCGGCAGCCGCACCCGTCCCCGTTCCGACGGCCGAGACCACCCGCGCCCGGGCCACCCGGTACGTCTTCGCCGCGGTCCGGATCGCGCTGGGCTGGACGTTCCTCTGGGCCTTCCTGGACAAGGCCTTCGGTTTCGGTTACGCCACCGAGGCGAAGAACGCCTGGATCAACGGTGGCAGCCCCACCAAGGGCTTCCTCACCTTCGGCGCGGCCGGCCCGTTCAAGGAGCTCTACAACGGGATCGCCGGCGCGGCCTGGGCGGACTGGCTCTTCATGGCCGGCCTCGCCGGCCTCGCGATCGCCCTGCTCCTCGGTATCGGAATGCGGATCGCGGCGGTCGCCGGTGGCCTGCTCTACGTGCTCATGTGGACGGCCGTCCTCCCTCCGGAGAACAACCCCGTCATCGACGAGCACCTGATCAACGCCGCGCTGCTGACCGGACTGGCCCTGATCGGCGCCGGGAACACCCTCGGCCTCGGCCGGGTCTGGGCGAAGCTCCCCATCGTCCAGCGGCTCCCCTGGCTCCGGTAACCCCTCCCCTCCCCGGGGGCACCACCATCCGGTGGTGCCCCCGGGCTCTGTTGCAGGTCCCACCCGGCGTCCCACGGGCGCCGGGTATCGGCGTACCACGATGCGGCAGGATCAACGGTGATCCGTACACGTTCCGCCGCGACAGGAGGGCACCGACATGCAGAAGCCCGAGGTTGGCCCGATCGAGGGCGCCCCGCCCGCCGATCTCGTCATCGAGGACATCACCGTCGGCGAGGGACCGGAGGCCCAGCCGGGACAGCTGGCCAGCGTGCACTACGTCGGGGTCGCGCACTCCACCGGCCGGGAGTTCGACGCCTCGTGGAACCGGGGCCAGGCGTTCGAGTTCTCCCTCGGTGGCGGCCAGGTCATCCAGGGCTGGGACCAGGGCGTGGTGGGCATGCGGGTCGGCGGGCGACGCAGGCTGACCATCCCCCCGCACCTGGGCTACGGCAGCCGGGGTGCCGGTGGGGTCATCAAGCCGGGCGAGACGCTGATCTTCGTGGTGGACCTGCTGGGCGTGCGCTGAACCGTACGGTGCCGGCCGGCCCCACCGGCCGGCACCGTACCGGGTCCACCATGGAGAAGCTGTCGTCACACCTTCTTTGTTGCGGACCTGGCCAGGCCTCATCGGCAGAGCCGTTCCGATCGACCAGAATGAAACCATGTCGATCGGCAGCCGTCCCGCACCCCGTCTGATCCGCCCCGTCCGGGAGCCGGCGACCGTGCCCCCGCCGTTGAGCGGCGCGTGGGCGCCCGATGACCAGCGGCTCGACCGGGCGGACCTCTTCCCCCTCCCCGTCGGATACCGGGGCCCGGAGGACGTGCTGGTGGACCGGGCGGGACGGGTGGTCACCGGCACCGAGGACGGGCGGCTGTGGCGCTGGCCCGCCGACCCGGCACCCGGTACCCCGCCGTCCGTGCTGGCCGACACCGGTGGCCGGCCGCTCGGCATCGAACTCGACCCCACCGACGGCAGCCTGCTGGTCTGCGACGCCGAGCGCGGCCTGCTCCGGGTGACCGACGACGGGCGGGTCAGCGAGTTGACCGGCGCGGGTGCCGGTACCCCGGTCCGGCTGGCCAACAACGCGGCCGTCGCCCGGGACGGCACCGTCTTCTTCTCCGACAGCTCCGACCGGTTCCCGCTGTCGCAGTGGAAGCGGGACATGCTGGAGCACCGGCCCAACGGGCGGCTGCTGGCCTACCAGCCGGGCAGTGGACGGACCACCGAGGTCGCGGGCGGCCTCTACTTCCCCAACGGGGTCGGCCTGTCCCCCGACGAGTCCGCGTTGCTGGTGGCCGAGACCACCACCCACCGGTTGCTGCGGATCAGCCTGCCGGACGGCCGGGTCGAGGTGCTGACCGATCTGCCCGCCTACCCGGACAACCTCTCCGCAGTCGGCGACGGGACGTACTGGGTGGCCCTGCCCAGCCCTCGACTGCCGATCGCCGAGCGGCTGCTGCCGTACCCCCGGTTGCGGCAGGTAGCCGCGCTGCTGCCGGACGCCCTGCGCCCGCAGCCGCGCCGCTACGGCCTGGTCGCGCTGGTCGACGGCGACGGCCGGGTGCTGCGCACGCTGCACGGTCCGCGCGGCACCTACCCGATGGTCACCGGGGTACGTCAGCACGGCGACCTGCTCTGGCTGGGCAGCCTCACCGCGACCGGGCTGAGCCGGGTGCCCCGGGACCGGTCGTGACCGGGGCACCCGGCAGGTAGTCAGCCGCCGCTGCCGGAGGAGGCCGGCGCCGGGGTACGGCCGGTGGGCGGCGCGACAGCGGCCGGGGCCGACGGCGCGGCGCTCGGCGTGGGTGCCGGCTTCAGGTTCGCCGGCACCGGCAGGGCGCTGCCCCGGATGAACTCCTCCCAGCTGATGTTCCAGGCGGTCCAGCCGTTGCCGTGGGTCAGCGGCACCTCGGTACCCCGGACGGTGACCAGGTCACCGACCTGGGTGACCCCCATCAGCCAGTCGGCGCTGGCGCTGGAGACGTTGGCACAGCCGTGTGAGACGTTGGTGTTGCCCTGGTCCCCCTCCGACCAGGGTGCGGCGTGGATGAACTCGCCACCCCAGGTGATGCGCTGGGCGTCCTCGACGTCCACCACGTACCCGCCGTCCGGCTCGCCCCGGGTGTCGAAGGTGGTGAAATCGTGCTTCTCCATGATCACCATCTTGCCGCTGGAGCTGGGTGTGCTCGGCTTGCCCAGGCTGACCGGGATCCGGCGGACCAGCCGACCGTCGCGGAACACCGACATCTGCTTGGTCGCGTTGTCGATGTCCAGGGACACCTGGTTGCCGATCCGGGAGGTGGCGGTCCGCTCCGCGTCACCCAGCCGGTCCTTGCCGATCGGCAACCCCTCCAGCGCCGCCCGCACGCTGATCATGGTGCCCGGCTTCCAGAAGTCCGGCGCCCGGTAGTACGCCTGGGTGCCGTCGTCGAGCCAGTGCCAGGTACCCGGCTGCTTCGGCTCGGTTTTGACAAACAACCGTCGCTGTACGGCGGCCCGGGCCTCCTTGGGAATTCCGGGATCGAATGCGACGGTGACGGGCATGGCCGTTCCGTACGTCCGGTTACCGGCGAAGTAGAGCGTACTGGTTATCGTCTGCCGGGTGGACTTCGCCATTGTGGTGAACGTTGTGTTCTGCGTCGCCGTCTGTCCGGAATCGTTTTTCACGGTCACTTCCGCCCGGTACGACCGCTGATTCTGGAGGGGTTTCGCCGGCACCCAGCCGGTACCGTCCTCCCGCATCGCACCGTCGACCGTCCGTCCCTTGTCGTCACGGACCTTGACCTCGGTGACCTTGCCGTTCTTCGCCTCCGTACCGATCTCGGCACTGATCGGCACGTCCCGCGTGCCGGATGCCGGAGTGAGCGCCAGAGTCGGTGGCACGGATCGGGCCACCGACCGGCCGGCCGACTTCGGACCCGATCCGGTGCAGCCGCCGAGGGCGACCGGCGCAAGCGCCAGAGTCGTCACCAGCAATGCGATTCGGCGCCTGGTATCCATATACTGCCCCCCATTCAGTATCCCCTGCGGCACATTCTGTATCGGCCCGGACAGGTCGGTTCGGGATTCGTGGAACAACGGCTCTCGGCCAGTGGTGGATGACGTTTACTCGCGGCGAACATCCCGATAAACGGAATTGCGGGCGGTGGCGCCCCCGCCGGGCGGCAACCGCCCCGGCGTCCGGTCAGGGCTGGTCCGGTTCGTCCTGGTTACCCGCCCACCGGCCACCGACCGGCGGAGTGTCCAGGCGCCACGCGGCCCGGGCGTTGCCGACCAGGTCGTTGTCCACCACCCGGCAGCCCACGCACCGGCCCCGGTCGCTGATCCAGATGCCGTGACTCTGCGTCCGCTCGTGCTGGTTGTCCCAGATCCGGTTGCCCCGGATGGTGGCCGAGTCGACCGGCGCGGCGATGGTGATGCCGGCCCGCACATCCGGTGCCGCCGGCAACCGGTAGCCGGTCCCCGGGGCGGGCACCGCTCCGCTCCACGCGGTGGTCGCCCCCGGCCGTACCGGGGCCAGGGCGAGAGCCGTGGCGGTGTTGGCGGTCACCACGGCGGTCCGGTCCCCGACCCGCAGGATCTTGCCCCGGTGCCCGTCCGGTGCCCAGTCCGCCGCGGTGTCCACCAGCGTCGTGGCGGTGTAGGCGACGGTGGCTCCGGCGCCCGACGCGGCCGGCTCCCTCCGCCGTCCGTTGTTGCGGATCCGGTTGCCGACCAGCGCGGCGTCGGTCAGGGCCCGGTCCACGCGTACCCCGTCCAGGCTGTTGCCCCAGATCTCGTTGCCGTCGAGGACGATGTCCAGCGCCGGCTCCTGGTAACCCCGGCCGAGGTTGTGCTCCCGGTAGCCGTAGCCGCCGTTACCGCTGATCCGGTTACCCCGGATGACGTACGGACCGGGGGTGTTCCCCACGCTGATCCCGTCGCGGACGTTGCCGTCGATGACGCAGTCCGCGACGATGCCGCCCCGACCGGCGACTCCGGCCCGGCTCTGCGCCGACACGTCGAAGCCGGCCTCCAGGTTGCCGATCACCGTGCAGGCGGAGACGATCAGCCCGTCGGCACCCCAGTCGGAGATGCCGAACCGGTTGCCCTCGGCGTGGCAGCCGACGATCCGGATCCCCCGCGGTGGCGGCCACCAGTCCTTCTGCAACTCGACGAAGATGCCGTTGGTGCCGTTGCCGACCGTGCTGCACCCGGTGATGCAGAGCCGCTCGCTGGCCCCCCAGCCGCCGATGCCGACACCGATACCGGCACCACCCAGGTCGCGGCCGTTGTCCAGCCGTCCGCAGCCGTTGGCGACCACCCCCGAGATGATCGTGTCCTGGAGGAAGTCGCAGCCCAGCCCGGTGGCCGCGGTGTCGTGGATGTAGAGGTCCTGGAACCGGCCCCGGAGCACGTACTGCAGGCCCAGGCCCTTGGCCCGGTGGTCGTACCGGGTCAGGGCGACCCCGGAACCGTCGATCTCGAAGCCGGCGAAGACGCAGTCGGCGAGGTGGTTGTCCCGGCCGGCGCCGTGCTGATCGGTGGTGAAGTGGGCCAGCGGGACCGGATCGGCCCGGTTGTTCGGGTTGCCCAGCACGAACCGGGTGATCCCCGGGCCGGCACCGACCAGCGAGACCCCGCTGCGCCACGCCGTGCCGGCGTCCTGGATCGCGTACACCCCGGGCGGACACCAGATCATCCTCGGGTGCCGGTCGGCGGCGTAACCGCCGCCCAGTTCGTCGACGAGCGCCGCCAGTGCCGGCTGGTCGTTGGTGACCCCGTCGCCGCGCAACCCGCACCGGCGGGCGTCCCGGACCAGGTGGTCGGGCGAGAGCCGGATGGCGTGCGCCAGCCCGGACAGCGGGCCGTGACGGACCTCGTACGGCAGCACCGGCACCTCCTCCACGACGGGTCACCCGACGGGCCGGGTTTCCCGCCGGCCGGAGCGGGAAACGGCCGGTGTCGGGGCGGGGAGGCACGGGGACACCCCGGCCCCGGCCCCGGGCGGGGTCGGGACCGGGGCGACCACCACCGGCGGGTCAGCCGCCGGGCGGCCGGTTCAGAGGTTCGCGATCAGCAGGGCCGGTCGTTCGACGCAGTCGGCGACGTACCGCAGGAAGCCGCCGGCCACCCCTCCGTCGCAGACCCGGTGGTCGAAGGTGAGGCTCAGCTGGGTCACCTTGCGGACCGCCAACTGCCCGTCGACCACCCAGGGCTTGTCCACGATCCGACCCACCCCGAGCAGCGCCGCCTCCGGGTGGTTGATGATCGGCGTGGATCCGTCCACCCCGAAGACCCCGTAGTTGTTGAGGGTGAAGGTGCCGCCGGTCAGCCCGGACGGCGGGAGCGTACCGGCCCGGGCCGCCGCCGTGGTGGCGGCCAGTTCGGCGGCCAGTTCGGTGGCGGTGAGCCGCTGCGCGTCCCGGATGACCGGGACGAGCAGGCCCCGGTCGGTCTGCGCGGCGATGCCCAGATGCACTCCGGCGGACTGGACGATCCGCTGGTTGTCGGTGTCGACCCGGGCGTTGAGCTGCGGGTAGCGGCGCAACGCGGACAGGCAGATCCGGGCCAGCAGGGCGAGGATGCTGACCGGCTGGTCGGGCCGGGCGGCGTTGATCTCGGCGCGGGTGGCCAGCAGGGCGGTCGCGTCCACGTCGACCCAGACGGTCACCTCGGGGATCTCCCGGCGGCTGCGGGAGAGCTTGTCGGCGATCGCCCGGCGGATCCCGGTCAACGGGATGACCAGGTCCTCCCCCGCTGCGGCGACCGGCGCCGGCTCGACCGGCCTTCCGGCCGGCGGGGGCACCGTGGCGGGGGCCGGGGCGAGCGCCGCCTCGACGTCCGCCCGGCGGATCACCCCACCCGGCCCGGTACCGCGCACCGACGCCAGGTCGACGCCGTGGTCACGGGCGAGCCGGCGCACGATCGGTGAGATGACCAGCCCGACCGTCGACGGCGCCGGGGCCGTGGGCGGGGGCGGGACGACCGACGCCGGGGACGGCGGGGCGGCCGGGACCGGCTGCGCCTCGCGCGGGGCCGCTGCCCCGGTCGGCGGAGCCAATCGGGGGCGACGGCGCCGCCGGCCGGAGGTGGCGTGCCCGGTGCCGTACCCGATCAGCACGTTGCCCGAGCCGGCCCGCTCCTCCTCGCGGTAGGTGGCGTGGCCGGCCGGCTCGGTGGTGCCGACGGTGGCTGCCGGCTCGGTGGTGCCGACGGTGGCTGCCGGGTCGGCGGCGGCGGTGGTGGACGTCGGGTCGACCGGGGCGACGGTGATCAGCGGCTGACCCACCGGTCGTACCTCGCCGGGCGCCCCGTGCAGGGCCACCACCCGCCCGGCGTACGGGCAGGGCACGTCGACCACCGCCTTGGCGGTCTCCACCTCGACGACCGTCTGGTCCACGGTCACCAGGTCGCCGACCGCGACCCGCCACTGCACGATCTCCGCCTCGCTGAGCCCTTCGCCGAGGTCGGGCAGGAGGAAGACCCGGGTGGTCGCGGTGCTCATGCCGCCCCCTCCAGCCGGGGCAGCCAGCGCGGGTCCGGCTGGTCGTCCCACTGGAGCCGGGCCACGGTGTCGAGCACCCGGTCCACGCTGGGCAGATGGGTGTGTTCCAGCATCGGCGGCGGGTAGGGGACGTCCAGCCCGCTGACCCGCAGGACCGGGGCGTGCAGCGCGTGGAAGCAGCGTTCCTGTACCCGGGCGGCGATCTCCGCGCCGACCCCGGCGAAGCCCTGTGCCTCGGTGATCACCACGGCCCGCCCGGTCCGGCGTACCTCGGCGGTGACCGTGGCGTCGTCGAACGGCACGATGCTGCGGCAGTCGACCACGCCCAGGTCCCAGCCCTCCTCGCGGCCGGCCTCGGCGGCCTCCAGGGCCACCGGTACGGCCGGGCCGTAGGCAATCAGGGTGGCGTCCCGGCCGGCCCGGCGGACCACCGCCCGGCCGATCGGCTCGGTCCGCGCCGGCAGGACCGCCTCCGCGCTGGAGAAGTAGAGCTTCTTGGGCTCCAGGAAGACCACCGGGTCGTCGTCGTCGATCGCGTCGCGCAGCAACGAGTACGCATCGGCCACGGTCGCCGGGGTGACCACCTTCAGGCCCGGGGTGTGCGCGTAGTACGCCTCGCTGGAGTCGCAGTGGTGCTCGACGCCACCGATGCCCCCGGCGTACGGCACCCGGATCACCATGGGCACGCTCAGTTTGCCCCGGGTCCGGTTGCGCAGCTTCGCCACGTGCGAGGCGATCTGCTCGAAGGCCGGGTAGGCGAACGCGTCGAACTGCATCTCGACCACGGGCCGCAGGCCGGACATGGCCAGCCCGACGGCGAACCCGACGATGCCGGCCTCGGCCAGGGGGGTGTCGAAGCAGCGGCGGTCGCCGAACCGGGCGAGCAGCCCGTCGGTGATCCGGAAGACGCCGCCGAGCTGACCGACGTCCTCCCCGAAGACGACCACCCGGTCGTCGGCGGCGAGCGCGTCGGCCAGTGCCGCGTTGAGCGCCTTGGCCATGGTGGTCTTGACTGCCGGTGTGTCGGCCATCAGGCGTCCCCTTCGGTGTCCCGGGCGGCGGCCAGTTCGGCGCGGACCTGCTCGCGTTGCTCGCGAAGCTGCGGGGTGGGCTCGGCGTAGACGTGGTCGAAGAGGCTGAGCGGGTCGACGGCGGGGGCGAGGTTCATCCGCTCCCGCAGGTCGGCCGCGTACGCCTCGGCCTCGGCCGCGATCGCGGCGACCGCCGCGTCGTCGAGCTCCCCCGCCCCGCGCAGGTACGTCTCCAGCCGGGTGACCGGGTCGCGGTCGCGCCACGCCTCGACCTCGGCGCCGTCGCGGTAGCGGCTGGCGTCGTCGGCGTTGGTGTGCGGTTCCATCCGGTAGGTGTGTGCCTCGACCAGGTAGGGGCCGTTGCCGGCGCGGGCGTGCGCGACCGCTCGGGTCAGCACGGCGAGTACCGCCATCGGGTCGTTGCCGTCGACCTGCTCGGCCGGTACGCCGTAGCCGACGCCCTTGTAGGCCAGCGACGGGGCGGCGGTCTGCCGGGACAGCGGCACGCTGATCGCGTACTTGTTGTTCTGCACGAAGAAGACCACCGGGGCCTTGAACACGGCGGCGAAGTTGACCCCCTCGTGGAAGTCGCCCTCGCTGGTGGCGCCGTCACCGATGAAGACCAGCGCCACGGTGTCCCGGCCCTGGTACGCCTCGCCGTAGGCGAGTCCGGCGGCGTGCACGGTCTGGGTGGCCAGCGGCGTGCACTGCGGCGCGGTGTGCCGGGCAGCGGGGTCGTACCCGCAGTGCCAGTCGCCGCGCAGCAGGGTGAGCACCTCGACCGGGTCGATGCCCCGGGCGGTCAGCGCCATCGACTCCCGGTAGGTCGGGAAGACCCAGTCGGTGTCCCGGACCGCGAGCACCGCGCCGACCTGGCACGCCTCCTGCCCCCGGGAGGACGGGTAGACCGCCAGCCGGCCCTGCTTGGTCAGGGCGGTGGCCTGGACGTCGAACCGCCGGCCGATGACCATGCGCCGGTACAGCTCACGCAGGGCGGCGGTGGGCGGCTCGGGGTGGTCGGGGTGGGCCGGCAGCCGGGTGCCGGTCTCGTCGAGCATGCGGACCGGTTCGGCGGCGGGCAGCAGTGCGTGGGCCGGGTCGGTCGGGGTGGCCGACCGGCGGCTGCGGGGGGCTGCTCTGCGGACCGCCCGGGGTGTGGTGGTCACGGCGGTACCTCCTGGACGTGTGGTGGCCCTATGCTCACGGCTGCGAATAGTTGACTCAAGATCAACGAAAAACGCGGGACGATTGGACGACCGAGGGGGCCGATGTGAACCAGGAAGCCCAACCGGAAGGGGGCGCCCCCGGCGAGCCGGGACGATCGGCCCGACCGCTGGACGAGGTGGATCGGCGGATCCTGGAGGCACTGGTCCACGACGGCCGGCTGTCGATCCGGGCCCTGGCGGAACGGGTGCACGTCTCGCGCACCAACGCGTACGCCCGGGTGGAGCGCCTACTTCGGGAGGGTGTGATCACCGGCTTCCGGGCCCAGGTCGCACCGGAGTCGGCTGGGCTCGGTACATCGGCGTACATCGCATTGAAGATAGAGCAGAACACCTGGCGGGAGGTATCCGCCGAACTGGCCCGGGTGCGCTACATCGAGCACGCCGCACTGCTCGGCGGGGACCACGACGTGCTGGCCCTGGTCCGCGCGCCGGACAACGCGGCGCTGCGCGACGTGGTGCTCGGTCAGGTGCAGAGCATCGCCGGGGTGCTGTCGACCCGGACCTGGCTGGTCTTCGAGGAGTTCGACGGGACACAGAACCCCTGGTTGTGACGGGTACCGGTTACCCCTACCAGGTTAGGGGCCGCCGAAACTAGAGTGCGACACTAGACCGTCACTACGATCAGTGACGCTGGGACACGACGATCGATGGGTGGCACGGTGGCGGAGACAGACGGCCGGCAGACCCGGCGCAGGACCATCGTCGGCCTGCTGACCCTGGGCATGGCGTTCCCGATGCTGGTGCTGTACGCCCTGGGCGTACTCGGGCCGCAGCTCGTCGACGACCTCACGGTGTCCCGTTCCACGCTCGGTTCGCTGGTCTCCGCGTCGTTCGGGGTCGCCGCGGTCGGCTCCCTCTGGGCCGGCGCGGTGGTCGACCGGATCGGCGTACGGGCCGCCCTGGCGTTGCTCTTCGTGGTCTCCGGTACCGCCTCCCTGCTGATGTTCGCCAGCACCGGGGTGGCCCTGCTGGCCGTCGCCGTGTCGGTCTCCGGGCTGGCCCAGGCACTGGCCAACCCGGCCACCAACCGCACCATCGTGGTACAGCTCCCCGCCCCGCACCGGGCGGCGGCCACCGGGCTCAAGCAGTCCGGGGTACAGCTCGCCGCCCTGGCCGCCGGCCTCTGCCTGCCACCCCTGGCGCTGGCCACCAACTGGCGGGTGGCGCTCGGCGCCGCCGCACCGCTGGCCCTGGCCGCCGCCGTGGGCAGCCTGCTGATCCTGCGCCGGCCCGACCGGGACCAGGGCGGGTCCGGCCCGGCGACGAAACCCCCGCCGGCCCGCCTGCTCCCGAAGGCGCCCGGCGCCTTCCTGGCCTGGATCATGGTCGGTCAGCTCTTCCTCGGGTGCGGCCTGGCCACCCTCAACGTCTTCCTCCCGCTCTACGTGCACAGCGATCTCGGCGTCCCCGTCTCCCGCGCGGCGCTGCTGGTCGCCGCGTTCGGCGTGGCCGGCATCATCGCCCGGATCGGCTGGACCCGGCTGGCCGGACGGCAGAAGCTGCTGAGCCCGCTGCTGGCCGGTCTCGGCTCGGCTGCCGCCGCCTCCGCCGTACTGCTGTGGTCCAGCCGGTACGGCGGGATCTGGCTGGCCGTGCTCGGCACGGTCGGCATCGCGGCCACCGCGGTGGCCGCGAACGCGGTGGCCATGCTGCTGGTGGTCCGGGACCGGCGCACCGGCCCGGTCGGGCACGCGTCCGCGCTGGCCTCGCTCGGCTTCTTCGCCGGCTTCGCGATCAGCCCGCCGCTGCTCGGTCTGGTCGCCGACGTCGCCGGGTTCGGCACCATGTGGCTGCTGCTGGCCGCGCAGTTCGCCCTGGCCGGGGTCGCCGCACTGCGGCTGCGGTCGCTGGAGGCCACGCCCGGTCCGGCCGATGCCCCGACAACGCCGACCGCCGTACCGGCCGGGGCGGGCGCGGGCAGCCGGGGCGCGTCGTGACCACCGGTCACCCGCTGCCGGCACCGGCCGCCGGACCGGCGAGCGTGCTCTCCACGGGCGAGATCGGGACCGCGCTGGCGCACCTGACCACCCGGGTGGACCTGATCCACCGGAACGCCCCGGAGCAGGTACCCCTCTTCGCCGACCCGTCGACCGGCGAGTGGACCACCAGCCGTCGGGGTTCCTGGGTCGGTGGGTTCTGGGTGGGCCTGCTCTGGCTGCGGGCCACCCTCACCGACGACCCGTCCGCCGGACCGACCGCGGCGCAGTGGACGGCCCGGCTGCGCGACCGGCTCGACGACGACACGGTGACCCGGGCGATGACCTGCTGGTACGGTGCGGCGCTCGGCGCCCGGCTGCACGACGACCCGGCCGCCACCGGGCTGGCCCGGCTCGGCGCCCGGGTGGTGGCCCGCTGCTACGACCCGGAACTCGACGCGGTGCCCGTGGGTACCGCGTTCGGACTCGGCGAGGTGGGACGGCACCGGATCTCGGTGGACAGCGTCGGTGCGCTGGTCCGGTTGCTCTGCTGGGCCTCGGACGACGGCGCCGACCCGGAGCTGCGCACCGTCGCCGCCCGTCAGGTGGACCGGTTCACCGCCGCCGACCCGACCGGACCGGTGCCGGTGGAGCTGGACCGGGACCCGACGACCGGCACCCTGGTGGACCGGCATCCCGGCGGGTCCTGGGCGCGCGGCGAGGCCTGGGCGCTGCTGGCCACGATCGACGCCCACCTGGCGCTGGGCGAGCGGTACCGGCCGGTGGCACAGGCGGCTGCGGACCGCTGGCTGGCCCGGCACGGCGACCGGGTACCCGCCGACCGACCGGACCAGCCGGACGGTCACCTCGACACGGCTGCGGCGGCCATCGCCGGGTGCGCCCTGCAGAAGCTCGGCACCCTCCGGCTGCCGGACGCCGAGCGGTACACCACGGCTGCGGACCTGCTCCTGGCCCGGCTGGTCCGGGACCACCTGGGCGGTTCCCCCGGCGTACCGGCACCGCCCGGGATGCTGCGCGGCGGCTGTTACGAGGTCCGGCCGGGGCAGCGGCGTGAGGTGGAGACGGTCTGGGGGACGTTCTTCCTCACCGCCGCGCTGGCCGCCGCCGCCGGACGGATCCGCCCGACCGTGTGTTGACCCCGGTCCGGGTCACCACCCGGACCGCACCCCACAAACACCCATCCGGGCCCCGGTCCGGCCACTTTTACTAGAGTGAAGCTCTAGTGTTCGACTACACTGAGAGTTCCACAGACGAGCGGGAGTGCCCGTGCACGAAAAACGTGACCGCTGGCTGATCCTTGGCCTACTGACCGCGGTCGAGTTCCTGGTCTTCCTCGACATCGCGATCGTCAACATCGCGTTGCCGTCGATGCGGTCCGACCTGGGTATGACAGAGGGACAACTGGCCTGGGTGGTCACCGCCTACCAGTTGGTCTTCGGCGGCTTCCTGGTCCTCGGCGGCCGGGCCAGCGACACCCGGGGCCGACGCCGGGTGTACCTGACCGGCCTGGTGCTGTTCACCGTGGGATCGCTGGTCGCCGCGCTGGCCACCGGCCCGCTGGTGCTGATCGCGGCCCGCGGTGTGCAGGGGCTCGGCGCCGCCGCGCTGGTGCCGACCGCGCTGGCCATGATGCAGACGGTCTTCGGTGGCACACCCGAGTACAACCGCGCCTTCGGTATCTGGGGCGCGATGCGCTCCGCCGGGGCGTCCTCCGGCGTTGCCCTGGGCGGCATCCTCACCCAACTGGCCGGCTGGCCCTCGGTCTTCCTCATCAACGTGCCGCTCTGCCTGCTGGTGCTGGTGCTCGGCTGGCGGGTACTGCCCCGGGACGAACCAGGGACCGGACGCCGGCTCGACGCCGGGGGCGCCACCCTGATCACCCTCGGCATGCTGCTGGTGGTGGCCGCGTTCGGCGAGGGCGGCGGCGGTTTCACCTGGCTGCACGCCGGTGCGCTCATCGGCGGTCTGGCCCTGCTCGCGCTCTTCCCGATGGTCGAGTCCCGGGTGGCCGACCCGCTGGTACCGCTGCGGCTGTTCCGCTCCCGGGCGGTCAACGGATCGCTGCTGGCCAGCTTCCTGGTCGGCATCTCCCACCTGGCGCTGTTCTACTTCCTCTCCCTGCACCTGCAACAGGTCGCCGGGTACAACGCCCTGGAGGCCGGGCTGGCCATCCTGCCGATCGGCCTGATGGTGGTCACGGTGGCCACCGTCGTGCTGCCGAGGATGCTGGACCGGTTCGGCCCACGCGGGGTCCTGCTGATCGGGCTGACCAGCCTCACCCTCGCGCTGCTCTACTACGCCCGGGTGCCGGACGACCCGAACTTCCTCATCGACGTCCTGCCCGGTGGCATCCTGGTGGCCTTCGGCATCCCGGCGGCCTTCGTCGGGGTGACCGTCCCGGCCATGCGGGCCGTGCAACCGGCGGACAGCGGTGTCACCTCGGCGCTGGTCAACACGGTGCAGCGGCTCGGCGGCGGGGTCGGGGTGGTGGTGCTGACCGCCCTGGGTACCGCGCTCGCCGGCCAGTCCACCGCACCCGGCGCCCCGATCGACCACGACACGTTCCGGATCGGCCTGGTCGGTGCCGCCGTGGTGAACCTGCTGGCCCTCGTCGCCGCCGCACTGCTGCTGCCCAAGCCGGCGCCGCAGCCGGCCACCGGGCCGGCGGGCGGTACCGACGGGGACGCCACGACCGACCGGGACGCCACACCCCCGGGTGACACCGGGCCCGACGCCACCGTGACCGGCACCGGGGACCCGGCCGACGACGACCACGACCATGCCGCCACGACGGTTCCGGCGGCCCAGCAGACGGGAGGACGGCCGTGACCGCCGTCAGTGAACTCACCCGGCCGGCACCCGACCGCCCGACCGGCGACGACCTTCCGCCGATCCCCGGCGGGCTGCTCGCCCGTCTCGGCGCCACGGTCGTCCGGTACCGCCGCGCCACCCTGGTCCTGTCGTTGCTGTTCACCCTGCTCGCCGCCGGGCTGAGCTGGACCGTCTCGGACCGGTTGGTCAACGGCGGCTACATCCCCCAGGACGCCGAGTCGCAGCGGGCCGCGCGGTTCCTCGCCGACTCGTTCGGCGCCGGCACCGCGGACCTCGTCCTCGTGCTCACCGCCGACCGGCCCGCCGACGACCCCACGGTGGCCGATGCCGGCACCCGACTGACCAGCGAGCTGGACGCCCGCTCCGACACCGCCGCGGTGCAGTCGTGGTGGAACACCGGGGAACCGGCGCTGCGCTCCACCGACGGCCGGTCCGCGCTGATCCTGGTCCGCCTGGTCGGCGCCGAGGACGAACGGCAGGGGCACGCCAAGGAACTGATGGCCGAACTCGACCACCGGGACCTGCCGTTCACCGTGCAGGCCACCGGGGAGAGCCAGGTCAACCGGGAGATCATCGAGCAGAGCGAGCGGGACCTGATCCGCGCCGAACTGATCGTCACCCCGCTGACCCTGGTCATCCTGCTGCTGGTCTTCGGCTCGGTGGTCGCGGCCAGCCTGCCCGCCGTGGTCGGCGCGATCGCCGTGCTGGGCAGCCTGGCTGTGCTCACCCCCCTGGCCGAGATCACCAACGTGTCGGTCTTCGCGCTGAACGTGGCCACGGCGCTCGGCTTCGGCCTCGCCGTCGACTACAGCCTGTTCATCGTCACCCGCTACCGGGAGGAACTGGCCCTGGGTCGGGACAGTCACCAGGCGGTCGTGGTGGCGGTGGCCACCGCCGGGCGGACCGTGCTCTTCTCCGCCTGCACCGTCGCGCTGTCCATGTGCGGGCTGCTGGTCTACCCGCTGTTCTTCCTGCGCTCCCTGGCGTACTCGGGGATCCTGGTCGTCGGGTTCGGCGCGGTCGCCGCGGTCGTGGTGCTGCCGGCCGTGCTCGCCGTGCTCGGCCCGAAGGCGTTCCGCTGGTCGCTGCCGTGGGCCCGGGCGGACCGGGACCTCCGCGCGGCCGGCTTCTGGTCGACGCTGGCCCGGATGGTGATGCGCCGTCCGGTGTTGACCGCCGGTCCGGTGATGCTGCTGCTGGTCGCCCTGGCGCTGCCGTTCACGCAGGTCCGGTTCGGCCTCGCCGACGCCAACGTGCTGCCCGCCGACGCCCCGGCCGCCCGGGCCGCCAACGCGGTGGAGCGCGACTTCGACTCGCACGCCATCGACGCGCTCACCGTCGCCCTGCCCGGCGGTACCGCCGACGCCCGGCTGGACAGCTACGTCCAGCGGATCTCGGCGCTGCCGCACGTGACCCACGTGGACGGACCGACCGGCCGGTACGCCGACGGAACGCAGGCCATGCCGGCCACCCCGGCGCACACCGCGATGGTCAACCCGGACGGCGTACGGCTCAACGTCGTGCTGGACGTGGCCCCGTTCTCCTCCGCCGGTGAGCGGGTCGTCGAACAGGTACGGGACCTGTCCGGCCCGGTACCCGCGCTGGTCGGCGGTCCCAGTGCCACCCTGGTCGACACCAAGGGCGTGGTCGGCGGCATGCTGCCCTGGGCGCTGGCGATCGTCGGCATCAGCACCTTCATCCTGCTGTTCCTGTTCACCGGCGGGCTGCTGGTACCGGTCAAGGCGCTGGTGCTCAACCTGCTCAGCCTGACCGCGACCTTCGGCGTGATGGTCTACGTCTTCCAGGACGGGCACCTGAAGTGGCTGGTCGGGGACTTCACCGCCACCGGCTACCTGGAGGTCACCATCCCGGTGCTGGCCTTCTGCATCGCCTTCGGTCTCTCCATGGACTACGAGGTCTTCATGCTCTCCCGGATGCGGGAGGAGTACGTCCGCCACGGTGACAACGAGCGGGCCGTGGCGGTCGGCCTGGCCCGTACCGGCCGCCTGATCAGCGCGGCGGCGGTCATCGTGGCCAGCGTGATGGTGTCCCTGGCAACCTCCCAGCTCTCCCTGCTGAAACTGCTCGGGGTGGCGCTGGCGCTGGCCGTCATCACCGACGCCCTGCTGGTCCGGGCGGTGCTGGTACCCGCGTTCATGCGGCTGGCCGGTCGGGCGAACTGGTGGGCCCCCGGTCCGCTCGCCCGGCTGCACCGCCGGATCGGTCTTCGCGACTCCTGACCCGTCCCGCGTGACCGCCCGCCCGCTACGGCCTCCCTGCCGGCCGCAGCGGGCGGGCACCCGCATGGTGACGGCCCGTCGGCTGACAACCCTTAACCCGCCACAGAAAAACCCGTGCCGACCACCTCCGGTTAAGGGGTTCCCCGCCCCGCACCCCACATCCGGCTCCGGGACCGTCCACCGGCGTCAGTGAGGGGTGTTCACCTACGGTGGCAACCGATTCACTGCTTCCGAGGCGAGGAGTGACGCCGGTCGCACCAGCACCGGCACGCACCGGCGCGACGTGCCGTCATCCGGCACGTCGACCCTCCACCGGCCGGTGGACCGGGACACGCCGGTGCCTCTTCAGTCGATTCCTGCGAGCGAACGGGTGCGGTGATGATGGGTAGAAACGACCATCGGGGCGTACCGGAAGCGGACGACCCCGACTGTCGGGAAACGGCGCTGACTGGGCACGGCGGCACGACCGCCCCGGATGACGCCACTGTCCCGGGTACACCCCGGCTGCTGGACGGGATGGTCGTCTCCGGTGGCGCCTCGCTGACCGCGACAGCGACACTGATCGGGCACCTGGAGCTGCTCGGCGCGACCCGCAAGCCCGACGAGACCGACGGCATCACCGCCGGCGGGGGCGACGAGCTCCGGCTGACCGGTGAGACCGGCGGAACCGAGCTGGGCTGCGCGGTCTCCTGGGCCGGACCGGTCGACCGGGACCTCACCGACGAGGTGGGCGTCCAGGCAGCCTGCGGCCTGATGGCCGTCCACGGTCGGGCCGAGGGCGGGCCGAGCCGGATCGCGGTCGACTACGCCTCGGTGGCCGCCGGAATCGTCGCCGGTCAGGCGGTCCTGGCCACCGTGCACGCCAACCGGGCCGGAGCGGACATCCGGCGGGTCGAGACCTCGGTGGCGCAGACCGCCCTGCTGACGGTCAGCCAGTACCTCGCGGTGGCCACCACCGACGGCGACGACGACGCCCCACCCGCCTCACCGCTGGCCGGACGGCGTCCGCCGTTCCTCAGCGCCGACGGTGTCCGGTTCGAACTGGAAACCCTCGACGCGGGCCCGTGGCAGCGGTTCTGGTCGCTGCTGGAGGCGCCGGAGTCGGCGATCCGGCGCGGCTGGCGGCCGATGCTGCTGCGCTACGCCAACGCCACCTCGGCAGTACCCCTGGAGCTGCACGACACCCTGCGCCGGTACCCCTGGACCCGGATCGTGGCCGTCGCCGCGGAGTCCGGGGTGAGTCTCTGCCCCATCCGCAGCGAGGCGGACCGTCGCGCCGAGGTCGCCCGGCGGCCGCTGCCACCGTGGTCGGTCCGGCCGCACCCGGGGGTCGCCGCCACCGGCCTGCCGCCCCGTCCGGGTACCCCGACCGCGCACGCCCCGCTGGCCGGGCTCTGCGTGGTGGAGGCCACCCGCCGGGTACAGGGCCCACTCGCCGCGCACCTGCTCGGACTCCTCGGTGCCCGGGTGATCCGGATCGAGCCGCCGGGCGGTGACCCGCTGCGCGGCATGCCCCCCATGCTCGGTGACGTCTCCTCCCGGTTCCTCGCCCTGAACCGGACGAAGGAGACCGTCGAGATCGACATCAAGGATCCCGCCGACCGGGACCGGCTGCGTGACCTGGTCGCCGACGCCGACGTGTTCCTGCACAACTGGCTGCCCGGCCGGGCCGAACGGCTCGGGCTCGGCGCCGCCGACTTCGCCCGGGTCAACCCGGGCATCGTCTACGCGTACGCCTCCGCCTGGGGCGACGAGGTGACCGGCGAACCGCCGCTGGGCACCGACTTCATGGTGCAGGCCTACTCCGGTCTGGCCACCCAGGTCTTCGCCGACGACAACCCGCCCCGGCCGTCGCTGATGACCCTGCTCGACGTGCTCGGCGGGCTGCTCTGCACCGAGGGCGTGCTGGTGGGCCTGCTGGCCCGGCAGCGCGACGGGGTCGGGCAGCTCGTCGACACCTCGCTGCTCGGCGCGGCCACCCAGCTCCAGTCGTACACCGGCCGGCGGGCCGCGGTGGGCGACGAACCGCCGCCCTGGCAGGTCTGGGACCGGCCGTTGACCACGACCGACGGCGCGGTCGCCGTCCGGATCGGTACCAACGCCGACGTGACCGCCCTGTTCACCGCGCTGGGGCTCGACGCGACCCGTCGGGACCCGGCACACCTGGTCAACCGCACCGCCGGGCAGCACAGCGCCGACCTGGCGGCCCGGCTCCGGGCCGCCGGCCTGTCCGCCACCGAGGTCACCACCGAACTCGACCACCTCGGCACCGACCCCCGTTTCACCGCCGCCCTGACCAACGAGGGCGCCTGCTTCGTCCGCGCACCGTGGAGGTTCCTGCCGTGAGTGGTTCCCTCAGCACCCACGACCTCGTCCCGTCGGACCTGCGCCGCGAGTGGGCGGCTCTGGGCCTGTACCCCGACCGGACGCTGTTCGACCTGTTCCGCGAGCGGGTCGCCGCCCACCCGGACCGGGCCGCGGTGATCTGCGACGACGGCACCACCACGTACGCCGAACTGTACGGCGCGGTGCTCTCCTTCGCGGCGGCCCTGCACTCCGCCGGGGTACGCCCCGGTGACGTGGTGGGCAGCCAGCAGCCGAACGGCTGGCGGTCCTGCGTGGTGGACCTGGCGGTCGCCGCGATCGGCGCGGTGGTGCTGCCGTACCCGCCGGGCCGGGGCCGCCGGGAGACCCTCGCCCTGCTCGGCCGGTCCCGGGCCACCGCCACGGTGACCCCGGTGCACTGGGACAACTTCGACTACGCCGCGACCCTCGACTCGCTGCGCGGCGAACTGCCCGCGCTGCGCTCGGTCTTCGTGATCGGCGGCGAGCACCCGGGCTGCCTGCCCGCCGACCCGGTGATGGACCGGGGCAACCGGGTCGACCCGGCCGCCCCGCTGCCGGAGTGGATCGTCGACGGCGACCCGGACGGTCCGGTACGCATCCTGGTCTCCTCCGGCTCCGAGGCCGAGCCCAAGATGATCCTCTACTCGCACAACGCCCTCGCCGGGGGCCGGGGTGCGTTCATGAACGGCATCTCCGGTGGCGTGTCGCCGCTGCGCAACCTGTTCCTGCCGCCGTTGGGCACCTCGTACGGATCGCTCGGCTCGTTCATCACCATCGCCTGTCACGGCGGCACGCTCATCCTGGTCCGCAAGTTCTCCCCGGCCGCTGCGGCCCGGGCGGTCCGGGAGCACCGGCCCACCCACGTCTTCGGGGTACCGGCGGTGTTCCAGCTGATGCTGGGCAGCGCCGAGTTCGCCGAAGTGGACACCGGCAGCATCCGGGCCGTGGTGAGCGGCGGCTCCAAGATCGACACGAGCGCCATCGAGGAGTGCATCGCGCGCTTCGACTGCAACTTCGTCAACCTGTACGGCTCCGCCGACGGGGTCAACTGCTACACCGACCTGGACGACCCGCAGGCCAAGGTACACACCACGGTCGGCAGGCCCGATCCGAGGATCGCCCGGTTCCGGATCGTCGACGGCGACGGCAACGACGTCCCGCAGGGCGAGGAGGGTGAGATGATCTGCCGGGGGCCGCTCTCCCCGATGTGCTACGTCAACGCTCCCGAACTGGACGCCCGCTACCGCACCCAGGGCGGTTGGGTCCGCACCGGTGACCTCGGGTTCATCGACACCGACGGCTACCTGAACGTGGTCCGCCGGATGAAGGACATCATCATCCGGGGCGGCAAGAACATCAGCCCGGTGGAGGTGGAACTGCTCGCCACCCGGCACCCGGCCGTGCGGGCCGCGATCTGTCTCGGCGTACCCGACCCGGTGCTCGGCGAGCGGATCGGCCTGATCGTGGTGCCGGAGGCCGGGAGCACCCCGGCCCTCACCGAGCTGACCACGTTCCTCACCGGACTCGGCCTGGAGCAGGGCAAGCTGCCCGAACGCCTGGTCGTCGTCGACGACCTACCGCTCGGTGCGGCCGGCAAGGTCGACAAACCGAAGCTGGCCCAGCTCTTCACCGACCAGCGGGAGACCGTGCTCAGCCAGCCGGGCGCCCCGGCGGGCGGACCGGCCCACGACGTGCCGGTACCGGCCTGAACCGGCGGGAGGGACACCGATGGACGCCATCATCTCCGACGAGATCCGGACGCTCCGCGACGAGGTGCGCGGATTCCTCGACGAACACCTGCGGCCGGTCGAGCCGGCCCTGCGCACCGCCGGGCCGGACGAGCGCCGCAAGCTCGTCGCCGAGCTGCGGGACCTGGCCGCCGAACACGGCCTCTGGGGCGCCGCCCGGCCGGTCGAACTGGGCGGTCGGGGCCTGCCGTGGGCCGGCTGGGCACACATCGCCGAGGTGGAGGGGAGCTACCTGGAGGGCCCGGCCGTGCTGGGCTCGGCCAGCCTGCTCGACCTGACCATGCTGCACCGGCACGCCGGGCCGTGGCTGCGCGAGCAGTACCTGCAACCACTGCTCACCGGGGCGATCACCCCCTGCTACGGGATGACCGAACCGGGTGTCTCCGGCTCGGACCTGCTCCAGATGCGCACCAACGCCCGCCGGCAGGGCGACGAGTGGGTGATCAACGGCCGGAAGTGGTTCTGCAAGGTCCGGGGCGCCGACTTCATGACGGTGTTCTGCCGGACCGGTCCGGCCGGGGCGTCCAACCGGACCGCCTTCTCGATGATCCTGGTGCCCACCGACGCGCCCGGCTTCGAGATCGTCCGGGATCTGCCGCTGCTCGGGGACACCGGCGGGCACGCCGAGGTCCGGCTGCACGACGTGCGGGTACCCGTCAGCCACCTGCTGGGTCCGGAGGGCGGCGGGTTCGGCATGGCCATGGAACGGCTCTCCCTGGGCCGGCTGCTGCGGGCCCTGACCTGGGTCGGGCAGGCACAGCGGGCGTACGACCTGATGTGCGCCCGGCTGCGCACCCGGCGGACCTCGACGGACCTGCTGGGTGACAAGCAGCTCATGCAGCTACACGTCTTCGACAGCTACACCGAGATCACCTCGGCCCGGCTGATGCTGCACCACGCCGCCGCCCTGCTCGACGCCGACGACCCGCAGGTGGCCACCGCGGTCAGCGCCGCGAAGGTGGTCGCCTCCCGGATGTTCCAGCACGTCACCGACCGGGCGATCCAGGTCTACGGCGCCGAGGGGCTCAGCGACGACACACCGCTGAGCGGGCTGTTCCGCGAGGCGCGGACCACCCGGATCTACGACGGCCCGGACGAGGTGCACATCCAGGCCGTCGCCCGCCGTCTGCTGGCCCGGCCCGAGCCGACGCCGCCGCGCCCGCGCACGGGCCAGGCACCACCCACGTCGTGACCGGGGCCGCGTCGCGGACGCGGTCCACCCACTGACCCCGACCGCTGGTGCCGGCTCAGTGTCGCGCCGGCACCAGCGATGGGAACGCTTCCAGGGGAAGAGCCATGCACAACGAGAACAGCCCGCCCGGACCCGCGTCCGGCCCCCCGGCCCTGCTGGTGGTGACCGTCGGCGGTCGGCCCGGGTTTCTCGCCGGGGTCCGGCAGGGGCTGACCGACCTGACCGTCGGCAGCCCGGTACGCCTGCACCCGCCGGTCCCCGCCGACCCGCCCACACCCGTCACCGACGGTCACACCCCCGCCGAGTACGCCGACATCGTCGGCCGGGCCGGGGACTTCGTCGCCGACGTCCTCGGCGCCGCCGAACTGCACCTGCTGGCCGCGCCGACCCTGGATGACGTGCCGGCGGTGGTGGACGCGGCGCACCGGCGGCAGCCGTGCCGCCTGGCGCTGCTGCTGGTCGACGCCGAGGGCGCCGGCCTGGCCTGCGACGCCTTCCGGGGCGAGGCCGACCGGGCCGTCGAGCGGGTCGTCGCCGCCCTGCCCACCGCCGTCGCGGCGGAGTGCGCGCCCTGCACGGTCCACGTCTACGACGAGCCGGCCAAGCACCACGTCCAGCCGGTCGCCCGGTACACCCTGCGGCAGCTACCCACCGAGACCTGGATCCTGGCCGCAGACACCGCCTGCGCGCTCGCCGACCTGGTGGAGACCCGCTACGCCCGACCGGCGCCGACGGTCGGCGGGACCGCCGAACGCACCCTCGGCGCCGCCCTGCACGCCTTCCTCACCGACCGGGCGGGCAACCGCTGGGGACTGCACTACTACACCGGTTCGGTGGTGGCCGCGCTGATCGAGGACCTCGAACGGCGGGCCCGGGACACCGGCAACCCGGTGCTGCGCGGGCCGAGCGAGCACAGTCTCGCCGCCGGGGCGATGGCCCGCTGGACACTGGACGGCGCGCCGTACCTGATCGTCGTGACCAGCGGCATGGTCGACGAGTTCCGGGGCACCCTGGCCAACCTTCGGCAGGCCGGGGCGCGCGGGTTCATCGTGGTCGCCGACTCCTTCCCGGACCGCTGGTACCCGTTCCAGGGCACCGTGCACACCGACGAGGACACCCGGGAGGTGCTGCGGGCCCGCCGCATCCCGGCGGTCTACCTCAACCGCACCGCCGACCTGGCCACCGATCTCGCCGAGGCGTTCGCCGCGTACGACGCCGCCGAGGGACCGGTCGTCCTGCTGGCCACCCCGTCGGTGCTGGAGAGCAGCGCTCCCCCGCCGCCCGTACCGCCCCGACCGGCACCGGTCACCCGGCCGGTGACCGTGGTCGCCGACGATGCGCTGACCCCGGTGGTCCGGCTGCTCAACGAGACCCCGGCGACCCTGTTCTGGCAGGTCGGAGCGGCCGACCCGGACGAGGTGGAGCTGGTGCACGCGGTCGCCCGTGAGGTCGGCGCGGCACTCGGTGACTCGCTGGCCCGCCCCGGCACCGTGTCGGCGTACCGGGACGGCCGTCCGGTCGAGGAGTACCTGGGCACCCTGGGCATGTACGGCTTCAGCGGCCGGGTCTTCGACTACCTGCACCGCGACGGCCGGCTCAGGCCCCGCGACGAGCAGTACCTGTTCTTCCTCGGCAGCCGGATCTCGGAGGTCTGCTCGCCGTTCTCCGAGCGGGCCCTGACCCGGCAGCTACGTACCGTGCAGGTGACCGCGAACCCGGCGCACCTGGCGCCGTTCGCCACCCACGCGGTACCGGCCCGGGTCGGTGACTTCCTGCGCGCGGTCCGGGACCGGCTCGACGTGGACCCGCAGGTCCTCGCCCTGCGCCGGCAGGCGATCCGGGCGGCGACGGACGTGCCGGACCCGCTGGCCCTGCTGCCCAGCCGGCCGATGTCGGTCAACTACTTCCTGCACCGGCTGAACGCGGTGATCGAGCAGCTCATCCGGTACGAGGACTACCGCTACACCGGGGTGTACGACGTGGGACGGGGCGGGGCGGCGGCGGTGCGCAACCTGGTCCGCACCGGTCCCGGCTTCTCCGGCTGGTACGGCCGGGCGCTGATGGGTGACGCGTTGCAGGCCATCCCCACCATCGCGCTCACCCGGGACGACAACGTGCTGGCCTTCGTCGGGGACGGCGCCGCCGCCCTGGTGCCGGACATCATGCCGTCACTGATCCAGCAACTCTGCGTGGAGGGCCACCGGCTGCGGGGCAACCTGAGCATCTTCCGGCTCTGCAACGGCGGGCACTCGATCATCCGCACCTACCGGGAGGCCCGGGCCGGTGCGCCGACCGGCAACCAGACCACGGTGCTCAACCTCATCGACGACGACTGGTACCGGGTCTTCGGCACCACCCCGGTGACCCACCGTCGCCTGGACGACGTCGACGACGTGCTGCTGCGCGCCGAGCTGACCCGACCCGGCGCGGTGAACCTCTACACGGTCCTGCTGGCCCACAACAACGAGGGTGACGGGCTGAGCCTGCTCTCCGCACGGAGCTGGCACGCCGCCCCGAGCCGGCCGCGCAGCGGCGGCGTACCGGCCACCCATGGACAGGAGAAACGGTGAAGTTCGGATTCCTCGCCCATCCCACCACCACCGGTCAGCGCCACCTGGTGCACGCCGCGGCCCTGGTGACCGACCTGGTCGGGCGGCGGCCCGGTTGGCCGGAACCGGAGCGGCAGCGCGGGTCGCTGCCGGTACCGCTGCTGCGGTCGCTGACCGCACCGACCGGGGCACACTGCACCGGCGACGTGCGGTACCTGCCGTACACCGCCGAACAGATGCTGCGCCAGCACGGCGCGGCGGCGGACCACGTGGTGGAGGAGATCCGCAAGCTGGCCAAGGAGGGCGCGAAGATCGTCGGCCTCGGCGGCGCCAGCTCCATCGTCGGCGACCGGGGCCTGTGGACCGCCGAACGGGTCGGCAACGTCGCGTTGACCAGTGGCAACTCGCTGACCTCGCACTCGGCGCACGAGCTGGTCCGGCACGCGGTGGGGCTGCTGGGGCGCACCCCGGAGCAGACCCGGGTCACCGTCATCGGCTACCCCGGCTCGATCGGGCTGGTCGTCACCAAGCTGCTGCTCGACGACGGTCACCAGGTCGACGTGGTGCACCGGCGCAGCGCGAGCAACCTCGACTCGCTGGTCCGCTACCTCACCGAGGAGCAGCGGGAACGGGTCCGTTTCCTTTCCGACGTGTCGATGTCGTACCCGCGGTCCCGGATCTTCGTGGCCGCCTCGTCCAGCGGCGGCATCATCGACACCGACCGGCTGCTACCCGGCTCGGTGGTGATCGACGTGGCCCTGCCCAGGGACGTGGCCGAACCGCCGCGCGGTCGCAGCGACGTGCTGGTCCTCGACGGTGGCATGGTCTCCGCGCCCGGTGGGCTGTTCGCCACCGAGGGGCCGCTGCCGGCACCCACCCGGCAGCTCAACGGGTGCCTGGCCGAGACCATCGTGCTGGCCCTGGAGGAGCGGGCCGAACACTGGTCGCTCGGGCGGGAGCTGGACCCGGACCGGGTCCGCGAGATCGGCGTCCTGGCCCGCCGGCAGGGGTTCAGCGCGCTACCGGCGGCAAGCTTCGGCCGGCTGGTGTCCGACAAGCAGATCGAGCAGCTCGCGGTCCACCACGGCGACGGCACCACCGGTACCGGCGCCGCCGGGCACCTCGGCGGCCGGGACATCCGGCAGGAGACCACCGAGCGGTTCCGCCGGTACGTCAACCCGCCGATGGCCGACTTCATGCGCGGCCACGGTATCGACCACGTCTTCTCCTCCGCGCGCGGTGCCACGCTGACCACCCCGGAGGGGGTGGACTACCTGGACTTCGTCGCCGGGTACGGCTGCCTGAACCTGGGGCACAACCCGCCGGCCGTGGTGGACCGGCTCCGGGGCTTCCTGGACTCCGGGGCGCCGAGCTTCGTGCAGTACGTCTCGATGCCGGTACACACCTCGGAACTGGCCGAGCGGCTCTGCGAGATCGCCCCGGGACAGCTGGGGCGGGTCTTCTTCAGCAACTCCGGTACCGAGGCGGTGGAGGCGGCCCTCAAGGTCGCCCGCGCCGGCACCGGCCGGAAACGACTGGTGTACGTGGAGAACAGCTACCACGGCAAGACCCTCGGCGCGCTCTCGGTAACCGGCCGGGCCACGCACCGCGACCCGTTCGGTCCGCTGCTGCCCGACTGCGTGGCGGTGCGCTTCGGTGACGAGCAGGCCCTCGCCGACGCGCTCGACGGCGCGGCGGCGTTCATCGTGGAGCCGGTACTCGGCGAGGGCGGGGTCATCCTGCCGCCGACCGGCTACCTGCGGCGGGCCCAGGAGCTGTGCCGCCGGGCCGGCGCGGTGTTCATCCTCGACGAGATCCAGACCGGGCTCGGGCGTACCGGGACGATGTTCGCCGCCGAGCACGACGGCCTGGAACCGGACGTGATCTGCCTGGCCAAGTCCCTCTCCGGCGGTCTGGTCCCGATCGGCGCGACGCTGGTCCGGGCGGACCTGTGGGACGCCGCGTACGGCAGCCCGGACCGGTGCGCGCAGCACAGTTCGACCTTCGGCGGGGGCAACTTCGCCGCCGTCGCCGGACTGGCCACCCTGGACGCGCTGGCCTACTTCGACATTCCGGCCCGGGCCGAACGGATCGGCCGGCTACTACGGGAGAAGCTGACCGAGGCGTGCGCACCGTACTCGTTCGTCCGGGAGGTACGGGGCATCGGCATGATGAACGCGATCGCGTTCGACGCGGACATGTCCGGTGCCGGGCTGGCCCTCGCCGACGACCTGCTCACCCGGCTCCCGGGCGAGCTGCACGAGGTGGCGGCCTGGCTGCCGGTCGACGCCCGCCGGGCGCTGGCGCAGACCGCGTCGGCGCTGGAGGGCATGCTCGGTGACCTGCTCTGCCTGCGGGTGGTGCGGGGCCTGGCGGAGAACCACCGGATCCTCACCTACGTCACCGCGAACCGCAGCCGGGTACTGCGGATCCAACCGCCGCTGATCCTCACCGAGGCCGAGGCGGACCGGTTCGTCGGCGCGGTCGGCGCCGTCGCCGCCGACCTGTCCTTCTTCGCCGACCTGGCCGCCGCACGCGCCTGACCCGGCGTCCTCACCACCGCACGGCGCCTGACCCGGCGTCCTCGCCACCGCACGCCCCGACCTGTCCACCGGTGGGACCACCGGTCCACCGGACGTACACCTGAGAAAGGCACACGATGAACCACGACGACGCCCTCACCCTGGTCCGTGACATCCTCACCGACCACCTCGGCCTCGACGCCGAGCAGATCGTGGCCGGGGCGAACATGCGCGAGGACCTCGGCATGGACTCCCTCGACGCGGTCGAGATGATCAGCGCCCTGGAGAAGCAGATCGGCACCCGGCTCGACCCGGCCGAGATCGAGGCGGTGCAGACCATCGCCGACGTCGTCGACGTCCTGCTGCGGCACAGCCCGGTCGGGGCCCTTCGGTGACCGCGACGCGGGTGCTGGTCACCGGGCTGGGCCCGGTGACCGGCATCGGGGTCGGCGCCGAGGAGTTCCTACGCGGGCAACTCGCCGGACGCAGCGGCGTACGCCGGCTCACCCGGTGCTCCCCGGACGGACTGCCGGTCGGCATCGCCGGTGAGGTGGACCTGCCCGACCATCTCGCGCCGAGCCGGCGCCAACTGGCGGTCACCGACCGGCTGGCGCACCTCACCCTGGCGGCGGCCCGGCTCGCGCTCGACGACGCCGGGCTGGACCCGGCCACCCTGGACCGGACCCGGGTCGGGGTGGTGGTCGGCAGTGGGGTCGGCGGCATGGAGACCTGGAGCGCCACCGGTGAGGCGTACGCCACGGGCGGGCCGGGGGCGGTCAGCGCCCGGTTCATCCCCCGGGCCATGAACAACAGCGCCGCCGCGGTGGTCTCCATCGAGTACGGCTTCACCGGCCCGGTGGGCGCCACCGTCACCGCCTGCGCCTCCGGGGCGGATGCGCTGGTCACCGCGCACCAGATGCTGGTGACCGGGGAGGCCGACGTGGTGCTCGCCGGTGGGGCGGACGCCCCGCTGGCCCGGCAGGTCCTGGCGGGCTTCGGCCGGATGCGGGCGCTGTCCACCCGCGACGGTGACCCGGCCGGGGCGAGCCGGCCGTTCAACGCCGACCGGGACGGGTTCGTCCTGGCCGAGGGGGCGGCGATCCTGGTGCTGGAGACCGAGGAGCACGCGGCGGCCCGGGGCGCGACCGGGCTGGCGGAGTTCGCCGGCTACGGCCGGGCCGCGGACGGTTTCCACATCACCATGCCGCAGCCTGAGGGGGCCGGGGCGGCCCGGGCACTGGACGCGGCGATGCGCCGGGCCCGGCTCACCCCGACCGACGTGTCGTACGTCAACGCGCACGGCACCGGTACCCCGTACAACGACGCGGCCGAGGTGCAGGCGCTGCGTACCGCCCTGGGCGAGTCGGCGGCCCGGGTACCGGTGTCGTCGACGAAGTCGCAGACCGGTCACGCGCTCGGTGCGGCGGGGGCGATCGAGGCGGTGGCGTCGGTGCAGGCGCTGCTCACCTCGACGGTGCCCGCGACGCTCAACCTGGACCGGCCGGATCCGGCGTTCGGGCTGGACTTCGTGACCGGGGAGCCCCGGGAGACCAAGGTGACGGCGGTGCTGTCCAACAGTTTCGCCTTCGGCGGCCACAACGTGGTGCTGGCGTTCACCCGGGCCTGACCGCCACCGGAGGCTACGGTGCCGCCGCCGACGCGGCGGCACCGTCGTGCCGGTCCGCCCGGCCGTCACCCAGCAGTTCGGTACGCAGCATCCGCAGCACCCACCGCTCCCACTCGGCGACCGGCCAGCCCCGCTCGGTGACCATCAGGTGGTACATCTCCGGACCGAGCAGCGCGTACGCGATGTCGGTGGCCCGGGACACCGAGACGCCCTCGGGCAGCGGGTGCTTGCGGGCCAGTGCGGTGACCAGGCGGCGCTGCACGGCCCGCCGCTGCTTCTGGTTGTGGAGCCACAGCTCGCCCACCTCGTCCTCGCTGCCCGCGGTGTCCCGCATGACCTGGAGCAGCGGCGCCACCCGGCGGTAGATCGCCCCGGCGGCCCGGACCTGGATCTCCAGTTGCCGCTGCGGGTCCGGTTCCTCCACGGCCTCCCGCGCCCAGGGGCGTTGCAGGGTCGGGACCGGTTCGTCGTCACCGGCCACGTTCCGGTCGACCAGTTCCTTGAGCAGGGCGCGCTTGTTGCCGAAGGTGAAGTACACGGTCTGCACGGCCACCCCGGCCCCGGCGGCGACCTCCTTGATGGTGGTCGCCCGGTACCCCTGGCTGACGAAGAGTCGCAGCGCCTCGTCGAGGATCTTCTGGCGGGCGGTACCCATCGGCGTCCGCTCCCGCCGCTGCTCGCCAGGCACCCGGTGCCCCTCCCTCGTTCGCCGGTCACCCACACGTCACCCGGCGACTCCCGGCTGCGACTGGCGGTGATCGCGGAAACCTTACCGGGTGGCGGCGCGCCGGGCACGCAGGCGGCCCCGGACGGCTGCCACCGGGCACCGTGCCCCGGTCACTCCAGGCCCATCACCAGGCCCTCGATGGTGTGCTTCTGCCGGATCGGGGTGAGCACGTCCACCACCCGGCAGGTCAGGTGGTCCCGGACGGCGGCCGGCAGGGCCGCGTGGTACTCCCGGGTGACCGCCATGTCGTGCCGCTCGTGGTTGCCCGCCCCGGGCGCGTCCACCCCGAGGACCAGCACCGTCCGGACGGGAGATCGCCTCCCGGAACGCCACCTCGATGTCCTCGGCGACCCGGTCCACCCAGGCCACGCCGAACGCGCCCCGGCAGGCGGTGATGCCGTCGGTGTGGAGCTCGGCGCGGGCGGTGGCGATGCTGGCGTCGGCCGCGCCGAACGCCGTGGACCCTGCCGTCATGTCGTGCTGTCCCATCGCTCCTCCTCGTCCGGCACCGTCCCCAGTATTCCAACGTTGTAAATCAACTGCCACCTTCCCCGGGCTCCGCGAGCCTGCCCGTCCGGCCCCGTTGTGCGGCGTCGATTCGCCAGGTCGGGACCGGACGCGCAGGATCACCAGGGAAGGGGTGCGGTCAGCGGGACGTCGGGATCCGGCGCGGGTCGGCCGGTACCGCGTCGGCGGTCAGCGGCCGGTCGGTCCGCACCTGCGGGGCCACCGCCACCTCCGGCAGGCCCACCGGGCCGGCCACCGGCAGGGCCAACGCGCTGGCCGCCAGGTCGACCCGGACCGTGGCGTCCCGGTCGTCGGTGTTGGTGTACTCTGCATCGCTCTGCCCGAGCACCAGTCCGAGGACGTGCCCGGCCGGTACGACCGTGTCGTAGGCGTCCAACGGCACGGTCACCGTGTACCACCGGCCCGGCAGCAGCGGGCTGGTGAACCGCAACGACCGGTGGTGGGCCGCGTCCAACCAGCCCCGGGTCAGCACCGCGTGGTCGCTGGTCACGGTGATCTCGGCGGTGTCGCGGTAGCAGGCGTCGTCGACCGCGGTCGATTCACCCCAGCACGACTCGGTGGTCAGCGTCCGGACCCCCTCGGAGGTGAAGTGGTCGATCCGCTCGGCGGTGCCGTAGTCGACCAGCCGGGCGGTCAGCTCGGTGGTCGGCCGGTCGACCTGGATGCGCAGCCGCACCGAAGGACTGCCGGAGATCCGCAGATCCTCGCGGAGCGCCCCGGAGAGGAAGACCAGCCGGCCGGCCCGGGGCACGCCCGGCTCGGCGACCAGCTCGGCCTCGGTCAGCGACTCGTCCCGGTAGCTCCACACCGGACCGGTGGCGGTGGCCCGACCGCCGAGGGTGCCGGTGCTGCCGTCCCCGGCGCCCAGCGTCACCCGCACCGGCCGGGTACCGGGAGCGGGCCAGTCCGCCTCCTCCCGCCAGACGCCCGGAGCGCTCTCCCGGGTGACCCGGGGCTCGGCCATGACACCGTTCGGCAGTTCCTGCAACCAGTAGTCGAACCAGCGGTGCAGGGTGGCCACCCACTCCGCCCGGCGGACGTCGAACGGGTCCTCGTGGCCGGCCTGGAACAGCCAGAGCTTGCGGGGCACCCCCTCCTCGGCGAGCGCGTCCCACCACCGGGCGAACTGCGAGGTGGTGACGTTCAGGTCGTTCACCCCGTGGGCGACGAACACACTGGCCCGGACGTTACCGGCCGCCCGCCGGTAGTCCCGCTCCTGCCAGTACGCGTTGTAGTCCCCGGTGGACTCGGCGCTGTCCGCACGCAGCCGGGCGAGCAGGTCGGCGCACTCCTCCACCGGCCGCCCGTTGGTGTACCGGTGCAGGTAGGCGGGATAGTCGCTGGCCCGCAGCACACCGCCGAACCGCATGTAGTCGTACCAGCTGGAGATGGCGCCGATCGGCACGATGGTGGCCAGCCCGGGCACGCCGGTGGCGGCCACCCCGTTGGCCACCGAGCCGTCCCAGGACTTGCCGATCATGCCGACCCGGCCGGTCGACCAGTCGGCGGTGACCGGCCGACCGTCGGCGGTGAACGCCTTCGCACGGCCGTTCAGCCAGTCGACCACGGCCCGGGCGCTGGCCACCTCGACCCGGCCACCGACGTCCCCGCAGCCCAGTGAGCGGGCGGTACCGGCCAGGTCGACGGCGGCGAAGGCATAGCCGCGCGGGACGAAGTAGTTGTCGTAGAACAGCGGGGCCTTGGCGATCACCCCGGCCGCGTCGTACGTCTTGCGCTCGCCCTCGTTGCCCCGGCCACAGCAGAGGTAGTACGGCGAGGCGTCCATGATGACCGGCACCCGGACACCCGCCTGGGCGGCCTCCCGGGGTCGGACCAGGTCGACGGCCACCCGGTCGGGTACCCCGTCGGCGTCGGCGTCGGTGGTCGACTGGACCCAGACGCTCTCCCGGATCGCGTCGGCGTACGAGTAGACGGGAACGGTGGCGTCGGCGACGACGTGCGGCGCCGGTACGGGCTGACCGGGCCCGGCCACGGCCGGGGCGGAGACCCCGACGGTGGCCGGGATGAGCAGCGCCGCGAGCACGGCGGCTCGGCGGGACCGGCGTCTGACCGGTGACGGAACGGGCAGCATGGTTGTCCTTCCCACGGATCAACGGACTCCGCCATTCCATCCCATCGATGGGAGAATTCCCAGACGCATCGACGAAGGGAATTCCATGCCCCGACGACGCCACTTTGCGCTCATCCTGGCCACGGTGCTGCTCGGCAGCGGAACCGCGCTACTCGCCCCCGGTGGCGGGGCCGGCGCCAGCCCGCCGCGGCCCCCGGACGAGTACCGCCCGGTGCGCGGGCCGTCCGCGCCCGCCGAGTTCCGGTACCTGCAGAAGACGATCCCGGGCACCGCGCTGCCGCGACACGCGTACGACACCGCCGCGCAGGCCGCCCGCCGGCTGCCGCAGGTGGGCGGGGCGTGGCGGTCCATCGGGCCGACCAACATCGGCGGCCGGGTCACCTCGCTGGCCCTCGACCCGCACCGACCGGACACCCTCTACGCGGCGGCGGCCAGCGGTGGTGTCTGGGTCAGCCGGGATGCCGGCGGACACTTCGCACCGGCCTGGCCAGACGACTGGACCCAGGCGATGGGTGCGGTGGCGACCGGACCGGACGGCACCCTCTACGCCGGCACCGGTGAGGCCAACCCCGGTGGCGGCAGCGTCACCTACGAGGGCACCGGGTTGTACGCCTCGACCGACGGCGGCCGGCACTGGCGGTTCCTCGGGCTACGCGACTCCGGCGCCATCGGTGCGATCACCGTCGACCCGACCGACCCGAAGCGCATCTTCGTCGCGGCGGCCGGCTCGCTCTACAGCCCCGGCGGTGACCGGGGTGTCTACCGCTCCACCGACGGCGGCGCGAGCTGGCAACGGGTCCTGACCGGGGCGAACGGGTTCACCGGCGCCACCGAGGTACTGCTCGACCCGACCGGCTCCGGCCGGCTCTATGCGGTGCTCTGGGACCACCGCCGCGAACCCGACCTGCGCACCTACGGCGGCGTCGGTTCCGGGGTGTACCGCTCCGACGACGGTGGGCAGACCTGGCGACGACTGGCCGGTGGGCTACCGGCGGCCAGCCCCGAGGTGGGCCGGATCGGGCTCGGCCAGTCCCCGTCGGACCCGGACCGGCTCTACGCCATCGTGAACACCACGGCCGGACCGTTCGAGGGCTTCTACGGCAGCACCGACGGGGGCGAGAACTGGACCCGACTGCCGGCCAACACCGACCTGGCCGACTCCCAGTCCAGCTTCGGCTGGTGGTTCGGGAAGGTCTTCGTCGACCCCGACGACCCCCGCCGGGTACACGTGGCCGGGGTGCCGTTGATGACCACCACCGACGGCGGGGCGACCTGGCGGGCCGACTACGACTCGATGCACGTCGACCACCACGCGATGATCTGGGACCCCCGCCGGCCGGGCCGGGTGTACGTCGGCAACGACGGCGGGGTGTACCGGTCGGACACCGACGGTGAGGGCAACTGGGTCAAGGCGACCCACCAGCCGTTCATGCAGTTCTACAGCGTGGCGATCACTCCGCAGGATGTCAGCCGGGTGTCCGGGGGGACCCAGGACAACGGCTCGCTGCGCTCCTGGGGCGGGCCGGCGTTCAACGAGTACCTCGGCGGGGACGGTGAGGAGAACCAGATCAACCCGACCGACAAGGAGAACGTCTACGCCTGTTACCAGTACGGCAACTGCTTCTGGTCGGTCGACGGCGGCGACACGATGACGTACTTCGCCAACCGGGTCACCGCGGCCCGGCGCAACTGGTTCACCCCGGTGGTCTTCGACCCGGTGGACCCGTCGGTGATGTACTACGGCGCCAACGTGCTCAACCGCTCCACCGACGGTGGTCGTACCTGGACCGCGATCAGCGGTGACCTGACCGGTGGCCCGGGTCGGGACCCGATCTACACCAACTACGGCACGATCACCACGGTCGCGCCGGCCGGCGACGGTCGGACCGTGTACGTCGGCACCGACGACGGTCGGGTCTGGGTGACCCGGGACCTGGGCGCCAACTGGCAGCTACTGCTCAGCGGGCAGCCCTGGGTGACCCGGGTGGTGGTCGACGCGAAGCGGGCCGACCGGGTCTACGTGACGCTGTCGGCGTACCGGTCCGGCTCGGACCGGCCGTACGTGCTCGGCTCCGACGACGGCGGGCGCAGCTTCACCGACCTGACCGGGGTGCTGCCGCAGGCGCCGGTGAACGACCTGGTCATCGGCCGGGGCCGCACCCTGTACGTCGCCACGGACCAGGGTGTCTTCGTCAGCCCGGCCGGCGGCCGGGTCTGGCTGCGGCTCGGGCGTGGCCTGCCGCAGGTCCCGGTGGACGACATCGAGTACGACGGCACCCACCACCGGCTGGTGGCCGGCACCTTCGGCCGGGGCATCTACGAGGTGCGGGTGGTCTGACGCCGGGTAGATAATCCGGACGCCGCCGGTACCGGTATCCGGACGCCGGTACGGGGGCCGGGCGAACCGCCCGGCCCCCGTACCGCTGCGCCGGTCAGCCGTTCTCCCGCTGAAGGCGCATGGCGAGCATCCGCTTACCCTGCTCACCGGCCTTCATGTTGTTGTTCTGGATCAGGCGGAACCACTCGGCGAGTTCGTTGTCGCCGCTCTTCTCGGCGTCCTTGATGTAGTTGTCCACCCGCCAGGCGTTCTCCAGCACCATCTGCACCTCGTGCACGAGGTCGTAGTTCTTGTCCTTCACCGGACTGGCTGGCATCACTCACCTCCACGGACTCTGTGTATGGTCAGCGCGGGTTACCCGGTCCGGCACGTCTCACTCCCCCCGCTCGACTGCATTCAGGAAGTGGTGCAGGCCGGAGGAAGGGTTGTCGTCCGGGAACGTGATTCCGGTACGCCCTGCTCGGGGTGGAGTTCCAGGTTCAGCGAGGTGTTGACGCCGTGGTGCGCTTGAGTGGCCGTGCTCCGCGTCGACGCTGTCCCACCCGCCATCAGCCAATCAGTCCGAGTGCCCGCAGCAGAACAGTCTGATCCACCTGGGGCAGCACGCACCGAACCGACCAACTCATCGAAGACGACGACCGACCCGACCCGCAGCGCGGTCGGTACCGGGCCGATCAGGTGGAACCACGTCCTGGTCCCCTCTGACTCCGCAGAAAAGTCCAGCGGTGCCGAATGTCCGTCCGTCCGGTGGACCAGGCGTAGTCTGTGCTGGGTGCGGGGCTCAGCGGAGCCGGCGAGAGCCACTTCCTGGGCATCGATGATGATGTCCTCGATGCCCAGATCGGCAAGGCGTAGCAGTGCCAGCGCCTGCTCGCGCCGTCCCATACCGGACCAGCCGTACTCGTCGTCGCCAAAGAGCGTCGGCTGGTTGTGCACCTCATCGAACCACCGCATCGCCTCTCGGGCTCCGTCCCGGTCCCGGTCGACCGCGACCATCGACAGCTCGATGTTCTCCGCGATCGACCGGTAGTTGCCAGCTTCGAACCTGATCAGCACGGGCTCACGCTGCCGGACCTCCGGGGCGCCGACACACGCGACTCTTCGTAGGAATCCGACGGAAACTGGCCCTTGTTTGCAATGCAGGCGCAGATGAACGGGCGCGGGTCGCAACCCAGCGGATCAGTATGCCCACGTCCGACAGTCGGTGGCCCAGGCTCGGGCGTCCACCGCGAGCTGCCCACGCTTCGGCCTGCGCCGGGGTGTGACCGGCCCGAGCCGACGACAACGTGATGAGCGGTATACCTCTGCGTCATTTTTATGCCGCGTAGGTATACCGCTCACCAGTACAGGCGTGACTCGGCGAGGGTCAGCCCGACCCCGGGTTCGACATGATCACTTTCCGTGCACGCTGTACGCCCCGGGCGAACGGGGGCGAGGGCGTAGGTGCCGAGGCGAATCGCCGTCTGTGCAGTTTGGACGGTAATGGACCCTGGGGAGGGAATGTGAGCGCGGCACAGCTCATCGCGCGCCGGGTTTGTCGTACGTCGCTCCTAGACTCCCGGCTCATGTCTGGCGCATCCGACGAACTCCGTGACGTCATCCGGCAGCGACTGGTGATCGGCCTGTCCGACTGGCCCACCCTGGTCGCCGAGGCCATCGAGTACGCCGAGGACGAGCAGCTCACCGCCGGCGACGAGGGGACCGGACCGGCGGTGGACGAGGACATCGAGGACCGGGTACGCCGGATCGTGGCCGAGGAGTGGCCACTGCGGCACGCCGTCGAGGCGTCCTGGCCACCGGTGACCGACTGCGACCGGCTGGATGCGGCCTTCGCCGAACTGAACCGGGCCGGGATCGTCGCCCGGCAGGACTTCACCTGCTGCGGTAGCTGCGGCGAGGCGGAGATCGGCGCAGAACTGTCCGACGCCGACGAGGGGTACGTCTTCTTCCACGCCCAGGACACCGAACGGGCCGCCGAGGGCGGTGCGCTGTGGCTCAGGTACGGCACCACCGAGGGGCCGGCCACTCCGGTCGGGCAGCGGGTCGCCGACACCCTGACCCGGCACGGCCTGCCGGTGGACTGGAACGGCGATCCGGGCCGGGCGATCCGGGTACCGCTGACCTGGCAGCGCCGGATCGGCCCGCTGCCGACCCTGCACGCCCGCACCGCCTCCGACGAGCACTACCTGGACCCGTCGGAGGACCTGCTCCGCATCCTGATCGACGACGTGGCCACCGGCGACGAGGAGTTCTTCGTCGTCGAGAGGACCCGGGCCGGCTCGGCGTACTACGCGCAGTCGGCCCTCGACGACCACGACCGCTTCATCGTCGAGTACCGCGACGGCGGGCCGGACCGGCACTGGCAGGCGGTCACCGCCGACCCGGAGGCGGCCCACGCGGCGCTGACCGGTTGGGCGTTCGACCTCGACGGCTGGCGGGCCGGCCTGGACTGGACCCGGCTGGAGCTGGACTGACCGGCCGGGTCACCCGGCTGGAGGAGGACAGGCCGACCAGGGTTACCTGGCAGCGCCGACCGGGTACCGCTGGGCTCATGGCGGAACTGGAACGGCTGTGGATCGTCCGGCACGGGGAGAGCACCGGCAACGTCGCCGCGTCCCGCGCCGAGGCGGACGGCGCGGAGCTGATCGACCTCACCGACCGGGACGCGGACGTCACGCTCTCCCCCACCGGGCGGGAGCAGGCGGTCGCCACCGGCCGCTGGCTGGCCGGGCTGCCGGAGGCCGAACGGCCCCGGATCGCGGTGGTGTCGCCGTACCGGCGGGCCGCGCAGACCGCCGAGCTGGCCCTGGCCGAGGCCGGCATCCCGGCCCATCGGGACGAACGGCTCCGCGACCGGGAACTGGGCATCCTGGACCTGCACACGTCACACGGGGTGCGCACCCGCTTTCCTGAGGAGGCGGCCCGACGGGCCCGGCTGGGCCGGTTCTACTACCGGCCGCCGGGCGGGGAGTCCTGGGCCGACGTCGCCCTGCGGTTACGGGCCCTCCTCGGTGACCTACGCCGGGACCACGCCGACGGACAGGTCGTCCTGTTCGGACACGAGACGTTGGTGCTGCTGCTGCGTTACCTGATCGAAGGGCTCGACGAGGTGCCGCATACCCTGGCAACGGTCTGACCGGAAAGCAACCCGTCGACAGGCCGCTTTAACCCAACGACCGGCGGGTTTGTAACGCCGAGGGGACGTGAAACGCTCTCTGATGGAGGTGGGCATCCGCTCTCCCCCGGGCCGGGCCGCTCCCCTCACCAGGGGCACGGTGCCGGTCGTGACGGGAACGGCCTTTGGGAGTTCTTTTGAGAGCAATCCGTCGCAAGACACTGGCCGCCGCGTCCGCCATGGCGCTCGGTGCCGGCCTCGCGGTAACCGCCGCGGTGGCCCCGGTATCAGCCGCCGGACCGGACACCACCTTCCTCGTCCTCGCCCCCAACGGCGCCTCGACCGGGCCGGCCGCAGCCCGGGTGGCGGCGGCGCAGGGCACCGTGGTGGCCGACTACCCGCAGATCGGTGTCCTGATCGTCCGGTCGACCAACCCGGACTTCGCCTCGGCGGTCGCCGGGGCCGGGGTCGAGTCGGTGGCCGCCACCACCGGGCTGGGCACCGCGCTGGACGAGGGCGAGACCGTGGAGGTGGAGTCCACCGCCGTTCAGGCCGCCACCGACGCCGGCGGTGAGCCGCTGTTCGGCTCGCAGTGGGACATGCCGCAGATCAACGTGCCGCAGGCCCACACGGTGACCACCGGCAGCGCGAACGTCGTGGTCGGCGTGCTGGACAGCGGTATCTCCAGCAGTCACCCCGACCTGGCCAGCCAGATCGCCAAGGACAAGAGCGCGTCCTGCCTGGGCGGCGTGGTCGACACGACCGAGTCGTCCTGGAACCCGACCAACTCCGACCACGGCACCCACGTGGCGGGCACCATCGCCGCCGCGATCAACGGCGTCGGGGTCACCGGGGTGGCCCCGGGGTGAAGGTCGCCGCGGTGAAGGTCGTGAACAACGACGGCCTCATCTACCCGGAGGCGGCGGTCTGCGGGTTCATCTGGGCCGCCGAGCAGGGCATGCAGATCACCAACAACAGCTACTACATCGACCCGTGGGAGTTCAACTGCCGCAACGACGCCCGGCAGCGGCCGGTGTGGCAGGCCGTCCAGCGGGCCATCCGGTACTCCCAGAACCAGGGCGTGCTGAACATCGCGTCCGCCGGCAACTCGAACGTGGACCTGCAGCACACGTTCGTCGACAGCGGTAGCCCGAACGACGGCAGCTACCCGGTCGAGGACCGGACCATCAACGGCGCCTGCGTCGACCTGCCGGCCGAGGCGCCGGGTGTGGTGACGGTGTCGGCGACCGGCCCGACCCGGCAGAAGAGCTACTACTCGTCGTACGGGCAGGGGGTCGTCGACGTCACCGCACCCGGTGGCGACACCCGCTTCCGTACCCAGGGTGTGCGCTCGACCATCACCGACGCGATCCTGTCCACCACGTTCAACGTGGTGACCCGGACCAACGGCTGGGGTTACAAGCAGGGCACCTCGATGTCCGGCCCGCACGCCACCGGTGTCGCGGCGCTGGCCCTGTCGGCCCACCCGGGCCTCACGCCGGGCCAGCTCACGGTCATGCTGGAGCAGACGGCGGACCCGATCGCCTGCCCGGCCGGGGTCTACAACCCGGTGCCGCTGCACCCCACCAACTACGACGCGACCTGCTACGGCGAGCAGCGTAACGGGTTCTACGGTGCCGGGATGGTCAACGCCGAACGGGCGGTGAACTGACCCGCGCGCCTGACGCGGTAGCCACGAACGGGGCCCGGTGGATTCCCTCCACCGGGCCCCTCCGGGTTTCCGGCCTGCCGGGTCCTCAGGCGGGGGCGGGGAGGATCTGCCGGAGCCGGCCCGGTGGGATGCTGCGGCGCCGCCACTCCCGTGGGTACCCGACCGAGACCTCCTCGAAGCGCACCCCGTCGTGGAACGTGGTCCGGGGGATGTGCAGGTGGCCGTAGACCGCCACCGAGGCGTTGTACCGCAGGTGCCAGTCGGCGGTACGCGTGGTACCGCACCACTGCGCGAAGATCGGGAACCGCAGGATCTCGGTCGGCTGGCGCACCATCGGCCAGTGGTTCATCAGGACGCTGGGCAGCTCCGGCGACTCCTCGGCCAACCGCCGGGCGGTCTGCTCGACGCGGGCGTGGCACCAGGCCGCGCGGTCCGGGTACGGGTCGGGATGCAGCAGGAACTCGTCGGTGCAGACGATCCCCTGCTCGTACGCGCGCTTGAGCGCCACCTCCGGGGTGGGCCACTGTGGGTCGAGGAACGAGTAGTCGTAGAGCAGGAACAGCGGCGCCACCCGTACCGGCCCGTCCGGCCCCGCCCAGACCGGATACGGGTCCTCCGGCGTGACCACGCCGAGCTGCCGGCACACCTCGACCAGGTGCCGGTAGCGCTCCTCGCCGCGCAACTGGACCGGATCCCCCGGCGGGGTCCACAGTTCGTGGTTGCCCGGCACCCAGACCACCTTGGCGAACCGCCGGCTCAGCAGCCGCAGCGCCCACTCCACGTGGGCCACGGTCTCACCCACGTCCCCGGCCACCAGCAGCCAGTCCTGCGGGGACTCCGGCCGCATCTCGGCCACCAGGGCACGGTTCTCGGCGTGCCCCACGTGCAGGTCACTGATGGCCAGGAGCTTACCGCCGGACGCCGCCGAATCGACCATCAGTCGATCTTACGGAGCGACCGGCGCCCCGGCGAGGAACCGTTCCGCCGGTTGGAACCGGCTCCTCGGTGGGGTACCCGCCACCGGCCGTGCCGGCGCCGGCACCGACCGCACGGTCACCGGGGCCGGTCCGGGTCCCGACCCTGGTGACCCGGTAGGATCGAAGCGGGCCGTGACTGGCGCGCTGGGATGGATCACCATCGGGAAGCGGTCCCGTCATCTGGACGCATGCCGAGCGCCTGGGCCTCTACCAGATCTACAGGAGGTCGCATGTCGTCGCTGAACGCCGAGTCCACCGCCTTCCGCAACGCCCTGGAGGTCGTCCGCGCCGTCGAGCCCCGGGTGGCCGATGCGATCGCCGCCGAGCTGACCGACCAGCGCGAGTCGCTCAAGCTGATCGCCAGTGAGAACTACGCCTCCCCGGCCGTGCTGCTGGCCATGGGCAACTGGTTCAGCGACAAGTACGCCGAGGGCACGGTGGGCCGCCGGTTCTACGCCGGCTGCCAGAACGTCGACACCGTCGAGGCGCTCGCCGCCGAGCACGCCCGCGAGCTGTTCGGCGCCGCACACGCGTACGCCCAGCCGCACTCCGGCATCGACGCCAACCTGGTGGCGTTCTGGGCCATCCTCGCCGACCGGGTCGAGGCGCCGGCCCTCAGGCGGGCCCAGGCCCGGCAGGTCAACGACCTGACCGAGGAGGACTGGTTCGCGCTCCGCCGTGAGCTGGGCAACCAGCGGATGCTGGGCATGTCGCTGGACGCCGGTGGCCACCTCACCCACGGTTTCCGGCCGAACATCTCCGGCAAGATGTTCGACCAGCGCAGCTACGGCACCGACCCGGCGACCGGGCTGATCGACTACGCCGAGCTACGCCGGGTCGCCCGGGAGTTCAAGCCGCTGGTGCTGGTGGGCGGCTACTCCGCGTACCCCCGCAAGGTGAACTTCCGGATCATGCGGGAGATCGCCGACGAGGTGGGCGCCACCTTCATGGTGGACATGGCCCACTTCGCCGGGCTGGTCGCCGGCAAGGTCTTCACCGGTGACTTCGACCCGGTACCGCACGCGCACATCGTCACCACCACCACGCACAAGTCGCTGCGCGGCCCGCGTGGTGGGATGGTGCTCTGCCAGCCGGAGCTGGCCGACCAGGTCGACCGGGGCTGCCCGATGGTGCTGGGTGGCCCGCTGCCGCACGTGATGGCGGCCAAGGCCGTCGCGCTGGCCGAGGCCCGCCGTCCCGACTTCGCCGACTACGCCCAGCGGATCGTGGCCAACGCGCACGCGCTCGCCGAGGGGCTGCTGCGCCGGGGTGCCAAGCTGGTCACCGGCGGCACCGAGAACCACCTGGTCCTGATCGACGTGCACGGGTACGGCCTGACCGGCCGCCAGGCGGAGCAGGCGCTGCTCGACTCGGGCATCGTCACCAACCGCAACGCCGTCCCGCAGGACCCGAACGGGGCCTGGTACACCTCCGGCATCCGGATCGGCACCCCGGCGCTGACCACTCGCGGCCTGGGTACCGCGCAGATGGACGAGATCGCCGAACTGATGCACACGGTGCTGAGCCAGACCCGGCCGGGTGCGAATCCGGACGGGACCGCGTCGAAGGCGAAGTACATCCTGGACCGGGCGCTGGCCGAGCGGGTCAGCAAGCAGGCCACCGAACTGCTCGCCGACTTCCCGCTCTACCCGACCGTCGACCTCGGCTGAGCCGACCGCCGGTGGCCGGATGACACGACGTCGTCCGGCCACCGGGCAGCGGGGTCCTTCGGTGGTGGTCAGCGGCGGAGGCTCTCCCGGTGCCGGCGCCATTCGGTGGCGAGCACCGACCAGACCTCGCTGTCCTGTCGGCCGTCCGGACCCGGGGCGGCGTCCCGCAGCACCCCGTCCCGGCGCATACCGAGCCGCCGGGCCACGTTCACGCTGCGCACGTTACGGGCCAGGGTGACCCACTCGACCCGGACGATGCCCCGTACGTCGACCGCCCAGTCGATGAGATGGCCGACCGTGCGGGTGATCAGTCCCCGGCCCTCGGCGGCCGGTTCGAGCCAGCAGCCCACCTCGCACACGCCGAGCGCCACGTCGAGCGAGACGAACATGGCTCCCCCGACGAGCGTGCCGGCGCACCAGATGCCGTAGATCCGGGCACCGTCGCGCGCCTGCCCGTCGGCGTACCGTTGCAGCACCGCCCGGGCCGGATCGACACCGTCGACGACGAAACTCGCCCCGACCCAGGGTGTGATGTGCTGCCGCGCCCGGTCGAGGTGGGCGGCGAACTCGGCGGCCCGCCACGGCTCCAACGGGCCGAGTACCGCATCGTCGCCTAACGGGAGGGTGAACATCGTTCTCCGTCCGCTCGTGGTGCTGGACGGCTCCATCCTGCCGCAGCGTCCGACGGGAACGGCCCGCCGCCCCATCCGGCCTCCGGGCCGCCGGTACAGCGGTCCCCGACCCTCAGGCCGCCGGTGGAGCCGGCGCTCGCTCACCCGCCGGTGGCCGCACGTCGGCGCGTGGCCCGACGGCGATCCCGTCGACCGGCACGTCGTCCAGCACGATTGCGCCGGCACCGATCCGGGCCCGGTCGCCGACCACCACCGGACCGAGTACCACGGCACCGGCACCGATGGTCACGTCGTCGCCGATCACCGGTTCCCCGCTGAGGTCCCGACGGCCGATGGTGATCCGGTGGTACATCGTGACGTTCCGGCCGATGCGTACGCCCCGGTGCAGGACCAGACCATAGGGGTGGAACAGCCGCAGCCCCGGGCCGCAGACCAGCTCGCGGGGCAGGTCGCTGTTGGTGCCGAGCCGGAGCACCAGCAGGTTGAGCGCCTTGTAGGGGATCGAGGCGAGCCGACGGGGCAGGGTACGCCGGCCGGCGGTCCACTGCCCGAACCGGAAGACGGCGAGCACGAGTCGGGCCAGCGAATCCCGGTTCCGCCGGAAGTCCCACCGCAGGGCTTCGAACACCTCACGTAGGGTAGTGCCGGCCCGGATGGAAGTGGCCGGGCGACGCGGTGACCGGACGTCGGATAGGCGACAGTCCACCCGCCGGCTGTCAGCCGACCGCCCAGTCGGGCAGTTCCTCCCGGGCTTCCACCCAGTCCGCCGGCACCGCGACGACACCCGGCCGGTCGGTCAACCCGGTGTACGCGGCCACCACCCCACCGACGATCGCCCCGGTGGTGTCCACGTCCCCGCCAGCCTCGACGCAGGCGGTGACCGCGGCCGGATAGTCGGCCAGGTGGGTGGCGGCGACCCAGAGGGCGAACGGGACAGTGTCCTGGGCGGTGACCTGGGCGCCGTTGCCCAGTTCGTACGCCGCCTCGGCGACCGACCGGCCGAGGAGGTGGCGGGCCCGGTGCAACCCGTCGGTCACCTGCCCCGGCGCCAGGTGTCCGGTGACCGCGTCGAGCAGGGCCACCGCGGGTGGGCGTACCCCGGTCGACCGGGCGGCCCCGGCGTGCGCTGCGGCGACCGCGACCGCGACCGCCCCCGCGACGCCCTCCGGGTGGGCGTGGGTGACCCGCGCGGACACGGCGGCCTCGACGGCGGCGCGCTCCGGGTCGTCGGCGTGGTACGCGCCGAGCGGTGCGACCCGCATCGCCGCCCCGTTGCCGCAGGATCCGCCGCCACCGAAGGCGGCCTGCGCGGCCTCCTGCCACGGCCGACCGTCCCGGATCTCGTGCAGGATCACCACCGCGCCGGGGCCGTAGCCCCGGTAGGGGTCGCAGCGGTCGGCGAAGGCGGCGGCCAGCCGGTCGGCGTCGATCGCCCCGGCCCGCTCACGGAGTTCGGTCACCACCGAACAGGCCATGTGGGTGTCGTCGGTCCACTCCCAGGGTGGCGGCGGCACCCGGCCGGCGAGCAGGTCGGCCGGCGAACGGCCCGGTACGAAGAACTGCGCGCCCAGGGCGTCGCCGACGGAGAGCCCGACCAGGCTGTCCTGACACAGACGCAGCCGGGCGGTCTCGGACAGGGTGCGGGTCATCCCGGGCAGTATGCCCGATCCGGCCATCCCGGCCCGGCCGCCTCCCGGCTGCCACCGGCCGCTCATCCGCCCGGCGCCGCCGCACCCCGGCAATAGATCGAGTCATTTCTATCAGTTGCCATTGCCGGCGAACCCGCCCCGCACTACCGTCGATGATGATGAACGTCGATTTCCTCATTATCGGGGCCGGGATCGCCGGGGCGAGCGCGGGTTACCACCTCGCGCCGCACGGCCGGGTCGCGGTGCTGGAGATGGAGCAGGTGCCGGGCCACCACTCGACCGGCCGTTCCGCCGCGCTCTACTCCGAGTACTACGGCGGGCCGGTGGTCCGGGCGCTGACCCGGGCCAGCCGCGACTTCCTCACCGCCCCACCACCCGGGTTCACCGCCCATCCCCTGCTCACCCCCCGGGGGGTGCTGACCCTCTGCCCGCCCGGCGCGGAGAAGGAGTTCGACGACGCCCTCGCCGCCGGCGCGGACGCGTCGGTCCCGGCGTACGAGATCGACCCGGCCGAGGTGCCCCGGCACTGCCCGATCGTGCGCCCCGGGGCGTACCGGCGGGCGATGCGCAAGCCGGCCGCCCAGGACATCGACGTCGACGCGCTGCACCAGGGCTACCTGCGGGGCATCCGCGCGCACGGCGGTCAGGTGCTGCGGTCGGCCCGCGCCGCCACGCTCACCCGGCAGGGCGACACCTGGCAGGTCGCTACCGGCGAGGGCCGGTTCGGCGCGCCGGTGGTGGTCAACGCCGCCGGGGCCTGGGCCGACGAGATCGCCGGGCGGGCCGGGGTACGCCCCCTCGGACTCACCCCGCTGCGCCGTACCGCCTTCCTGGTGGACGCCCCCGCCGACACCGACGTCAGCCGGTGGCCGATGGTGGCCGACGTGACCGGCACCTTCTACTTCAAGCCGGAGTCCGGACACCTGCTGGTCTCCCCGGCCGACGCCACCCCGGTACCGCCCGGGGACGCCCGCCCGGACGACCTCGACGTGGCGATCGGCGCCGAGCGGGTCGAGGCGGCCACCACGTTGACCATCCGCCGCATCCGGCGGGCCTGGGCCGGACTGCGCACCGCCGCCCCGGACGACGTACCGGTGGTCGGGGTGTCACCCGACGCGCCCGGCTTCCTCTGGCTCGCCGGGTTGAGCGGGTACGGGGTGCAGGTCGCCCCGGCCGTCGGCCGGCTGGCCGCCGCCCTGGCCACCGGCACCGCACCGGATCCGGCCGGACCCGACCCCGCCGACCTCGCCCCCGACCGGTTCGCCTGACCGTCCGGGGGCGGATCGAAGACCCGGGTTCAGCCGGAGGAGCGCTGCGTGACCGGTCCGCTCCGGGTCACCGTCCCCAGCGAGGAGAGCAGCGCGGAGGCCACGGCCAGGACCAGCATCGCGTAGAACACCGCCGGGTAGCCCGCAAGGCTGGCGATCAGTCCGGCCAGCGGGCCGCCGGCCGCGATGCCGATGTCCCAGAACGAGGTGAACGCGCCGAGCGCCGCCCCCTGGTGCGCCGGGTCGGTCCGGTTGATCACCAGCAGGGCCAGGGACGGGAAGAGCAGCGAGAGACCGGCGCCCATCACCAGGCCGCCGATGACCGCCACGACCAGGTTCGGCGCGACCGCCACCAGGAGCAGCCCGACCGCCTCCACCAGCGCGGACCAGAACGCCACCCGGCCCGCGCCGAGCCGGTCGGGCAGGCCGCCGGCGAACAGCCGTACCCCGACATAGGTCAGGCCGTACGCGTTGAACGCGGCGATGCCGTTGGTGATGCCCCGTTCCCCCAGGTGCAGAGCCACGAAGGCGGCCAGTGCGGCGTACCCGAGCGCGGCCAGCGAGAGCGCCACCCCGGGCAGTACCGCCGAGGAGGGCAGCAGCCCGGCCGGGCGGCCGGTGGCGGCCGGCTGGACCGGACGTGGCCGGCTGACCACCAGGACCACCCCGACCAGGGCGGCGGCCACGCAGAACAGCCAGACCGCCGGGTACCCGCCCAGACGCAGCGCCACCGTGCCGAACAGGGCACCCAGGGTGATGCCCAGCCACATGTGGATGCCGTACAGGCCGACCACCCGACCCCGCCGCTGCGGTGGGCAGAGCGCGACCAGCCAGGCCGCCCCGGCGGTGTAGACCGCCCCCTCACCGACACCGTGCAGCAGCCGGACCGCCACCAGGACCGGCATGTTCCCGGCGACCAGGTACGCCGCACCGGCGACCACGCAGACCACGGTGCCGGCGAGCATGACGGTCCGGTACCCGTGCCGGTCAGCGAACCGGCCGGCGATCGGCCGGGCGATCACCGCGGAGACCGCGATGGCGGCGATCACCACGCCGACCCCGACCTTGTTGCCGTCCAGTTCGTCGAGCACGTAGAAGGGCAGGGTGGCCAGCGAGGCACCGACCCCGAGCAGGGCGAAGAAGATCGCGCCGAACAGCGGCAGGAAGGGTCGGTAGAAGGCCAGCTTCCCGCTGATCCGGCCCATCACTCGGCGCCCGCCGGGACCACGTGGTAGAAGTGCGTGGGCAGGTGGATGGCGAGTCCCTCGTGGATCTCGGCGCAGACCGCCGGGCCGTCGGTGGCGAAGGTGCCGGCCGGCGGTTGTCCCATCCGGATCGCCGACCGGCCGCCGTCGAGCAGCCGGGCCGCCATCGCGAAGTCACCCACCACGGCGGTACCGGGCGGCACCATCCGGGTACGGCTGATCTGCACCGCGTTGCGGGTCAGGTCGGTCAGCAGCGAACCCTTGCCGAGCAAATGGGCGTAGTAGTCCCGGGGGTTGACGATCATCGCGTGCGGGGTGGCGCCGGTCTGCTCGATCTCGTCACAGGCGTCCAGCAGGCCGGTGACGTAGCTGTCGGTGTACGGCAGCTTCGCGATCTCCGGGTGCCGCAGCAGCCCACCCTCGCCGATCGTCAGCGCCTGGTTCTCGGCGGTGGCCAGCCGGACCAGCAGCCGGTAGTCGATGAAGACGGCCATCGCCTCCGGGTCGTCGGCCAGTTCCTCGGGCAGTTGCACCCAGGCCCGGATCGGGTGCACCTGCGCGGCGGCCATGCCGAACCGGAAGGCCGCCTCCCGGCGCAGGTCCGACTCGTGCACCGCCTTCGCCTCCGCGGCGTCCGGACGGGCCTCGCACCAGAACCGGACCGGCTCGGTGCCCACCGGACGCTTGCGGAACAGGTTACGCACGGTCACCCGGGGGCGTTCCTTGGTGGGCTGGAACGCGTCGGTGACGGTGTAGTCGAAGCGGACTTCGGCGGCGGCCGGGTCGGCGGCGTACGCGCGGGCGAAGAGCTGGCCCGGCGACAGGGTCTCGCTGGCCGTGAAGGTCTCGACGGTGGCGGTGCTGCTCACTGGTCCTCCCCGATGGATATGGCGTGCTGGATGAGGCGCTCGTAGAACGGACGGTGGTAGTCGTAGTAGGACCGCAGGGTCGCGTCGGTCTCCACGGTGGCCTCGAACGACTTGGTCACCGGCTGGAAGCCGGAGCTGTCCCCGACGTCCAGATGCCACTTGCGGGTGCGCTGCCACTCCGGACGGTCCTCGGGCGCCCAGTGCAGGGCCTCCGGCCGGTACGGCAGGCCGACCGCCGCGCACCAGGCGGACACCACCGGCCCGGGAGCACGCAGCAGCGCCTCGGCGGAGACCACCACCGGTGGCCGTTCGGCGGTCCGCCGGACCAGGTCGAACAGGTCCCACTGGTGCTCGAAGCCGATCTCCGGGCAGGTGACGGTCGGTTTGATCGCGTGGTGCGAGCTGATCGTGCGGGCCGGGTGCCGGACGATGAAGGTGTGCACCACGTCGGCGACCCGCTCCGGGTGGTCGAACAGGTGCTGGTACCGGTACTCCAGGGTGTCCTTGACGAAGACCGGCCGGTCCCGGCCCAGCTCCCGCAGGTGGGCGTGCACGTCGTCCGGGGTGGTGACGGTGACGGTGCCCCCGTCGGGCGCGGGCAGCGTGACGCTGCCGGTGTCGAAGAGGGTCACCAGGGGCTCGTGCACCACCGTCACGTCGCCCCGGGCGATCATCATGCGGAGGAAGGCGGTGGACACCGCCCGGGGGTGGGCCCACATCGCGATCACCGTCATGGGCGGACCGCCGGGGACCCGGTCCACCGGGCGGCCGGGTCCGGCCCGCCCGGTCGACCGACGATCACTGCGACCACGCGGTGGGGGTACGGTCCCACCGGTGCGCCCGCAGCCGGTCGCGCAGGGCCGGATCGAGCGGTACGCCGTCACCGGCCCCGAGGTTGGCCCGGACGTGCTCCAGCCGGCGCATACCCGGGATGACCGTGCTCACCGCCGGATGGGCCAGGATGAACTGCAGCGCCAGCTCCGGCATGGTCATCCCGTCCGGTACCTCCGGGGCCAGCCGCTGCGCCCGCTCCACACTGGGCAGCAGGTTCTCCGGGCCGAAGTAGGTGTTGCGCCAGTCCCCCTCCGGCCAGGTGGTGTCGGCGGTCAACGTGCCGGTGAGGGTGCCCTCGTCGAACGGCACCCGGGCGATGATGCCGATGTCGTCGGCCTGCGCCCGGACGAACAGCTCGTCCTCCGGGGCCTGGTCGAAGATGTTGTAGATGACCTGGATGACGTCGATCAGCCCGGTGTCGATCGCCGCGAGACAGTTCGCCGGCTCCCACCGGTTGACGCTGATCCCGACCCCGTCGACCAGTCCCTGCCGCTTGAGGTCGGTGATCACCTCCTGCCACCGCTGGTCACCGGCCCACCGGTCCTCCCAGACGTGGAACTGGAGCAGGTCGATCCGGTCGACGCCCAGGTTCTCCAGGCTCTTCTCGGTGTACTCCCGGATGTGCTCGGCGGGGAAGACGTCGTCGAGGGTGTCGTCGGGGCCGGGCGGCCACTCCCGGTTCTTCGGGGGGATCTTCGTGGCCACGTAGAGCCGCCGGTCCGGGTGGCGACGGAGCAGCCCACCCAGCAACTGCTCACTGATCCCCCGGCCGTACACCCAGGCGGTGTCGAAGAAGTTGCAGCCCAGCTCGACCGCCTCGTCCAGACACTTCGGCGCGGTGTCGTAGTCCCATCCGGTGAAGCCACCCGGGCCACCCCCGATGCCCCACATGCCGTACCCGACCTCGCTGACCTCCCAGCCGAGCCGGCCGATCCTGCGATACCGCATTGCGCTCCCCATTTCCTGTCCTGATCTGTTCACCTGGTCTGCGGACCGGTGGGCAGCAGCAGCCCACCCTCCGGATCCGGGTCGCCCGCCCGCCGGGCCCGCCAGTGCCGGTACGCCTCGATCGAGGCGGCCAACGGGTGCGCGTCGGCCAGTCCCCACCGCCGTTCCAGCCGCTCGCAGCGGTCCCGACGGAACAGCCGCGGATTGTCGGTGAGCAGCGCGGCGAACCCCCGACGCAACTGCTCCTCGTCCCCGGTGGACGCCGCCGGCAGCAGCGACAGCAGCGTGTGCAGCCCGCCGTCGCCGCTCTCCGCGGCCGCCGTATGCGCGACCGCGAGGAACTCCGCGCAGCTGACCCGCTCCGGGCCGGTACCCGCCGGGTCCGGCAGGTCGGCGAAGTCGACGCTCTGCGGGTGGAACAGGTGCACCGGGTCGCCCCACGCGCCGGGGTCGAGTACCGCGGCGACCACCCGGCGGGACACGTAGTCCACCGGGGTGTGGTCGGAGCGGATCGGCACGGCCGGTCGGACGCCCAACCGGTCGAAGGCGGCCAACAGGAGATGGGTCAGCGCCGCCTGGTTCGGCTGCCCGCTGTCCGCGTCGGGCATCACCTCCCCGAGCCGCAGGACAGTCACCGTCGCCCCCCGGCGCCGCGCCTCGCCGAGATACCGTTCGGCGACCCACTTCGACCGGCTGTACCCGCTGACCGGCGGCACGGCGCGGGCCGGGTCGTGGTCCTCCGGTACCGGCTCGTCCCACCGGACGGCCTCGGTGTCGAGCACGCCGAGGGTGGAGATGTAATGCACCGGTTTGGCCCGGTGGTGCATCGCCAGGCGGAGCAGTTCGGCCGTACCGTGCACGTTCGCCGGCCGGTGCGCGCGGTAGTCGAACAGGAAGTTGACCAGGGCACCGTTGTGCAGGACGAGGTCGACGGTACGGCCAAGGTGGTCCCAGAGCCGTGGGCCCAGGCCCAGGTCGGGCCGGCCCAGGTCGGCCGCGTACCCGGTCAGCCGGTCACCGAAGCCGGGCCGCCACAGGCCGCGCCCGGCCAGTGCCCGGACCACCCGGTCGGTGGCGGCGGCATCGTCGGAGGCCCGGGTCAGGCAGCACACCCGGACGTCCGGGTCGGCCAGCAGGTCGTGGACGAGACGGCTGCCGACGAAGCCGGTCCCGCCGGTGAGCAGCACCGTCCGGGGTGGACGGGCCCGGGCCACACCGGCCACCGCCAGTCCGACCGGCAGTTCGACGTCCCGCTCGATCAGCGTGGCCTCCGGCTCGGTCCGGTCGTTCCCGGCGGCCCGCAGTTCGATCAGCGCGGCCATCCCGGCCGGGGTGGGATGGGCGAACAGGTCGGCCACCCCGACCTCCACGCCGCCCTCCCCGGTCAGCGCCACCGCCAGGGACACCGCCTGGATGGAGTCACCGCCGGCCGCACGGAAGTCGGCATCGACGGTCAGCCCGGGGCTGCCGAGCACCCGCCGGAAGATGGCCAGCACCCGGTCCGACCGGGTATCCGAGGCGGTGTCCGCGATGAGCCGGGCGGCGTCCTCGGCCACCTTCCGCTCCACCAGCCGGCGCAGCCGCTCCCGGTCGACCTTGCCGTTGGCGGTCAGGGGCAGGGCGGCCAGGACGAAGATGTGCCGGGGCAGGTTGATCCGGGGCAGTACCCGACGCAGGTGCGCGGCGAGCGCCGCCTCGGTCACCGGTGCGACGTCCGTGCCGGTCGCCGTGCCCACCGGACCGGTACCCGCCGGACCGGTACCCACCGGAGCACTGTCCGCCGGAGCACTGTCCGCCGGCTCGGTGCTCTCGGCGAAGAGCGCCAGCAGGGTGCTGCCGTCCTGCCGCACGGCGATCGCCTTCGCCTGGCGTACCCCGGGGCAGCCCGCCGCCGCCGTCTCGATCTCACCGAGTTCGAGCCGCACCCCGTTGATCTTGACCTGGAAGTCCCGCCGTCCGGCGAAGTAGAGCCGGCCGTCCGGGGCGAAATGGCCCAGGTCACCGGTGCGGTAGAGCCGCGAGCCGGGGATCTCCGGCAGCGGGTTGGGCACGAAGACCTCGGCGGTTCGCCCCGGTGCGGCGAAGTAGCCGGTGCCCAGACAGACCCCACCGACCAGGATCTCCCCGGTCGCACCGGGCGGCAGAGGGCGCAGGTCGGCGTCGGCCACCACCGCGTAGCAGTTGTCGATCGGCCGGCCGATCGGGATCACGTCACCGTCCGCAACGGACACCGGGTGGAAGACCATGCCGATGGAGGTCTCGGTCGGCCCGTACCCGTTGGTGACCCTGATCTGCGGACGGAGTTCCCGTAACCGGCGCACCATCGACGGGTTGATCTCCTCCCCACCGACGATCAGGTGACGTAGCGAGGCCAGCCGGGCGAGCGCCGCCGGATCGCGGTCGACCATGGACACGAGCACATTGAAGATACTCGGTACGAAGTCGGTAATGGTGATCCGTTCGGCCGCGATCGTGTCGATCACCTGCTCCAGGTTGAGGAACTCCCCCTGCGCCGGTACGACCACCCGCCCCCCGGTGGTCAGCGGCCAGAACAGCTGCCACACCGACGAGTCGAAGGTGTGCCGGCTGTTCTGCAGCACCACCTCCGCACCGGTCGCGGCGAAGTACCGCGTCATGAACCGGAACCGGTTGGTCAGTCCGGCGTGCCGGTTCATCGCGCACTTGGGCACGCCGGTGGTGCCGGAGGTGAAGATGCCGTAGATCAGGTCGTCCGGCCCGATCGGCCGCCCCGGTCGTTCCGGATGGGGCGCGATGTCCTCGATGGCCACCGGCACCACGCGGGGCCGCGGATCACCGGGCAGCGGGCGGGCATCGGCGGCCAGCACCACGCGTGGGGCCAGCACCCGCAGTGCGGCCCGCAGCCGGTCGTCCGGCCAGGCGGGATCGAAGGGTACGAACGCCGCGCCGAGCTTCATCAGGGCCAGGTAGGCCACCGGAAGCTCCAGCCCGTCGGCGAGCAGGACCGGCACCACGTCCCCGGCCCGGACCCCCGCGTCGGTCAACCGCAGCGCCAGCCCGTTGGCCACCAGATCCAGCCGGCGGTACGTCAACCGGCGGCCCTGGAAGGAGACCGCCGGCCGGTGCGGGGTCCGGTCGACCTGCTCCTCGATCAGTGTGGGGATGGCCCGGAACGGGCCGTCGTCCACCGCGCGTCCGGCGAACGCCCCGAGCGCCGTGGCCCGGGACGCGGCGCCGATGCCCTCGGCCGCCGCCGGTGCCAGGGTCCGGTCGACGAGCAGGGCGCCGGCCACCTCAGCGAAGACCTCGGCCACCGCAGGCAGACCGGGAAGCCAGGGGTCAGCCGGGCCGCCCCGGGCGGTCACCGTGATTCCGTCGGCCTCGACCTGGCAGATCAGCAGGACGGCCGGGTTGCCGGGCGGCGCCTCCGGGGCCGCCCCGGATTCGAGCAGCACCACCAGGTGTCCGTCGGTGACGCTCCCCGGTGCGGTGAGGAGGTCGCGTACCGCCGACCTGGCCGACTCCCCGCCGAGCCGGCGCAGGTGCTCCGGCCACCCCGGCAGATCCACGGTGACCTCACCGGCGACCACCCGGACCGGCAACTCCCGGCCGAGCCGGACCGCCGTCTCCATCGCCGCCAACGCCAGGTCCACCACGAGGTCCCCGACCGGGACCGGACCGGTGCCCGGCTGTCGGAGCGGCACGGCCGTGCCCGACAGGACGGGCCCCTGCGCACCGGTTGACGGTTGACGGAACGCGTGACGGTATGTCGGAGCGCCCGAGCGGAAAAACGGTGCGGCGGAACCGGTGTCGACCGAGCTCATCAGCGCCCCCAGCGGTTGCCCTCCGGCCCCTCCGGCAGGTTGAGACAAAGACGCCGGTCATTTGGCCGCTGGTCAAGGACCATAGGACAATGATTCACTGTAGGGAATATGTAACTTTACGTTACCGTCCGCCGGCCGGCATTTGCCGACGAATTGTCCGTGCCCACCCGGCGGCCCGCCGGAGACCGGGGGACGGCGTAGCGCGACAGCCGGAGCCCACCCGCACCCGCATCCCACCATCCGGACCGGCCACGCCGGACCCGGTCGGCGGCGAGCCGGAAAGCCCACTACAACAGGGTTTTCCGGACATCCGGCAGGCCCCTTGCGAGGGCCGGATGATCCGACCGACGCCCCCACCCACCAGCACCGGCGCAGCGCCGCCGCGCCCGGCGCCCCACCGACCCACCCCTGCGGCGCCACACCGCGGACCACTGGAGAAACTGCGGAGAAAGCCACCGCCGGCAAATACGGCGCACCATGCCGACCTGCCGGGCGCCAAGTCGGAAAAGCACCGACAAATTGCTGGATCGCGAATTTCCACCCCGTTACCAGCAGGTTCCACGACACCACCGGCAGCGGCTGCGACGCCGACCACCGGGAGCGGGAATCGGCAGGCACCCATTACCGGGGGTAACGTTGACCGTCCCCGGGAGTCACCCCCCCCCCCCCCCCCCCCCGCCCACCCGGCGCGACCCGTACCACACCGGAGCCCGGCGTCACCGACCGTTTGCGCCGACGCCACGACGGGGTACATAGGCGTCCTCACCGACCGACAGCAGACCGGGAGGCGGCCATGCGAGGACCGTCCATATTGGGAATCATCGTGGTGCTCTGGCTGATCGTGGGCGCGATCGCCGCCGGCCAGCGGGGGTACTTCAGCAACGACGACACCAACTGCGCGGAGGCCGGCACCATCCTGGTGACCGTGGCCGCCGGGCCGCTCAACTACGTCGGCGCCAACCCGACGGTCGACTGCGAGCTGCCGCAGCCCTCCGAGTGACCACCGCGTCGGGGTGGGCCGGCACCGCCCGGTGCCGGCCCACCCCGCCCGGACTCAGTCGCGTTCGATCAGGTGCCCGACCAGGTCCGGGACGATCGTGGCCACCCCGGACCCGTCCCGCCGCGGATCGATCTCCGGCAGCTCGATCGGGTCTCCGGTCCCGGTGGCCCCCACCGGGCGCGACCCGATCCACGCCACGTCCAGACCCTCCTCGCCCTTGAGGAACCGGTGCGCCCGCACCCCGCCCGTCGCCCGGCCCTTCGCCGGGTACGCCGCGAAAGCGGTCACCTTGACGCTGCGCCCGGTGGAGGTGACCACCATCGGCTCCCCGTGCTGCGGATCATCGGTCCGGACCGCCCCGAAGAACCGCACCTGCGCCCCGGCGGCCAGGTTGATCCCCGCCATACCACCGCCCTTGAGCCCCTGCGGCCGGACCAGCTTCGCGGGGAAGCGCAGCAGGGACGCGTCCGAACTGACGAAGGCCAGCGTCTCCGCACCGTCGACCAGCCAGGTCGCCCCGACCACCTCGTCACCGTCCCGCAGGCCGATCACCTCGAACTCGTCGGCCCTTACCGGCCACTCCGGTGCGCACACCTTGACCACCCCGAGCCGGGTACCCAGGGCCAACCCCGGTGAGCCCGCATCCGACCCGCCCAGCGGCGCCAACCCGACGACCTGCTCCCCCGGCGCCAACGGCAACAGCTCCGAGGCGGACATCCCACCCCGCAGGGACACCGTGCCGGCCTGCTCGGGCAGTACCGGCAACGGCAGCACGTCGGTCTTGAACGCCCGACCGGTGCTGGTCACCAGCAGCACCTGGCCCCGGGCGGTGGCGTGCACCACCGCGCGTACCGCATCGTGCTTGACCCGGCCGTTACGTCGGCGCCCCTCGGACGCCTCCTCACTCTCCGCCGCCGTCCGGACCACCAGCCCGGTCGCGGAGAGAATCACCTGGCAGGGGTCGTCGGCCACCTCCAGCGGGCCGGCCGGGGCGGAGGCGGCCAGCACCTCCTTCAGGTCGCCGTCGATCAGGGTGGTCCGCCGGGGCGCGGTGAACTCCCTGCCCACCTTGGCCAGCTCGTCCGAGACGACCTTCCGCAGTACCCGCTCGTCGTCCAGAATGGTGGACAGCTCGGCGATCTCGGCCCGCAGCCGGGCCTGCTCGGTCTCCAGCTCGATCCGGTCGAACCGGGTCAGCCGGCGCAGCGGGGTGTCCAGGATGTAGGTCGCCTGGATCTCCGACAGGGAGAACCGGCTCATCAACCCGTCCCGGGCCGCCTGGGCGTTGTCGCTGCCCCGGATCAACCGGACCACCTCGTCGATGTCGATCAGGGCGATGAGTAGACCGTCGACCAGGTGCAGCCGCTCCTCGCGCCGGGTACGCCGGAACAGCGTCCGCCGGGTCACCACCTCGTACCGGTGGGCCAGGAAGACCTCCAGCAGCTCCTTCAGCCCCAGGGTGCGCGGCTGCCCGTCCACCAGGACCAGGTTGTTCACCCCGAACGACTGCTCCAGCGGGGTGAGCCGGTAGAGGTCGGCCAGCAGCGCCTGCGGGTTGACCCCGACCTTGCACTCGATCACCAACCGGGTGCCGTGCTCCCGGTCGGTGAGGTCCTTGACGTCGGCGATGCCCTGCAACCGGGCCGGCTGCCGCTGCCCCTTACGCGGACCCGAGGTGATCGGCTTGCCCCGTACCTCGTCGGTGATCGCCTCGATGACCTTCTCCGCACCGACGCCGTACGGCAGTTCCACGATCGTGATGGCCTGCCGGCCCCGGCTGCCCTCCAGCGGACCGATCTCCGCCCGGCCCCGCATCCGGACCACGCCCCGACCGGTCTCGTACGCCTTGCGCACCTCGTCCAGGCCAAGCAGCAGCCCGCCGGTGGGCAGGTCCGGCCCGGGGACGAACTCCATCAGCCGGTCCAGCGAGGCGTCCGGATTCTTGATCAGCCACCGGGCGGCGGCCACCACCTCGCCCAGGTTGTGCGGGATCATGTTGGTGGCCATCCCGACCGCGATGCCGGAGGTGCCGTTGACCAGCAGGTTGGGGAAGGCGGCCGGCAGCACGGCCGGCTCGGTCAGCGAGCCGTCGTAGTTGGGCCGGAAGTCCACCGTGCCCTCGCCCAGCTCACCGACGAGCAGCATCGCCTCCCGGGACATCCGGGCCTCGGTGTAGCGCGCGGCGGCCGGACCGTCGTCCGGACTGCCGAAGTTGCCGTGCCCGTCGATCAGCGGCGCATTCAGCGAGAAGTCCTGGGCCATCCGGACCATCGCGTCGTAGATGGCGGTGTCGCCGTGCGGATGGTACTTACCCATGCAGTTGTGGACGACATGACCTTCAGCGACAAAGGCATGCTCGGCCGACCCGACCTGAATGTCGTAGGTCGTACCGGGCTCAACCGGCTCGACCGACTCCACTTTCAGGAACGAACTGCCGGACAGCACGTCGAGTCGCTTGGCCAGCGGCGATCCGATCCGTTGCAGGCGGTGGATCCAACCGTCCCGTTCAGCTCGCCACAGCGGAAAGGACCGCTCGGCAAGTGCGACACCTGTACGGTCCCGGCCGTAGCGTACGGCCGTGCCGCCCGATCCCAGGGCGGACCGGAAGGCCACACCGTTGGTGTCCCGGAACCAACCACCGCCCTGGTGCGCTGCGGTGAACTCGGCCATCACCGGCTGGCAGGGCAGCCTGTCGTTGCCCTGTTTCCCGCCGTATCGGTACGTCATCTCAGCGACCCGGCGCAGGTCGTCCTTCTTGTAGCCGATCCGTACCCACTTCAGCAGCGCCGACGCGAGAACGGCAGCCTCCTGACCGGACACGGAGAGACCCAACAGCGTCCGGTGACCGGTCGTGCTCGGCCGCGACCAGTGGTGTCCATGCAGACCCACATCAGCCAGCGTCGAGTAGAGCTGCCGGATGAGACGTTCGCTGACGCTCACGAAGACGATCTCACGGTGGCGCTTACGCACATACCCGTCGCCGTCGAAGAAGCCGGCCAGGAACGGCAGCCACGCTGCCCGATTCGCGAGAACATCAGCCGGTACGTGCTTCGCTTCGCTGCGGGGTCGAGCCGCCTCCAACAGTCCTTCGTGACGGCTGAATGTCACCACATGCTGGTCGCGATGGTGGGGCTGCCTACCGGCCCGTATCCCACGAGAGGCGGAGAGCCCGGTCCCGACGGCCCACGCATGGGCCGTGTCGAGCGGTTCCCGGTCGCACATGTGCATCCGAACCCGGCCGTCAGCCGGTCGGGACCGGTCAACGGCAAAGCCTTCGGCGACGATCAGTCCCCGCACGTAGTCGTAGACGTCCCCGCCATCGACACCCAGGTGATCGCGCCGGCTGGCACCGTAACCCACGGTCAGTCGGTCCTTCAGCTCCCGGGCATCCGTCCAGCCGATCGTGAGGTCGTCCGCCACCGTACGGAAGCGCTGCCCCGGGGTCACCACCATGGTGTGCCCACTGGTCCAGGTCACCCGAACCAGCTCCGACCCGGGGTTGGCGAAGACACCGGTCACCGGCACCGCGCTGCCCCGGCCGTCCAGCACCTGATCGCCCACCTCGATCGTCTCGATCGGAACGAGCCCGGTCGGAGTGGAGACCAGGGTGCCAGCGACGAAGCAGTCCCCGACGACGCGGGCGGACTTGACGTGCGCACGGTCCGGCCGGTGGCCCTGCTCGTACATCGAGTAGAGGATCCGGCGGTGCACCGGCTTGAGCCCGTCCCGGGCGTCCGGCAGCGCCCGGGAGTGGATGACGCTGTAGGCGTACTCCAGGTAGGAGTCCTGGACCTCGGTGGTCAGCGGGTTGTCGAAGACCTGGGCGCCCGCGCGGTCGAAGGCGGTCAGGTCGACCCGGGGCTGGTTGCCCTTGCGGCGTGCCATTGCTCAGTACTCCCTCTTCACGCCACCGGGGCGGACGGCACCGGGGACGGTGCGGCGGATGGCGGACATCAGGCGTCGATCGCTTCCTGGTCGACCCGGCTGGCCGACTCGATCAGCCAGTTCTTCCGGGGCTCGACCTTCTCGCCCATCAGCAGTTCCAGGATCTGCTCGGCGGCCTCGACGTCGTCCAGGGTGATCCGGCGTACCGCCCGGGTGGCCGGGTTCATCGTGGTCTCCCACAACTCGTCGGCGTCCATCTCACCGAGGCCCTTGAAGCGCGGGATCGGGGTGACGATCTGCCGGCCGGCCTTGCGGAGCCGGGCCACCGTGCTCTCCATCTCGGCCTGGGTGTAGGTGTAGATCGTCTCCGGGTTGCGCCCCTTCGTGGTGATCTTGTGCAGGGGTGGCATGGCCGCATACAACCGGCCGGCCTCGATCACCGGGCGCATGTACTTGGCGAAGAGCGTGATCAGCAGGGTCCGGATGTGCGAGCCGTCCACGTCGGCGTCCGCCATGATCAGGACCCGGCCGTACCGCATCGCCGGCAGGTCGAAGGTACGCCCGGAGCCCGCCCCCAGTACCTGCACGATCGCCGAGCACTCGGCGTTGTCCAGCACCTGCTGGAGGTTCGCCTTCTGCACGTTGAGGATCTTGCCCCGGATCGGCAGCAGCGCCTGGTACTCCGAGGACCGCGCGAGACGACTCGTCCCCAATGCGCTGTCCCCTTCGACGATGAACAGCTCGCTGCGCTCGACCCCGGTGGAGCGGCAGTCGACCAGCTTCGCCGGCATCGACGCGCCCTCCAGGGCGGTCTTGCGGCGGGCGGCGTCCTTCTGCTGCTTCTGGGTCAGCCGGACCCGGGCCGCGTCGACGATCTTCTGCAGGACGGTCCGCGCCTCGGTCTTCGTCCGGCGGTCCTCCAGCCAGCTCTTGAGGTGCTGCTCGACCAGGGTCTGCACCACCTTGGTGATGCCGGAGGTGGAAAGCTCGTCCTTGGTCTGCGAGGTGAACTGCGGCTCCGGGATGCGGACGTGGACGACGGCGGTCATCCCCTCCAGCACGTCGTCCAGGGTGGGCGGCTCCTCCTTCGGCCGCAGCAGCCCCCGGGCGTTGCGGATCGCGTCGGCGAGGGTCCGTACCGCCGCCCGCTCGAAACCCTTGCGGTGGGTGCCGCCGTGCGCGTTGCGGATGGTGTTGGTGAAGCACTCCACGGTGCGCTCGTAGCCGGTGCCCCAGCGCAGCGCGATCTCCACCTCGGCGCGGCGCAGGACGTTGGACTGCATGACCCCGTTGGCGTCGGCGGCGTTCTCCTTGTAGCTGCCCTCGCCGGTGATCAGCAGGATGCCGCTGACCGGTTTCTCCCCGCCGGGGGCGAGGAACTCCACCATCTCGGTCAGCCCGTGCGGGAAGTGGAACGTCTCCTCGATGGGGCCGCCCTCGGCACCGGCGTCGCGCAGCAGGTAGCTGACCCCGGGGACGAGGAAGGCGGTGTTGCGCAGCTTGCTGCGGACCGCCTCGACATCCAGCGCCGCCCCGGTCTCGAAGTAGCGCGGGTCGTACCAGTAGCGCACGGAGGTGCCGGTGGACTGGCCCCGGGACATCTTTCCGGTGGCGCGCAGGCCGGAGGCGGCGGTGAACCCGGCGTCCGGGCCGGGGCCGTCGAAGACCCCCGGTACGCCGTGCCGGAAGGACATCTCGTGGATCTTGCCGTCCCGGCGGACGGTCACGTCGAAACGCCGGGACAGTGCGTTGACCGCCGAGGCGCCGACCCCGTGCAGGCCACCGGAGGTCTTGTACCCGGAGCCGCCGAACTTGCCACCGGCGTGCAGCCGGGTCAGCACCAGCTCGACGCCGGAGAGGCCGGAGCGGGCGTGCAGATCGGTGGGGATGCCCCGGCCGTCGTCGTCGACCTGGACGGAGCCGTCGGCGTGCAGGGTCACCTCGACGTGGGTGGCGTGACCGGCGACACCCTCGTCGGTGGAGTTGTCGAGGATCTCGTTGACGAGGTGACCGACGCCACGGCTGTCGGTGGACCCGATGTACATCCCGGGTCGCTTACGGACCGCGTCCAACCCCTCAAGGTGGGTGAGGTCGTCGGCCCCGTAGAGGGTCTCGGGCTCTGCTGTCACCTGGTCGTAATCCCCTGTCTCGGCGGTGCGGTGCCGGTCCCGGCGGACCCGTGGGACACAGATCCGCAGGTACGCCCCGGCGAGCCTAGCCGCACCGGCGGACATCGGCTGCCGACCCCGCCGCCGGGGACGTGCGGTGTCGCTCAAGGTACGCCGGTGGCGGGGTAGCCGTCCGGTGGTGCCGGGACGGGCACTACCGTAGCCATCATGGGTAAGCCGACCCGCTGGGCCACCGATACCGGGCCCGAGCATTCCCGCTGGTACATCGACCGGTTCCGCCGGATGGCCGAGGAGGGTGTCGACCTGGCCGGGGAGGCCCGGCTGCTGGACGCGATGCTCACCCCGGGCTCGCGGGTGCTGGACGCCGGGTGCGGGCCGGGGCGGGTCGGTGCCGAGTTGCACGCCCGGGGTCACCAGGTGGTCGGGGTGGACGCCGACGCCGAGTTGATCGAGGCCGCCCGGGCGGACCATCCGGGGCCGGTGTGGCTGGTCGGGGATCTCGCCGACCTGGATCTGGCGGCGTCCGGTGAACCCGACCCGTTCGACGCCGTGGTGGTCGCCGGCAACGTGATGACCTTCGTCGCACCGGGTACCGAGCGGGACGTCCTGTCCCGGCTCTTCGCCCATCTGCGCCCGGACGGCTTCGCGGTGATCGGGTTCGGGACCGAGCGGGGGTACCCGTTGCCGGACTTCGACGCCGACCTGGCCGCTGCCGGTTTCCGCCTGGAGCACCGCTTCGCCACCTGGGACCTGCGGCCCTGGCTGCCGGGTACCGACTTCGCGGTCAGCGTGCTGCGCCGACCGGCCGGGGCGGTCGGCGAGGGCCCGGCACCACACTGACGGCCAGGGCCCGCGGTCCTGGCCGCGGTGGTCTGCGCCGCCGGGGCGTACCGCCCTACCTGCCATGGTGCACTGCACCGCCTTGCCGGATTCACGACGTCCAATTAGTTTGTATTCACAACTATCAAAGTCCGTCCGGTGGCCGCGCCCACGGTCGCCGGACCGACGACGGACGGAGGACTGGATCATGACACTGTCTCCACGGACCAGGACCCGGCTGGCGGTGGCTGCGGTCGCGGCCATGGCTGGTGCCGCCGGTGCCGTGCCCATGGTCGCCAGCGCCCAGGCGGCTGCCGTCGGCTGCCGGGTCGACTACCAGGTCACCAACCAGTGGTCGGGCGGGTTCGGTGCGAACGTGACGGTGACCAACCTCGGCGACCCGCTGACCGGCTGGACGCTGGCCTGGTCCTACACCACCGGCCAGACGGTCACCCAGGCATGGAACGCCACCGTGGTCCAGGCCGGCACCCGGGTCACCGCGACGAACGTCGGCTACAACGGCAGCCTGCCGACGGGCGGCAACACGTCGTTCGGCTTCAACGGGTCATGGAACGGGGCCAGCAACCCGGCCCCGACGTCGTTCACCCTCAACGGCACGACCTGCTCCGGCACCGTGACCCCCACGCCGACCCCCACCACACCAGCACCCACCACGCCGCCGCCGACCAGCGGGTGGAACCCGCCGGCCAACCTGGTGACCCCGCTGAACGAGGTGTGGACGCACCAGGAGCAGACCTACTCCAACCTGTACGGCTTCCGTAACTACGGCTGGGACCAGGTCTTCGCCAACCGGGGCTACCTCAACTTCTGCGTCCGGTGGGACTCCACCGCCACCGTCACCGCCGCCCAGCGCGACCAGATCCACGCCGCCCTCGCCCGGCAGTACGCCAAGTGGATGAACGTCATGGCCGGACACAACGTTTGGCCCTACACCACCGTACCGATCAAGGTCGTCGGCTGGGCGGTCCGCGACCGCAACCAACTGCAGTGGTCCGACACCTCGGTCGACATCTACGTCAACGACATCCGGGAGAACGCCCCGCAGTGCTCCGAACCGTGCGGACGGTTCTTCAACCAGAACGGCCAGTACCCCAACTGCCCCGGCGGAGCCGACCACCACTACGACCAGTCACTGTGGCTGACCGATGGCTTCGGCGGTGCCGGCGGCGACTGGGGCCAACGGATGGGCCGGGAGTACTTCATGAACAACCTCAACGCCGACAACATGCACATCCTGCTGCACGAGATCGGCCACGCCTTCGGCCTCGACGACTTCTACGACTGGACGCCCACCGGCGTCGGCGGCTTCCTGATGAAAGCCGGCAGCGCCAGCCAGATCACCGAGTTCGACGCGTGGATGTTCCGCGACTGGTGGCGCCACCTGAAGAACCGCTACGGGTACTGACGCACGCCGGACGCGCGGCGCCCGACCGCCGGCCCGGTCAGTCGACCGGGCCGGCGAGCCGGCCGACCCGCTCGGCGAGGTCGGCGGCGAACTGCTCCGGACAGTCGGTGAAGTAGAAGTGGTTACCGGCGAAGGTACGCGTCTCGAACGGGCCGTTGGTCTGCTCCCGCCAGCCGGCGACCACCCGCTCGTCGGCCACTCCGTCCGGGGTGGCGGTGTAACAGACCATCGGGCAGGTCAACGGGGTGCGCGGCTGGTACCGGTAGCCCTCGAAGAGTTTCAGGTCAGCCCGGATGATGGGCAGCACGTACGCCCGCAGCGCCGGGTCGGCCAGCACCTCCGCCGGCACTCCCCCGCCGGTACGCAGCCACTCTCCGAGCGCCTCGTCGGTCAGCTCGGTGAACCGGCGGGTCCGCGCCACCAGCCGGGGTGGCGGGCAGCCGGAGACGACCAGGGTGGCCGGCGGCCGGTCGAGCCGGCTGAGCACCCGGGCCACCTCGAAGGCGAGCAGTGCCCCCATGCTGTGGCCGAACAGGACGTACCGCCCCGGGAAGGCGATGCTGACGTCCGCCGCGACGGTCATCGCCAGGTCGGTGATCGAGGCGGGCACCGGCTCGTCGTAGCGCCGCTCACGCCCCGGCAGCCGGGCCGGGTGGACGGTCAACTCGGCCGGGAGCAGACCGCTCCAGCTACGGTACGCCCGGCTGTCCCCGCCCGCGTACGGGAAGCAGACCAGCGGGACCGCGTCGGATCGGGCGGGCACCCCCGGGTCGAAGGTCACCACCGTCGGTGCGCTGCTCAACCGCTCCCCCTCCCAGTCGGACCAGTCGGCCCGAACAGATCGATGGATCTGGACGCTCCGATCGTATGCTGGACCCCTCCGCCGCCGAAGATCGGCGGCCAGGTGTGGCAAGCCGGAGGCAATCTGATGGACAGCGACGACCTGCCCCGCTATCCGTTCGAGGACTTCCGGGGCGAGTTGCCCACCCGGCTGCTCGCCATGGTGCGCGACGAACCGGTCAGCCGGGTCCGGCTGCCCGACGGTCGTCCCGCCTGGCTGGTCGTCGGCTACGACGAGGTCTGCACCGTACTGTCCGACGCCCGGTTCGTCCGGCACGTCGGCGAGATCGGGACCGACGGGGGCGCCGGAACGGACGCCGACGCCGGGGCGCGTGGGGACATCGGAACGGACGCCCCGGACGTCGGCGGTCAGTGCCCGGTGACCGGCCGGGTGCGGGATCTGGCCATGAACGGCCCGGCACACGCCTCCCTGCGTCGGCTGGCTGCCCGGGCGTTCGCGGCCCGACGGATGGAGGCGTACCGGCCACGGGTGCAGAGGATCGCCGACGACCTGCTCGACGAGATGGTCGCCAAGGGACAGCCCGGTGACCTGATCAGCAGCCTGGTCTTTCCGCTGCCCGCCATGGTGGTCTGCGAGGTGCTCGGCATCCCGGCCGAGGACCGGGAACGGTTCAACGTCTGGATCGCCGACATCACCGCGCTGACCGCGTACGGCACGGCGGAGGCCGCCGAGGCCATGGGGGAGCTGCGGGCGTACCTGGCCGACCGGCTCGCCGCCAAGCGGGCCGCACCCGGCGACGACCTGTTCTCCAGTTGGCTGGCCACCCAGGCCGAGGACGACACGCTCAGCGACGAGGAGATCGTCGGGCTGGCGGTCGGGGTGCTGATCGGCGGTCGGGAGATCAACTCGATCAGCACCGGGATCCGGGCCCTGTTCCAGCATCCCGAGCAGTTGGCCCGGCTGCGGGCGCAGCCGGAACTGCTGCCCTCGGCGGTCGAGGAGATCCTGCGGTACACCTCGGTCAGTCCGATGTTCCTGGTGCAGACCGCACTGGCCGATGTGGAGCTGGGCGGGCAGCCGATCCGGGCCGGCGACGCGGTGATGGCGGTGCCGTGGGCGGCCAACCGGCATCCGGAGACCTTCCCCGGTCCGGACACCTTCGACGTGGCCCGTCCCCACAACCCGCACCTGACCTTCGGCCACGGGCCGCACTTCTGCCTCGGCGCGGCGCTCGGCCGGTTGCAGGTGGAGATCGCCATCGGCACCCTGCTGCGGCGGTTCCCGAACCTGGCCCCGGCGGTGGACCTCGACCGGCTCCCGTGGCGGCACGAGCGGATCAACTGCGGCATCGCCGAGTTCCCCGTGACCTGGTGAAAGGAAGGGCCCCCGGTTAACGCTTCCGGTAGAGGAAGGGCCCCTTGTTAACAGGTGACGCCGGACAGGACGGCTTCGATCGCGTCCGCCGCCCGCTCGGCCCCGCCGGTCCCGGCCACCTCCGGCCGGGCCGGGACCGGCGTGGCGAGCGCCGCCCGGGCCGCCTCGGCCACCGCCTCCGGCGTCCACTCCTGTTCGGGTAGCCAGTGCGCCAGTCCGAGCCGGGCGAGCCGTTCGGCGTTGTCCGGCCGGTCCAACCCGCTGGCCAGGATCACCTGCGGGGTACCGCTGGCCAGGGCCCGGCCGAGCGTGCCGATCCCGCCGTGGTGCACCACCGCGGCCACGTGCGGGGCGACCGCCCGGAACGGCAGCCGCGGGAACCAGCACGTCCCGGGTGGCAGCGGATCGGGTACCAGGTCCCGGTGGCGTACCGCGAGCAGGGCGCGCTGGCCGAGCGAACTGATCGCGGCGACCGCACTGCGGTAGAAGGCGCGGTGCAGCAGCCGGCCGGTACCGCCACTGACCAGCAGTGGCGGTGGCCCGTCAGCGAGCAGCCGGGCCACCTCGGCCGGCACCTCGGCCGGCTGGTCGGCGTCGGCCAGCACGAACCCGGCCAGCGGGGTGCCGGGCGGGCTCGGAATGCCGGCCTGGTCGAACCAGGACGGCCAGAGCCCCACGTACCGCTGCGCGGAGGACATCCAACCCGGCCAGTCGGGTACCGGCGGCAGCCCGACGTCGGCGCGGGCGGTGTCGATCCGGTCGGTGAGCACCTGACTGTAGAGCCAGGCCACCCGGTCCCGGGCGAGCAGTTGGAACGGCGAGTGGGCCAGGCAGACCAGTGGCGCGCCGGTCGCCTCGGCGGCGATCAGCGCGGACTGCCCGGACAGTGGCACGCCGACCAGCACGGTTTCCCCCGGCCGGTGCCGGCGGACCAGCTCACCGACCTCGAACCGCAACTGGGTGAACAGCCCGGTGCGGTCGAAGTGCTCCCGGAACTGCTCGATCCCGGTGGCGTCGGCCTGCTCGGCGGCGTCGGCAAGGTGGTACTCGTACTCGGCGATCGTGTCGACCGGGACGAAGTCGAGGTCGGCGCCGCGCACCGCCGGGCGGTAGTACTCGTGGCTGAGTACCGTCACGTCGTGGCCCCGGGCCCGTAACGCCCGTCCGACCCGGACGAACGGCAGCACGTCACCGTCGGTGCCGTGGACCACCATCAGGACAACGGGCACGGGCGTGGCGTACTCAGTAGTTCTCGACGGCGTTGGTCCGGCTCGGCCAGTACCGCTGGCCCGGCGCCGCCTGGTAGTGCGGCCACCGGGGCGGAGCGCCGGCCGGTTGGTCACCGAGGACGGTGACCCGCTGCCCCAGGCGGCGGCCGACGTAGTCGTTGACCGCGTAGTGCTGGGTGACCCGGTTGTCCCAGACCGCCACGTCCCCGCTGCGCCACCGGTACCGGCAGCTGAACTGCGGCTGCTCGGAGAAGTCGAAGAGGTGGTCGAGCAGGGCGTCGCTCTCGTTGCGGGTCAACTGGGGGATGTGCGAGGTGAACAACCGGTTGACGTAGAGCGAGCGCCGCCCGGTCTCCGGGTGCACCCGCACCACGGGGTGCTCGGCCCGGCTGGTGAACTCGTTGCCGATGCGGATGACGTGGATCGCGGTCAGCCCGTCGAGCAGGTCCCGCATCGGTGCGGACAGCTGCTCGTAGACCAGGTACTGGTTGGTCCACACGGTGTCGCCACCGACCGGCGGGCACTGCACGATCTGCAGGATCGAGGCGAGCGGCGGGCTGGTGTGGAAGGTCATGTCGGTGTGCCAGATGTCGACCTTGCCGCCGTTGTCCGAGTCGATGACCACGATCTCCGGGTGACCGTCCAGGCGGGGCAGGTAGGGGTGCAGCTCCACCTCACCGAACCGGCGGCCGAACGCCACGTGCGCCGCGGGCGGCAGGTCCCGCTGGCCGACGACGAAGATGACGAGGTGCTCCAGGAGCAGCCGGTGCAGCTCGGCGAAGCCGGCGTCGGTCAGGTGGGCGAGGTCGACCCCGTGGACCTCCGCACCGAGCGCGCCGGACACCGGCCGGACGTCGAACAGGGTGCTGCTGGTGGAACCCGGCATCTTCTCCCCCGGCCACGACGACGCGACGGCACACGGCCCCGGGCGGAACCCGACCGCACGCCGCCCGGCCCCGGAAGTATTCCAGAGCCCGTGGGGGTCACCAAACAGTCGGAGCGACATTTCTCGATCACCTGACGTCCGTTGACGCGGCCGGCGCGGGCTGGCGAGAATCGATCACCGCTCGCCCAGACGCCGTACCGGCACCATGGCACCGACCACGAGGGAGCACCGACGGATGAGGGAAGACCCGGCCCGATGAGCGCTCCACTGGGTGCAGAGGACGCCAACACCCGGCTCGGCCGGCTCACCGACCTGGCCACCCCGTTCGCCGTCCGGGTCCTGGCCACCCTGCGGGTACCCGACCTGATCGGGCAGGGCGTGACCGGGCTGACCGCGCTGGCCAGGGAGTGCGGGGCGGATCCCGACGCCCTGGGACGGCTGCTGCGCTACCTGGTGCACCGGGATGTGCTGACCGAACCGGCCCCGGACGAGTTCGCGCTGACCGAGGTGGGGGAACTGCTGCGGGAGACCGGCCCGGCCGGGCAGCGTGGCTGGCTGGACCTGACCGGTCTGGGCACCCGGATGGACCTGGCCTACCAGGGCCTGCTGCACTCCGTCCGCACCGGAGAACCGGCGTACGAGGCGGTGCACGGACGCTCGTTCTGGGCCGAGCTGGACGCCGAGGCGGACCTGCGCCGGTACTTCGACGAGCTGATGATGACCCAGCAGCACCTGACCGCGCCGCAGGTCGCCGAGCTCTACGACTGGAGCGGGGTCGGGCACGTCTACGACGTCGGCGGTGGCAGCGGCGCACTGCTGACCACGCTGCTGCACGCGCACCCGCACCTGCGGGGCACCCTGGTCGACCGGGCACCGGCCGCGCGGGCGGCGGCGGAGCGGATCGCCGCGAGCGGGCTGGCCGACCGGGCCGGTACGGTCGCCGGCGACTTCTTCGCCGAACTGCCCGCCGGCGGCGACGTCTACGTGGTGTCCCGGGCGCTCACCGACTGGGCCGACAGCGAGGCGGCCACCATCCTGCGCCGGTGCGCCGAGGCGGCCGGGGAGACCGGCCGGGTCCTGATCGTCGAGGTACTGCCCACCGAGCCGTACGTGCCGTACCTGGCCCCGTTCGACCTCCAGATGCTCGTGGTGGTGGGTGGCCGGGAGCGGTCGCTGGCCGACTTCGACACGCTGGCCGGTGTCGCCGGGCTGACCGTGTCCCAGGTGCTGCGCGGCCGGGACGGGCTCACCGTCATCGAGTGCGCAAAGGCCGGGTAGCCGACCGGTGCGGCTGCTGCTGACCGGCCAGCCCATCTGGTCGCACCTGGTGCCGGCGCTGGTACCGCTGGCCCGGGCCGCCCGGGCCGCCGGTCACCAGGTGGCCCTGGCCACCGCCGCGTCGATGGCCGGTGAGCTGGCCGACCACGGGGTGGACCACCTGCCGCTGCCGGGCGTGCCGGGTCAGGACGAACTGCGCCACGATCCTGCCCTGGCCGACCGGTTCGGGTTGCCCCGGCAGCTGATGGCCCCGGGCAGCCGTACCGTGGACCCCGGGGTGTGGCGGCAGATCGCCCGCGCCTACGCCGGCCCGGTCGCCGGGGGCTTCGCCGCGGAGCTGCTGCCGGTGGCCCGGCGGTGGCGGCCGGACGTGATCGTGCGGGAGCCGGCCGAGTACGGCGGCTACCTGGTGGCCGAGCGGCTGGGCATTCCGCACGCCACCCTGGACATCGCCCCGTTCGCGGCGCTGGATCTGCCGCTGGTCACCGACGTGCTGGACGGGCAGCGGGTCGTGCTGGGTCTCGACCCGACCGGCGACCCGTTCCACCCGTTCCGCCACCTGCGCGCGGGGCTGCTGCCCGAGCAGTGGTACCCGCCGGCACTGCGCCCCCCGACCGGGCGGTCCTACCGGTTCCCGGAGCCGATCGAGGCGCCCCTGCCGGACCGGTACGCCGATCTGCCGGCCGACCGGCCGCTGATCCTGGCCAGCCTCGGTTCGCTGGTGCTCAGCCTGCCCGGGGTCGCCGACCTGCTCCCGGTCATCGTGGCCGCCCTGGGTGAGCTGCCCGGCACCGCGGTGGTCGCCCTCGGTGGCCGGGCCGACCTCGCCGAGCGGCTCGGCCGGCCGCCGGCCAACGTGCACCTGGTGCCGTTTGCGCCGCAGCGGGCGCTGCTGCCCGGTTGCGAGCTGTTCCTGACCCACGCCGGGTTCAGCTCCACCCGGGAGGCGATCGCCGCCGGGGTACCGATGGTGGCCCTGCCGGTGGTTGCCGATCAGCCGCCCAATGCCGGCCGGATCGCCGAGCTGGGGTTGGGGGTGCGCCTGGGGGTCGAGGGGCTGACCGTGGCGGCCGTGGTGGCGGCCTGCGCCGCCGTGCTCGCCGACCCCGGCTACCGGTGGCGGGTACGGGCCATGCAGCGCCGGCTGCTGGCCAGCCCCGGGGTCGACCAGCTCGTCGCCGACCTGTCCGAACTGGCCGCGAAGGCCCGGTGAGCCGGGCGGGGTCCGTGGGTTTCGTCAAGCGGCAGCCGTGCAGATCTCCGCAGCAGGACTCCGACTCGCCGCCTGTCGAGCTGCACCGTCTGTGCCAGCACACGAGGACCGGCTGTCCCGCCGGATGACACCGGCCCCCGGTCCCCGCCCGGATCGGCCTCGGCCATCACCACGCCCGATCGGTCTTGGCCGCCCGGGGATCCACTCGGTTTCCTGGTAGTCGGGCTGTCGGACGAGCTCGACAGCCCGACCTCCTGGAAACGGGGTGGATCCAGAGGGAACGTCCCCCGACAGGGGCTGGAGCTGGTGGGTACCCGGCTGACGAGGTGCCGCGGGTACGGACGGCCGGTCAGCCGGCAGGCGTAGCGCAGGGAAATCAGGCCGACGGTGCCGGTAGCCGCCGACGCCGGTCGGCGAGGATCGGCCCGACCTGGGCGATCACCGCCGGGCGCATCATGTGCTCGTGCCGGGCGACGATGTCGACGTTCTCGATCCGGCCCCGGACGTGCGGTCGCCAGTCCTCGACGGTCTGTAGGTTGATCGGCTGGCTGAGCGTCGCGGCGAACAGCAGCAGGTCCCCGTCGTACGGGTCGGGCCGGTAGCGCCGGGCGGCGGTGAGGTTGGTGGCCGCGATGCGCAGCAGGGCGGTGACGCGTTCCTCGGGCCAGTCGGCGAGGGCGCCACCGGCGTCCCGGATGATCCGGGCCACCCGCCCGTCGTCGAGTGACTCGCCGTCGAGCAGCTTCGGGTCGTAGCCGAAGTCGGCCAGGACCACGTCGAGCAGCACCCGCCGGTGCTCCTCGGTGTGCAGTTCCGGATCGCTGGGGTACGCGTCGAGGAGCGCGAGCAGGTCGACGCGGGCGCCCCGGCGGGACAGTTCGGTGGCGGTGGCGTACGCGAGGATCCCGCCCAGCGACCAGCCGAGCAGGTGGTACGGGCCGGGGTGCACCGCCTGGATCCGGTCGGCGTAGTCGGCGGCCATCGCCGCCACGGTCGTCAGCGGCGGCTCGGCGCCGACCAGCCCCCGCGACTGGAGGCCGTAGACCGGGTGGTCGGCGTCGATGTGCCGAAGCAGTGCCGAGTAGCACCAGGCCAGGCCGGTGACCGGCGGCAGGCAGAACAGCGGGACGCCGGTACCGGAGGTGCGCAGCGGCAGCACCGGGTCCAGGGCGGACGGCCGCGTACCGGCGGGCGCGCCGGCGCCGGTGGCGAGCCGGTCGGCGAGGCCGGCGACGGTGGGGCACTCGAAGACCGTCCGCAGGTCGAGGTCGGTACCGAGCACGGCCCGGATGCGACTGGCCAGTCGGGCGGCGTGTAGCGAGTGCCCGCCGAGGGCGAAGAAGCTGTCGTCGACCCCGACCAGTGGTACCTCCAGGATCTCGGCGAAGAGTCCACAGAGCACCACCTCGTGGTGGGTACGCGGGGCCCGGCCGGAGACCACGGTGGTCAGCGCCACCGCGGGCAGGGCCGCCCGGTCCACCTTGCCGTTGCTGGTCGACGGCAGGACCGGCAGGACCACCAGCGCGGCCGGGACCATGTGCCCGGGGAGCCGGTCGGCCAGCCAGGCCCGGACCGGTCCCGGCTCCGGTTCGGCCCGCCCCGGCACGGGCGTGAGGTAGCCGACCAGCCGGTGGTCGCCACCGGGGTCGGTGCGCACCACCACCACCGCCTGGCCGACGTCCGGGTGGCCGGCCAGCACCGATTCGATCTCTCCCAGTTCGATCCGGTTACCCCGGATCTTGACCTGACCGTCGGTCCGGCCGATGAACACCAGGCCACCGTCGGCCCGCTGGCGCATCCGGTCCCCGGTGCGGTACATCCGGGAGCCGGGTGGGCCGAACGGGTCGGGCAGGAACCGCTCGGCGGTCAGGGCGGGCCGGTCGTGGTAGCCCCGGGCGAGCTGGTCACCGCCGACGTACAGTTCGCCGACGGTACCCGGTGGGACCGGCTGACCCGCCTGGTCGAGCAGGTAGAGCCGGGTGTTCCAGGCCGGGCCGCCGACCGGTACGCCGTCGCCGGGCCCGCCGGGGGTGCCGTCGATCTCCGCCGGGCCGTCGATCTCCGCCGGGCCGGCGGTCACCGCCACGGCGGTTTCGGTGGGGCCGTAGAGGTTCTCCAGTCCGGGGCCCACCACCTCGGCGTACCGGGTGGCCAGGTCGACCGGGAGCGCCTCGCCGATGCAGAGCGTCCGGCGCAGGGTGGGGCAGTGCGCCGCCGCCGGTTCCTCGACGAACTCCCGCAGCATCGACGGGACGAAGCCAGCCGTGGTGACGCCCCGGCTGCGGATCAGCTCGGCGAGATGGCGCGGGTCGCGGCGCCCGTCGGGTCGGACCAGCACGGCGGTGGCGCCGACCAGCAACGGCCAGAAGAACTCCCACACCGACACGTCGAACCCGGCCGGGGTCTTGACCAGCACCCGGTCCTCGGGGGTGAGCCGGTACCGGTCCTGCATCCAGAGCAGGTGGTTGACCACCGCCTGGTGGCTCACCACGACCCCCTTGGGGTGGCCGGTGGAGCCCGAGGTGTAGAGCAGGTAGACCGGGTGGTCCGGGTCGAGCGGACGGATCCGGTCGGCGTCGCGCGGGTCGGTCGACGGGCGGGCCGCCAGGGCCCGGCCGGTCGCCGGGTCGTCCAGCAGCAGGACCCGGGGACCGGTCCCGGGCAGGTCGACCATGCTGCGCCGGTCGGCCAGCAGCAGGGCCGGTCGGGCGTCGTCGAGGAGGAAGGCGAGCCGGTCGGTCGGGTTGCCGGCGTCCACGGGGAGGTACGCGGCGCCGGCCTTGAGCACCGCCAGCAACGCGACCACCAGGTCGACCGAACGGGGCAGCGCGACCGCGACCACGGTCTCCGGGCCGGCGCCCCGGGCGATCAGCTCGTGGGCCAGCCGGTTGGCGCGCGCGTCCAACTCGGCGTAGGTCAGCCCGGTGCCGTCGGCGGCGGTCAGCGCCGGGGCGTGCGGGGTGGCCGTCACCTGGGCCCGCAGCAGTGCGGGCAGCACGGTACGCGGTACCGGCCGGACGGTGTCGGCCGGTGGTCGCACGGCTGCCGCCTGTTCGGCGGGGGTGAGCAGGGCCACCCGGTCGACGCGGGTCTCCGGGCGCTGGCAGAGGGTCTCCAGCAGCCGGATGAACCGGTCCTGGTGGGCGGTGACGTCGGGCAGGTCGTACCGGGCCGGATTGGCGGTGAAGTCGATGCGGACCTGGCCGCTGTCCAGGTCACCGTAGACGTCGATGGAGAGGTCCTCGACCGGTCCGGACTCCAGTACGTGCCCCACCGTGGACACCCCGGTCATCGGGTGCTGGTAGTCGAAGGGCATCAGGTTGACGCACGGCCCGTAGAGGCGCCGGCCGTCGTCGAGGGCCCGCAGGTCGGTACGGAGATCCTCCAGCCGGTACCGCTGGTGGCGCAGCAGGTGCCGGACCTCCTGGGCGGCCTGGTCGGTCAGCTCGGCGAAGGTGCTGCCGGGGCGGACCGTCAGCCGCAGCGGCAGGATGGTCATCATCATGCCCGGAGTGATCTTGGCGAGCCGTCCCCACCGGCCGGTGACCGGGAAGCCGAGGACCACGTCCGGCGCGCCGGTCAGCCGGTGTACGTAGGCAGCGGCGGCGGCGACCACCGTGGTGTTCCAGCCGCCCCGGGGCACGGCGGCCCGGAGCCGGGCGACGGTGTCGGCAGTCAGGTCGACCCGGCGCCGGAGCACCCGGTGGGACGCGCCGGCGCAGTGGTCGGTCAGCCCGACCACCGGGGGGCGGTCGGCGAAGCGGGCCAGCCAGTAGTCGCGGTCCTCGGCGAACCGGGTCGAGGAGCGGTAGGCGGTCTCCTCGGCCCAGACCCGGGGCAACGAGCCGGGCACGGTCGGCGGGCAGGGCGCCCCGGCCAGGGTGGCGTCGTATATCTGCGCGATGCGGGCGTTGAAGAGGGAGAACGCGTAGGCGTCCAGGACCACGTGGTGGAAACGCAGATAGTAGAGATGATGGTCGGCCGCGATCCGGAACAATGCCGCACCGAGTAATGGTCCTCCGGTCATCGACACCGGGCGCCCCAGGTCCCCGGCCATCCAGGATTGCGCCGCCGCGACCGGATCCGGCTCGGCGCGTACGTCGACAATTGTCGGGGTCCACTCGAATGGCGCGCCGATGGTCTGCCACGGGTCGCCGCCGTCCTCACCGAAACACAGGCGGGTGGCCTCGGCCTCGGCCAGCGCCCGGCCTATCGCATTTTCCAGCACAGCCAGGTCGACCGGTCCACGGATATCCGCGAAACCGCCGATGTTGTATGCCGGACTCGCCGGATCGAGCTGTTGACCGAACCAGACGCCGGACTGGGCGGTCGACAGGGGTCGACGGGAGTCAGCCACGATGATCCACCTCATGCTCGCGGACACCGGAGAGATCGCCGGCTGCCCGAACGGTATGCACGGATACTCGCGATCACCGTCAGCCGCGTCAATCCTACGACCCGGCGGGTCCACCGTCGACGGACGCGACCACCCGGGCCCGACTCCGGGGCGGGCGGCGGGCGGGCGCGCGCCCGGAGGCACGGCGACCGGTCGATCCGTGGCGGCAAATGTCCTTATTGACCTACAGCGATGACTCTGCCCGGCTTCCCGAGATTGGCGCGTTTCGCCGACGCTGGAAGTACTGGGTACCGGATGCCCGGACCCGCCATAATTTCCGCCACACGCCACACGGGAACGATCGTAATAGCCCCGCAAAATCAACGTCTTTACGTTGCGTGGACGCGCTGGTAGCATGCACTCAATCGAAAGCCCGATCAGCGCAAGTCAATTCCGCGAACAAAGGCCAGGAAATATGACCGCCGCTGCCAGGACAGATCCTCGGAATTTTATCAGGGACCTGACACGGAGCCCGTCCGGTCGTCTCCTCCAGAACGCGCTGGAAAACCGCTGGTCGGCCACTCCGGACCGCCTGTCGACAATAGTTCGGTATGCGCTGCTCCCGGCCGGGAAAATGCTCCGGCCGATAATGACACTGGAAAGCGCCGCAGCCGTCGGCGGCGACCCCGATCCGGTGCTGCCGGCCGCACTGGCCATGGAGTACCTGCACGTCGCCACCCTCGTGCACGACGACATCATCGACGCCGACGAGGTCCGCCGCGGCCGGCCGGCGGTACCCACCGCATTCGGCCTGCCGGACGCGATCGTGACCGGTGACCATCTGATCTTCTGCGCCTTCGCCTCCATGGTGGAATGCGGTTCCGGGGGCGTACCGGCCGACCGCATCGCCAGCGCCGTCGCCGCGCTGGCCGCCGCCGGGAACGACCTGTGCCGGGGACAGATGCTGGAGTCCGAACTGGTCGACGACCCGGACACCGGGGTGGAGCGTTACCTGGAGATGGTGCGACTGAAGACTGGTGCCCTCTTCCGGGCGGTCTGCCACGTCGGGGCCGCCCTCGGTGGCGCCGACGAGGAACGCAGCGCCCAGCTCGCCGGGTACGGCGAGCAACTCGGGATCGCCTTCCAGATCCGGGACGACCTGCTCTCCTACACGGCGGTGGCGCAGTCGATCGGGAAGTCGACCACCAGCGACCTGAGCAACGGGCGGCCCACCCTGCCGGTCCTGCTCGCCCACCAGGCCGGCACACCGCAGGTACGGGACCGGCTGACCGCCGCGCTGCGCGGCCACCGGGCCGACCCGGCGACCGTCGGGGAGGTGCAGCGCATCCTCGCCGAGACCGCCGCCCTCGACCGGACCCGGGAGTGCCTGGTCGACCACGCCGGGCAGGCCCGGGACCGGTTGACCGGGCTACCCCCGTCGACCAGCACCGCGCTGCTCGACTCGGTGGCCCGGTGGGCCGCGGCCCACCGATGGTGACCGCCACCGCCGGTCGGCCCGGCGTCCTGCGGGCCCACGTGCAGACGTGGCGGCCGTACACCCTCTGGTACATCGGGCTGGTGGGTCTGGCCGGCGCCGGGCTGGGCGGCGACCGACCCAGCTGGTGGCGACTCCTCGCCTCCTGGGCCACCCCGACGATCGGCTGGATCGGCGGGCACTACCTCAGCGACTGGTTCGACCGGCGGCTCGACGCGGTGAGCAAGCCGCACCGGCCGATCCCCTCCGGCGTGCTGCCGGCCACCACGGCGCTGGTCTGCGGGATCGCCTGCCTGGTCACGGTCGGCACGCTGTCCGCCGCCGCATCCTGGCCGACCGTGGCGGTGGCGGTGCTCGCCGCCGCCGCGATCGTCGCGTACGGCCGCCGGCTCAAGGCCCACGGCCTCGCCGGCAACCTGGTCCGGGGAGCACTCGGGGCGTTGACCCTGCTCTACGGGGCGGCGGTGGTCGCACCCCCGGTGCACTGGTCCCTGCTGCCGTTCGTGGTGGCGTTCTGGGCCCACGACACCTCGTCCAACCTGGTCGGTACGCTGCGCGACATCGCCGGTGACCGGGCCGGTGGCTACCGGACCGTACCGGTCCGCCACGGCACCCCGGCCGCGGTGCACACCGCCCTCGGGATGTACGCGGTGGCACTGGCCGCCGCCGTCCTGGGCGGGTACGCCACCGACGACCCATCCCGGCGGACCGCCTACCTGATCGCGCTGGTACCGGCGGCCGGGCTGGCCGGGGTGGCCTTCCGGTCGCTGCTGCGGCACCGCGACCGGATGCCGATGGCCGTCGCGCTGCGGGCCCACGAACTCCTCGTCCTGGAACGGGTCTGGCTGGCCGCCACGGTGGTCGGCCTCGGGTTCGGGCTGCTTCCCGCCGCACTGCTCGCGGTCCCCGCGCTCGCGGTCACCTGGTGGACCCAGCGGCACCTGCGTACCGGCTACGAGTTCGGTCCGTCCCGGGCCGCACCCGACACGGCCGGGTCCCCCGTCCCGCTCCCCCGCCGCACCTCCGACCTCGGCTGAAAGGCGCACCACCGATGCTGTCCTCCACCCTGGACCGGGTCGACCGGGCCATCTCCGCCGCTGCCGAGGAGCTGCTACGGGGGCAACGGTCGGACGGCGCGTTCACCGACGACCCACCCGCCTCCACGCTCGGTACCGCAGGCGCGATCACCGCCCTGCACACCGCCGACCCGGACGCGCACGCCGACCTGGTCACCCGGGGGGCCGCCTGGCTCCGCACCCAGCAGCGGCCGGACGGCGGCTGGGGCGGGGTGGTCGGCGCCGACAGCGAACCGGTGGCCACCTCCGTGGTCACCGCCGCGCTGCGGATCACCTCGGCCACCGACAGCGCCGAAGCCGTCCAGGCGGGCCGGCGGCGGCTCGCCGCGTTCGGCGGGGTCGCCGCCGTCACCGACCGGGCGGTCAACCACCTGTGCCGGCAGTTCCTCGCCCTGGCCGGGCTGCCCGAGGCGGGCCGGCTGCGCCGGCTGCCGCTGGAGATCGTGCTGCTCGACGACGTCCGCCGCCAGCGGATCTCCTTCCGGACCGCACCGTTCGTCGCACTGGCCCTGCTCCAGACGAAGACGATGCCGCCGGGCCGGATCCGACAGGCCCTCCAGCGCCGGGCCGTACCACAGGCGCTGCGGCTGCTGGACGCCATCGACGCGCACGAGGGACGCACCGGGGTGTTCAGCGAGGACCCGTGGCCGGCGGCCCTGGTCTGCCTCGGGCTGGCCCACGCCGGACTGGCCCCGCACCTGGTCACCTCCACCGCCGGCTTCCTGCGCCGCGCGGTCCGCCCGGACGGCTCGTGGGACGCGGTGACCAACCTGGACCTGACCCGCTCGGCGTTCGCCGCCACCGGGCTGATCGCCGCCGGATACGCCGCCGACCCCCGGCTGACCGCCACCCGGGACCTGTTCCACCGCTGCCAGCAGCAGGAACCCTTCCCGGTCTTCGGCGTACCGGCCGGCGGCTGGAGCTACAACGGGGCGCGCGGCTGGCCGGTCACCCTCGAGTCGGCCGAAATCGTCACCGCGCTCGCCGGCCTGCCCGGGCACGCCGACGACCCGGTACTGCGCCGGGGCGTGGCGTGGCTGGTCGACCGGCAGGACAGCCGGGGTTCCTGGAGCCTGTGGGTACGCGACACCAAGCTGGCCAACGACGGGCCGTGCCCCGGCATCACCAGCCAGGGCATCGTCGCGCTGCTCGACGCCGGGCACGACCCGGACAGCGCACCGGTCGCCGCCGCGGTGCGCTGGCTGCTCACCGCCGCCCGGACGGACGGCAGCTACGACAACCTCTGGTACCGCGACCACACCTCCGGCACCGCGATGGTCCTCGACGCCCTGGCCCACGCCGGTCAGGCCGGGCACCCGGTGGCGGTCCGGGCCCGGGACTGGCTGCTACGGACCCGCTGCGCCGACGGCTCGTGGGGGCCGGGCGACGGTACGGCCGGCACCGTGGAGGAGACCGCCTGGGCGGTACACGCCCTGCTCGCCGCCGGGGCACCGGCCGACGACGAGGCGGTCGGCGCGGGCGTGGCCTGGCTGCTCGCCGCCCAGCGCCCCGACGGGTCCTGGCCGGCGAGCCGGGTCTGCGCCTACATCCGGCACCACATGCACTACCCGAACGGGGCGATCACCCGGGGCCTGGCGCTGCGCGCCCTGGCCGCCTGGCGGCGTACCCACAGCGGAGGGACCACATGACCGACGTCGACGCGGTGGTCTGCGGGGCCGGGGTCGGTGGACTGGCCGCCGCGCACACCCTGTCCCGGTCCGGTCTGGACGTGCTGCTGCTCGACCGGCGCGCCGAACCGGCCGACGTGCCCAAGGGCGAGCTGCTGCAACCCGAGTCGGTGCAGATCCTCGACCAGCTCGGGGCGCTGCCCGCGCTGCACGCCGGGGGCACGGTCGGCGTGGACCGGCTGGCCATCCGGGACCCGGGCGGACGGATGCTGCTGCCCGTGGCGTACACCGACCTGCCCGGGGCGTACCGGCAGATCCTCTGCACCGGATACCGCACGGTGCTGGACGCGCTGGCCGCCGTGCTGCCCGGGGCGGTGGCCGTACGGCGCGGGGTGCTGGTCACCGGGGTGCGCCGCGCCCTGGACGGCCGGGTCACCGGTGTCACGGTCCGCGAGGGCGGCGCGGAACGGGAGATCACCGCCCGGCTGGTGGTGGCCGCCGACGGGGTCTCCTCGAAGCTGCGCGAGGCGGTCGGCATCGACCTGCACCGCCGCACGTACGACCACCGGCTGGTCGCCTTCGACGTGGCCGCCCCGCCGGTCGACGCGGAGGTCTGCGCGTACCTCACCGACCGGGGACTGCGGCTGGTGTACCCGCTGCCGGGCGGCCGGAGCCGGGTGTACGTGCAGATCCGCCCGGACGACCTGCGCGACGGCACGATGGCCGACCTGGACGACTGGTGCGACCGGCTGCTGGCCGAGGTGCCGGCGCTCGGCCCGCTGGCCGGGCCGCTGCGCGACAGCCTGCCCACCCGGCAGGCGCTCACCGTGTACCGGCTGCGTACGCCCCGGCTGACCGTACCCGGGCTCGCGCTGGTCGGCGAGGCCGCGCACGCGGTGCACCCGATGGCCGCCCAGGGCATCAACAGTTCCCTGGCCGACGCGCGGACCCTCGGTGAACGGGTCGCAACCGGTGACCCGGGTCCAGCCGGGCTGGACGCCGCGCTGCACGACTACCAGCGGACCCGGCTGGCCCGGCTGGACCACACGGCGACGGTCAGCCACAACGCCGCCCGGATGCTCACCACCACCGGTGGTCTGGCCCGGCTGCTCGGCCGCCGGATGATGCGGTACACCGCCGGGAACCGGCGACTGCTCCGGCTGACCGCCGGCAACCTGGCCGGGGTGGACCTGCGTCCGCTGCGCCCGGTGGACCGGCTCTACCAGTTCGGCATCCTCACCGACCGGCGGGCGGACGCGGTCGGTACCCAGCCCACGATGAACGAAGGTGCGACCAGTTGAGCCCGGAAGTCCTGCACGACCTGTCCATGAACGAGACGCCGCAACCACCGCTGCCGAGCGTGCGGCGGCTGGTCGAACAGGGGGCCACCGGGCTCAACCGGTACCCGGACAACACCGCCGGGGCGCTGCTCGCCGCGCTGGCCGGCCGGTTGGGCGTACCCGCCGGACGGATCCTGGTCGGCCCCGGCTCGGCCGGGCTGTGCCAGCACCTGCTCCAGGCGCTCGGCCGGCCCGGTGACGGCCCGCCGCGCGGTGAGATCGTGCACGCGGCGCTGTCGTTCGAGGCGTACCCGCTGCTGATCGCCAACGCCGGGGCCCGGCCGGTACCGGTGCCGATGGCCGGGTACGGCCACGACCTGGTCGCGATGGCGGACGCGGTGACCGCCAACACCCGCGCGGTGATCATCTGCAACCCGAACAACCCGACCGGCGCCGTGCTGCGGCGGGCCGAGATCGAGGCGTTCCTGGACCGGATCCCGCCAGAGGTGACGGTCGTCGTCGACGAGGCGTACCGGGAGTTCGTCACCGCCCCGGACGTACCCGACCTGGTCGAGCTGGCCCGGGACCGGGGCAACGTCTGCGTGCTGCGGACCTTCTCCAAGGCGTACGGCCTGGCCACCCTGCGGGTCGGCTACGCGGTGGTGCCGGAGCCGGTCGCCGCGGTGGCCCGGATGGTCGGCGCGGTCTTCTTCCCCGGCGGGCTGGGCCAGGCGGCGGCGGTCGCGTCGCTGGACCCGACCGCCGACGACGAACTGCGGGCCCGGTGCGCGCAGGTGACCGCCGAGCGGGCCCGGCTGGGCCACCGGCTGCGCGGGATCGGCCTGCCGGTGGCGCCGAGCGAGGCGAACTTCGTCTGGCTGCCGCTGGGCGCGGCGGCGCAGGCGTTCACCGACCGGTGCCGGTCCGCCGGCATCCTCGTCCGTGGCTACCCCGACCACGGGGTACGCATCACCGTCGGCACCGCCGAACAGACCGACCGGCTCTGCGCGGCGGTCGGCGACTTCGCGGTCACCCACCTGCCGGCGGCGGTGGCCCGGTGACCGCCACGCCGCACCCGACCGGACCGGCCCCGGAACTGAGCGTCACCCTGCCGGTACTCGACAACGGCCACCTGCTGGTGCTCGCCCTGGACGCGCTGACCCGGCAGACCCTGCCCGCCGACCGGTTCGAGGTGATCGTCGTCGACGACGGATCGGAGCCGTCGCTGGCGCCGGTCGCGGAACGGTTCGCCGACCGGCTGCCCCTGACCTACCTGCGGCACACCCCGAACCGGGGCCGGTCGGTGGCCCGCAACCGGGCGATCGACGCGGCCCGGGGCGACGTGGTGCTCTTCCTCGACGCCGACCAGGCCGCCCACCCGGACCTGCTGCTACGGCACTGGGAGTTCCACGCCGGCCGGGGGCTGCGCCCCGGGGTGCTGCTCGGCCGGGCCGTGCACGCCGACTGGGCCATCCTCGACGCGCTGCACCAGGGCACCACCCCGACCGCCGCGATGGTCGGCGACTACCGGGGCGACGTCCGCGATCCGCTGCTCGCCGCCGCCCACCACCGCCGCGACTTCGTCCGCGCGCCCTGGGTGTACGGCCACACCAACAACGCCTCCGCCGACCGGGCCTCGCTGGTCGCCGTGGACGGCTTCGACGAGGCGATGGTGACCTGGGGCGGCGAGGACAACGAACTGTTCTACCGGCTGTTCCTGCACCACGGGCGCGACCCGGACCTCTTCGCGCTCGGCGACGACGCGGTCAGCTTCGACCTGCCGCACTTCCGGATGGTGCCGCTGCTGATGGCCCAGCTCGCCGAGAACGTCCGGTACATGGGCGCCAAGCACCCCCGGTACGACATCGAGTTCTTCGGCTACCCGGGCCCCTGGCCGGCGTCGGTACGCCGGATCGCCTGGTTCGAGGACGCCCTCGACGCGGCCCGGACCCACGGCCTGGCCCGCGCCGACCGGCTGCCGGACGCCTACCTGGCCGAACTGGCCGGTGAGGACTGCCTGGTCACCGGGTACGGCGCCAGCCGGCTCGACCTGGGCGCCACGTCGGTCACCCTCGACCACGACGCACCGGCGGACGAACGCAACCTGCACCTGGCCGGGCTGCTGACCCCGTTCCCGGAGCACCGGTTCACCCGGGTGGTCAACATCGACATGTGGCGGTTCTGGACCCCGGAGGACCTCAGCGGGCTGCTGTACGAGTCGCTGCGCATCGGTGGCCGGATCGACTTCGTCCGTACCGAGCGGACCATCGGATCGGCGGAGATGCTGCCCCTGCCGTTCGTCACCGACCTGGGCTTCCTGCTCACCACCGTCGAGCGGTACCTGGACGTGCGGCGGGAGCAGGTCGGCGACATCGAGATCGTCTCGGTGCGGGGCGCCCGGTGACCCGCACCACGGTGGGGGACCGACGGTGCGGGTGCTGATGGTCACCTGGGGCTGGCGGTCGCACTTCTACCCGCTCGCCCCGCTGGGCTGGGCGCTGCGCGCCGCCGGACACGAGGTCCACGTGGCCGGCCAGCCCGCGCAGGTACCGGCGATCGTCGGAGCCGGCCTGCCGGCCGTACCGGTCGGTGCCGACCTGGACTTCGCCGAGGTGTTCGGCGGTCAGGTCGGCCCGGTGGCCAGCCCGACCGCCGACCCGGGCACCCCGGACGCCCTCGCCCCGGTGGTCACCCCGGACGGCGGGGTGGTCCGGTTCGCCGACGCGATGCTCGACGAGCTGGTGGCGTACGGCCGTCACCTCCGCCCCGACCTGGTGGTCTACGAACCGTTCAACCTGGCCGGTTCGCTGGCTGCCGCCGCGCTGGGCGTGCCGGACGTCCGGCTGCTGTGGGGGCCGGACTCCAGCACCGAACTCGACCTGGACCAGGCCGCCGTGCTCGGCCCCCGGGCCGCCCGGCTCGGGGTGGACGGGGTACGACTGACCGGCACCCTGACCCTCGACCCGTGCCCCGAGCCGATGCAGGTGGCGGTGCACGGGCCGGCCGAGCCGATGCGGTTCGTGCCGTACAACGGCACGGCGGTGGTGCCGGACTGGCTGCGGACCCCGGCCGACCGGCCCCGGGTCTGTGTCACCTGGGGCACCATGATGGCCGGCCTCGGCCTGACCGACCTGGTCGGCGTGGCCCGGGTGGTGCACGCGCTGGCCGATCTGGACGTCGAGGTGGTCGTCGCGGTGGAGGCCAGCCAGGTCGCCACCCTCGGTGACCTGCCGGCCAACGTCCGGGTGGCCCGCGCCCCGCTCGCGTTGCACCTGGTGCTGCCGACGTGCGCCGTACTGGTCCACCAGGGCGGCGCCGGTACGACCATGACCGGGCTCGCCGCCGGCGTACCGCAACTGGTTCTGCCCCAGGTCAGTGACCAGCACTTCAACGCTGCCCGGCTGGCCGTGACCGGGGCCGGTACCCGGCTCACCGCCGCCGACGCCACGCCGGAGGCGATCCGGGACCGGGTACGGGCCCTGCTCACCGACGACCGGTGGCGCGACGCCGCCCGCGAGATGCGGCGCCGCAACGCGGACCGTCCCACCCCGGCCGATCTCGTGCCCCTGCTGTGCCGGCTCGCGAAAGAAAAGGAAGTCCGATGACCGAGGCACCCCTGCCGTTCCCGCTGGCCGCCCCGCCGACCATCTACCACCCGTCGCCGCAACTGATCGGGTTGCAGGAGAAGTGCCCGGTGGCTCCGGTGGTGATGTCCGACGGCTCACCGGCGTGGCTGGTCAGCCGGTACGCCGATGTGAAGCGGATCCTGACCGACAACCGGTTCAGCCGGGCGGCGGCCGGCGGCGCGGACGGCCCGCCGCAGGAGCTGGGCGCGCTGGAGACCGAGTCGCTGATCGGCATGGACCCGCCCGAGCACACCCGGCTGCGCCGGCTGGTCGCCCGGACCTTCACCGCCCGGCGGGTCGAGGAACTCCGGCCGTGGGTGGCCGGACTGGTCGACCAGCTCATCGACCGGATGACCAGGCTGCCCCGCCCGGTCGACCTGGTCGAGCACTTCTCCACCCCGCTGCCGGTGGAGGTGATCAGCGAGCTACTCGGCATCCCCGAGGCCGACCGGCACAAGTGCAAGACCTGGTCGGACACCATGATGGGCGACTGGCGGCAGGACCCGGAGGGGACCCGGGACGCGCTGGACAGCTTCGCCCGGCTGATCGACGCCCGGCGGGCCGATCCGGGCGACGACCTGATCAGCGCCCTGATCCAGGCCAGCGACGCCGAGGACAAGCTCACCGAACACGAGCTGGTCTCGCTCTGTGTGGGGGTACTCATCGGCGGGCACGAGACCACCACCAACCAGATCAACATGGCGCTGCTGACCCTGTTCCGCCACCCCGACCAGCTCGACCGGCTCCTCGCCGACCTGGACGGCGGGATCGGCCCGGCCGTCGAGGAGCTGACCCGTTTCATCCAACTCGGCGAGACCGGGGTGATGCTGCCCCGGATCACCACCGAGGAGGTCGAGCTGAGCGGGGTCACCCTCCCGGCCGGATCGGCGGTGCTGCCCGCCTTCGTGGCGGCGAACCGGGACCCGGCCGCCTACCCCGACCCGGACCGGCTGGACCTGACCCGCAGCCCCAACCCGCACCTGGGTTTCGGCGCCGGGGTGCACCACTGCCTCGGCGCACAGTTGGCCCGGATGGAGCTCCAGGAGGCGCTGCGCGGCCTGTTCACCCGGCTGCCCGGACTGCGGATCACCGTCGCCGACAGTGAGCTGCGGTTCAAGCAGGGCCTCGCGGTGCGCTGCGTCGAGGCACTGCCCGTCACCTGGAAGGTGTAAGGAAGGGCCCCTTCTTATCGCATTTGGTAGAGGAAGGGCCCCTTATTAACGCGGGTGGGTGGCCGGTGGTGTCCCGGTACGTCGGCTGGTCGGACGGGTGCTCAGGCGTCGGCCGACCGCTGCCCGACCACCACGGCAATCCCGTCGAGCACGCGTTGCAGACCGAACTCGAAGGCGTACTCCGGCGCGTACGGGCCGCCGTGCGCCTGTCCGGCAGCGGTACCCACCCGGGCGGCGAGCGGATAGGTACCCGAGCGCATGAACCTCTCCAACCAGGGGGCGTACGACTGCCACCACTGGTCGTCGGTCATGCCGGTCTCCCGTTCCAGCTCGACGGCCTCCAGGGCGGCCCGGGCCGCGCTGCGGACGTGCCCGAGGACCAGGGTGAGTACCGCGTCCATCTCCACGTCGGTCAGGCCGATGTCGGCGACCGCGCGCAGCTCGTAGTCGTACTTGGCGAGCAGGTTGGGTCCGAGCACCGGTCGGGTGGTCTCGACCCGTAGCAGCCAGGGGTGGTGGCGGTAGAGCGTCCAGTTCTCCCGGGCGACCTGTTCCAGGCGGGCCCGCCAACCGCCGGTCACCTCGGCGGGCCGGTCCATCTCGCCGTAGAGCAGGTCGACGATGACGTCGAGCAACTCGGCCTTGCCGGGTACGTAGGTATAGAGCGACATGGTGCCGACGCCCAGTTCCTCCCCGACCCGGCGCATGGTGACCGCGTCGATCCCGTCCCGGTCGGCGATGCCGATCGCGGTCCGGGCGATCCGGTCGACGCTCAGTTCCGGCCCGCCGCCCCGGCTCGCCGGCTCCCGGGTACGCCACAGGATTGCCAGGCTACGGGCCGGATCGACCCTGGGTCTGCGCTCGCTCGCCATAGTCCGCCCATGCTACTCGGGCGCAAGGAGGGGCCCCGCTTGTCGCTCGGCGACCTCGGCCCGAGCAGCGCGCACACCGTGCCGGCGGCGACGTCGAGATCGGCTCCGGCCAACGCCTCCCGGTCCCCGTAGCCCATACGGCGCGACCGCGCCACTCGGCGTCCTACCCTGTACGCGGACCCGGCCCGAGGAGAGCAGAGCCATCGGCGAGAAGATCGAGATCAGGGGCGCCCGCCAGCACAACCTGAGGAACATCTCCCTGGACGTCCCGAAGCGGAAGATCACGGTGTTCACCGGGGTCTCCGGATCGGGCAAGTCCTCACTGGTCTTCGGCACCATCGCCGCCGAGTCCCGGCGCCTGGTCAACGAGACCTACACGGCGTTCATCCAGGGGCTGATGCCGCACTACGCCCAGCCGGACGTCGACGAGTTGCGTAACCTCTCCGCAGCGATCGTCGTCGACCAGAAGCGGCTGGGCGGCAACTCCCGCTCCACCGTCGGTACGGTGACCGACACGTACGCGATGCTCCGGCTGCTCTACTCCCGCGCCGGTGAGCCCCGCGTCGGACCGGCCCACTTCTTCTCCTTCAACGATCCGGAGGGCATGTGCGGCGACTGCGACGGTCTCGGCTGGGCCACCCGGGTCGCACTGGACGAACTACTCGACCGGGACCGGTCGCTCAACGAGGGGGCGATCCGGTTCCCCGCCTTCGAGGTGGACTCCTGGTACTGGAACCTCTACGCCCAGTCCGGTCTCTTCGACAACGACAGGAAGCTGCGCGACTACACCGACGAGGAGTGGCACCACCTGATCAACGGGCCGGCCCGGAAGCTCAAGGTGAAGCTGCCGACCGTCGGCGGCACCATGAACTCCACCTACGAGGGTCTGCTGCCCCGGTTCAAGCGCCTCTACCTGAGTAAGGAGATCGACCAGGTCCCGGCGCAGCTCCGCGCCGACGTGGCCCGGATCGCGACCAGCGGCCCCTGCACCAGCTGCGCCGGCACCCGGCTCAACGAGGCCGCCCGCACCTGCCGGGTCCAGGGTCGAACCATCACCGAGTGCACCGCGATGCAGGTCAGCGACCTGGCCCCGGTCGTCCATGGGATCACCGACCGGTCGGTGGCCCCGCTGGTCACCGCGCTCGCCGCCCGGCTGGAGAGCCTGGTCCACATCGGCCTGGGCTACCTCAGCCTGGACCGGGAGAGCGCCACCCTCTCCGGCGGCGAGGCGCAACGGGTGCGGATGGTCCGCCACCTCGGCAGCAGCCTGACCGACATCGCCTACGTCCTCGACGAGCCCAGCGTCGGCCTGCACCCGCACGACGTGCACCGGCTCAACGATCTGCTCATCGCGCTCCGGGACAAGGGGAACACCATCCTGGTGGTCGAGCACGAGCCGGAGGTCATCGCGATCGCCGACCACGTCGTCGACATGGGCCCCGGCGCCGGCGAGCAGGGCGGCGAGATCGTCTACACCGGCGACCTGGCCGGGCTCCGGTCCTCCGGTACGCTCACCGGCCGGCACCTGGACCGCCGGCAGCCGCTGCGGACGCAGGTCCGGCCGGCGACCGGCTGGCTGCACATCGACCATGCCGACCTGCACAACCTGCGGGACGTCAGCGTCCGCATCCCGACCGGGGTACTCACCGTGGTGACCGGGGTGGCCGGCTCCGGCAAGAGCGCGCTGATCCGGGGCTGCCTACCGAGGCACCACCCGGAGTCCATCATCGTCGACCAGACCCTGCCCCGGGGTTCGAAGCGGTCCAACCCGGCCACCTACACCGGGCTGCTGGACCTGATCCGGCGCAGCTTCGCCTCGGCCAACGGGGTCAGCGCCGCGTTGTTCAGCGCCAACTCGGAGGGGGCCTGCCCGAAGTGCCAGGGACTCGGGATGATCTACACCGACCTGGCCTTCCTGGAGACCGTGGCCACCGTCTGTGAGGCGTGCGGCGGCCAGCGGTACCGGGACGAGGTGCTGCGGTACCGGCTGCGGGGCCGCACCATCAGCGAGGTACTGGCCATGTCGGTCACCGAGGCGCGGACCTTCTTCACCGAACCGGCCCTCGCCGCCCGGCTGGCCGCGTTGGACGACGTCGGCCTCGGGTACCTCACCCTCGGCCAGCCGCTGGACACCCTCTCCGGCGGCGAGCGGCAACGGATCAAGCTCGCCAGTGAACTGGGGCGCACCTCGCAGGTGTACGTCCTGGACGAACCCACCACCGGGCTGCACCCGCACGACGTGGCGAAGCTGATCGTCCTGCTGGACCGGCTGGTCGACGGCGGCAGCACGGTCGTCACCATCGAGCACAACCTGGACGTGGTCGGACGCGCCGACTGGATCATCGACCTGGGGCCGGGGGCCGGGCACGACGGCGGCACCGTCGTGTTCGAGGGCACCCCGGCGGACCTGGTCACCCACTCCGACTCGCTCACCGGGCGGCACCTGGCCGCGTACCACCGGACCGACCGGCCGTCCACAGGGGAACATGGCCGGCGGGCCGACGCGGTCGAGGACTTCCGGTAACCTGCGCGGGCGACCCCGACCCGGGTCGCGGACGGGGAGAGCTGATGCGACGCCGGTCTAGTCGGACGCTGCTGGGTGGACTGGTGCTGGTGGCGGTGCTGGCGGGCTGCGCACCGCCGGCCGGCACCGACGGTGACCTGACCGACGACTGGGGTGCGTTCGCGCAGCCGGAACCGTTCGTGCCACAGGTTGGTGTGTGCCACAAGCTCCGGGAGAAGAACGGCTATCTGACCAGCTACATTCCGATGGAGTGTGCCCGGCCGCACCAGACCGAGACCTTCCACGTCGGCACCTTCACCGGCTCTTCGGCCGACCGTCCCACCCCACCCGGCCCGGGCTCGCCCGCGTTGCGTACCGCCTTCACCGACTGCGACCGGCAGGCGACCCGGTTCGTCGGCGCCGACTGGCGGGGCGGACGGCTGTCGGTGGAGGTGGTCCCGCCGTCACCGGCCAACTGGGCCGGCGGTGGGCGCTGGTACCGGTGTGACCTCTTCGTCCTGGCCAGCCTCGAAACCGGGAGCGATCGCGACCTGTCGACCGACTGGGCCGGCAGCCTGCGGGACGCGTTGAAGCAGCCCTCGTCGTTGCGGTACGACTGCTTCACCGAGGACCGGTGGAACGGCCTGAAGCCGGTCGACTGCACCCGGCCGCACCGGTTCGAGTACGTCGGGATCTGGACCGCACCGTTCCCGACGTACGAGTTCGACGGAAACCCTGCCCGGGTGCACGCCCAGTGCCGTTCGGTGGTCGCCGACTTCGTCGGCACCCGTAACCACCGAATGGGCACCAGCTTCCGACCGCCGTCGGAGGCCGGGTGGGAGCGCGGCGACCGGGGTGTGCGCTGCCTCCTCTGGTCCGACCGCAAGGACCAGACCCGCTCGCTGCGCGGTACCGGCTCCCGCTAGCCGTCCGACACCGAGTCCCGACAGCCTTCCCGGCCCGACAGCCGAGTCCCGACAGCCTTTCCGGCCCGGCAACCGAGTCCGACAGCCTTTCCGGCCCGACAGCCGCCGGTCGCGCCTGCCCCGGGCGCGGACCGCCGTGCGTCCGTGGCCCCACCCTCTTGAGCCGGAATCGACGTCACCCACCCCACGTCGAGCCGATGGCGCATCCTCCGTCCGACCCTGCCGCTGACGGTGGCGGTGACGTCTCCGCTACTCCACTCCGGTCACTGTGGGTCATGTGTCTGACACCTTTCACGGCCGACGCCATGGAGTTCATTGACAATTCCCTACACAACAGCATATAAAACTCAGAGCGGACTCCTTGCGGCGTCAACTAACTTGCCGCTCAGTGGATGTGACACCTGGTAGACCGGAACACCTACTACAGCGCCATCCCACCGGACGGGTGTTACAGCAGTGGTACCGAGCGGTGACGCAGCAGGATCAAGAACGGAAGGATCCGTGGTCCTGTCGATGACAGGGCGGTCCGCCTCCTACCAATGAAGGGTCGATCTGTGATGGTCAATCGCCTCACCGAGCCGGTACTCAGCCTGTTCCGAGCGGTCGTCGGGCTGCTGTTCCTGCTGCACGGCACGGCCTCGCTCTTCGGAGTCTTCGGTGGTAACCGGGGCAGCGGGCAGGCCATCGAGTTCGGCATCTGGCCGGGCTGGTGGGCGGCTGTGATCCAGTTCGTCGGGGGCCTGCTGGTCCTGGTCGGACTCGGTACCCGGATCGCCGCCGTCATCTGCTCCGGCTCGATGGCCTACGCCTACTTCGTGGTACACCAGCCGAGCTCGCTGCTGCCGATGAACAACGGCGGTGAACTGGCCACCCTGTTCTGCTGGTCGTTCCTGCTCATCGCCGTCGTCGGCCCCGGCCGCTGGGCACTCGACACGGCGTGGCAGCTCCGCAGCCGACCGGCGCAGAAGCCGGAACTGGCCACCGCGTCCTGACCCACAGGTCTTCCGCCGGGGACGGCAGGGCAGGGACACCTGCCGTCCCCGGCCCCGCGAGCGCCACCGGACCGGGAACGGGCGGCTACGCTCCGGATCGCGATGCGGTCGGTCGGTCTCAGCCCGGTGACCCGACCCGCGCCCGCAGGGTGGGCAGGTCGATCGGGTCGACCCGGGTCGCGGGCACGGTACAGGCGTGCGCCCCGGCGACCGCGCCGTACCGCAGACAGGTGTCCAGCGGCTCCCCGGCAAGCTGCCCGTAGAGGAATCCGGAGATGAAGGCGTCGCCGGCCCCGTTGGAGTCGACCACCGGGGCAGCCGGGGGGACGGCGTCGAACCGGCGTACCCGGTCCTCGCCGCGCACCAGAACGTACCCGCCCTCCGCCCCGGCGGTGGCGACCACCAGCCGGGCCCGGCCCCGGTCGAGGATCCGCCGCAGGGTGGCCGGGCAGTCGGCCAGCGCGGTGGCGGAGAGGAAGACCAGGTCGGCCCGGTACGCGAACGCCTCGTGGTACGGGTTCTCGCCGTCCCAGTTGTGCAGGTCGGTGGAGACGGTCACCGTGTCGGGCAGGTCGTCGAGGACGTACCCGCAGGGCTGGGTGATCGAGACGTGGACCAGCCGGGCCGCCGCCACGTGCGCCGCCACCAGGTCGGCCGGGAACCGCTCGTCGCCCTCGCTCCGGCTGCCGTCGTAGAGCGACAACCGCTGGCCGGACGGGTCGACCAGGTTCACCGCACGCTTGGTACCGGCGGCGGTGGGCACCGTGACCAGCGGCACCCCGTACGCCTCGTGCAGCGCCCGGACCAGATCGCCCTCCCGGTCGTCACCGAGCACGTCGAGGTGGGTGGTGGACAGGCCGAGCGCCCGCAGGCCGAGCGCCACGTTGTCCCCGGTCTGCCCGGCACGGGTCTCGATCGCGGGTACCAGGTAGCTGTCCCGCACCGGCAGGGGCAGCTCGGGAACGTGGATGATGGTGTCCACGCCGGCACCGCCGAGCACCAGTACCGTGCTGTCGCCGTTCACCGTTCCTCCTCCACCTGGGCCGACTGGTGACCGTACTACCGTCCCCGACATGCGGTGTGAGCTGGGGCACCTCTGGCCGGATCGGGAATGCCCGGCGACTCTGGTGGTTTGCTGGCAGGCATGACCGCCGTGATCGAACCGTCCGCCGCACCCACTCCCGGAGAGCTGATGAGCCGCCGGCAACGGCTCTACCTCGTCCTCGTCCTCGGCTCGCTCATCGCGGTCGGGCCGTTGACCATCGACATGTACCTGCCGGCGCTGCCGTCGATCGTGACCGACCTGTCGACCACCCCGGCGGCCGTCCAGCTCACCCTGACCGGCACCCTGGCCGGACTCGCCCTCGGTCAGCTACTGATCGGTCCGGTGTCCGACGCGGTGGGCCGGCGGACGCCCCTGCTGGCCGGGGTCGGCCTGCACGTCGTCGCCTCGCTGCTCTGCGTCGTCGCGCCGGGCATCGGCACCCTCGGCGTGCTGCGGGTGCTCCAGGGGCTCGGCATCGCCGCCGCTTCCGTGGTGGCGACCGCCGTGGTCCGGGACCTGTTCGCCGGGGCGGCGTTCGCCCGGCTCTTCTCCCGGCTGATGCTGGTGATGGGCGCCGCGCCGATCCTCGCCCCGACGCTGGGCAGCGCGGTGCTGGGCTGGACGAACTGGCGTGGCGTGTTCGTGACCCTCGCGGCCTTCGGCGTACTGCTGATCGCCGTGGCGGCCTTCGGGCTCCCGGAGACCCTGCCGGTGGAACGCCGCCGGCACGACGGGATCGCGGGTACCGGCCGGGTCTACCGATCGCTGTTGGGCGACCGCCCGTTCGTGGGGCTGGTGCTGGTCACCGGGCTGGCCATGGCGGCGCTGTTCGCGTACGTGTCGGGCTCGTCGTTCGTCCTGCAGGACGGGTACGGGCTCGACGAGCAGGAGTTCGGGCTGGCGTTCGGCGCGGGGGCGCTCGGGCTGATCGCCGCCACCCAGCTCAACGTCCGGCTGCTGCGCCGGTACACCCCGCAGCGCATCCTGGTCACCGCCCTGGCCGTCGGTACGGCGGCCGGGCTGCTGCTGATCGTCCTCGCCGCCACCGGGATCGGGGGCCTGGCCGGGCTGCTGGCGGCCCTGTGGGTGGTGCTCGCCGCATCGGGTCTGGCCCTGCCGAACGCGCCGGCGCTGGCCCTGTCCCGGCACGGTGAGGCGGCCGGCACCGCCGCCGCGCTGCTCGGTGCGGTCCAGTTCGGGGTCGGCGCGCTCGCGGCACCGCTGGTCGGGGTGCTCGGTACCGGCAGCGTGGCGATGGCGCTGGTGGTGGCCGGCGGGATGGCCTCGGCGCTGGTGGTCCTGCTCGTCGTGGTCCGTCCCGCGCGGCTGGCCGCCGTCGATCCGGAGCTGGCCGCCGGGATGGCGCACTGAGCGGAACCGGCGGCCCGGCACAGGTCGAAGGGGTCCGTCCGGGTGGTGTACCGCACCGCACACCACCCGGACGGACGTCTACCGGCCGGCGGGCTCGACCCACGGAGGCCAGCGGGCTCAGCCCACGCCGGCCGGCGGGCTCAGCCGGCGCACCACTCCAGCGCGGCCTGGGCGCTGAACAGCTTGTGTCCGGCCTGGTCGAAGGCGATGCTGCGGGGACCGTCGAGCACCTCGGCGGTCACCTCCTCGCCCCGGTGTGCCGGCAGGTCGTGCATGAACACCGCCTGCGGACTGGTCGCCAGCACCGCGTCGTCGACCTGGAACGGCGCGAAGATGCGACGCCAGTCGGCGTCCGGTTTGCTGGTGCCGGTGGTCTGCCAGCGGGTGGTGTAGACGACGTCGACCTCCGGCAGGTCGGTCATGTGGTGGGCCCCGACGACCGCCGAGCCGGTCTGCTTGGCCGCCACCTCGGCAGTGGCCAGGATGTCCGGATCCAGCCCGTACCCGGGCGGGGTACGCAGGTACAGCCGGGTGTCGGTGAACCGGCTGAGGGCGAGCGCGAGCGCGGCAGCGCTGTTGTTGCCCTCCCCCACGTAGAGCACCCGCAGGCCGTCGACCCGGCCGAACCGCTGGGTCATGGTGCTCAGGTCGGCCAGGGCCTGGGTGGGGTGTTCCTCGGCGCTCATCGCGTTGATCACGCCCATCCGGTCCTGCGCCGCGAGGGCCCGCAGCTCGGCGACCGGGTCGGCGGTCCGGGCGACGAACAGGTCGACCATCCGGGACAGCACCCGGGCGGTGTCCTCGATCGTCTCGCCGGTGTTGAGTTGCAGGTCCCCCGGGCCGTAGCTGATCAGCTGCGAGCCGAGCCGCAGGGCGCCGCTGGAGAAGGCGGTCCGGGTGCGGGTCGAGGTACGGCGGAAGTAGACCGCGGTGACCAGACCACGCAACTGGTCGGCGGGGCGGACCCGACCGGCGGCGAAGTCGGCGCTGCGGGTGACCAGGTGCCGCAGGTCGGCGTCGCTCAGGTCACGGATCGACAGCAGGTGACGGCGGGGACGGTGGTCCATCGGGATCCTCCAGGATCGGTCACGGTACGGCGCGGGTGGCGGCGGTCGGGTCGGTCAGCCGAGCGCCGCGCGGGTGGCGGCGGTCGGGTCGGTCAGCCGAGCGCCGCGCGGATGGCGGCGCCGGCCCCGGTGGTGGTGAGGGTGCCGCCGAGATCGGGGGTGCACCGTCCATCGTCGATGGTGGTGCGGACCGCGACCCGGACCGCTTCGGCCGCGTCGGGGTGACCGAGATGTTCGACGAGCAGGGCGGCGCTGAGCACCGCACCGACCGGGTTGGCGGTTCCCTGACCGGCGATGTCCGGGGCACTGCCGTGCACCGGCTCGTAGAGCCCGAACCCGGTGGCCGGGTTGAGGTTGCCGGAGGCCGCCGCGCCGAGTCCGCCGCCGAGCGTCGCGGCGAGGTCGCTGAGAATGTCGCCGTAGGAGTTGTTGGTGACGATGACGTCGAACGTCTCCGGTTGCGCAACCAGGTTCATCGCCGCCACGTCGACGTACAGGTGACGGGCCGGCACCTGCGGGTGCCGGGCCAGCGCATCCCGCCAGCACCGCTGCCAGAGCCGGCCGCCGGCGGGTACGGCGTTGGACTTGTCGACCATGCAGACCCCACGCCGGGCGATACCGAAGGCGTGGTCGATGACCCGGGAGACCCCGAGCCAGGTGCTCACGTCGGCGTCGACAGCCACCTCGTCCCGGGTACCGGCCCGCAGGGTGCCGCCGATGCCGGTGTACAGACCCTCGGTGTTCTCCCGGACGATCACGCAGTCCAGGTCGCGGCGGCGGCCGTCCCGCAGCGGACTGAGCCGCTCGTGCAGCAACCGGACCGGCCGGAGGTTGACGTAGAGGTCCAGCTCGGCGCGCAGCCGCAGCAGCACCCCCCGGGCGTACTCGGGCGAGGTGACCCGGGGGTTGCCGACCGCGCCGAGCAGGGTGGCCGCGCTGTCGCGGACCCGGGTGACGTCGTCGTCGGTCAGTGCCGTCCCGGTGGCCAGGAAACGTCCGGCGTTGACGTGGTCGAGGACGTCGAAGGTGAGGCCGAGACCGAGCGTGTCGAGGATGGCGACGGCCTCCCGGGTCACCTCGGGGCCGATGCCGTCGCCCGGGATGACGGTGATGGTGGGCACGGGTCTCCTCCGGGTCAGGGTCGGGTGACGGCGGGCGCGAACCGGGCGGTCAGCTGCTCCGCCGCAGCGAGCAGGGTCTCCCGGGGACGGTTGAAGGCGACCCGGATGAACCGGTCCCCCCGGGCCCGGTCGGTGAAGAACGGGAAGCCGGGTACCAGCAGCACCCCGGACTCCACCAGGACCCGTTCGACGAAGGAGGCGCTGTCGCTGTCGGTGACCGGGCTGATGTCGGCGAAGAGGAAGCAGCCCCCCTCGGCCGGATGGAAGGTCAGGCCGAGCCCGGACAGCAGGTCCTGGGCCAGGTCCCGGCGGGCGGCCAGTTCGGGTACCGGCTGCCAGGAGGCACCGTCGAGCAGCCCGGCCCGGGCGGTGGCGACCTGGAGCGGAGCGGCGGTGCCGTTGGTGGTGACCTCGTGCACCCGGCGCAGCACCCGCGTGTAGTCCGGGTTGGCGCGCAGGTAGCCCATCCGCCAGCCGCTGACCGCGTGGCTCTTGGAGAGCGAGCCGATGACGATGCTGCGCTCGGCGAGCCCGGGTACGTCGGCGACGGACAGGTGCCGCCGGCCGTCGAAGACCAGGTTGGCGTAGACCTCGTCGGAGATGACCGTGACGTCCCAGCGCTGGCACAGCTCGGCGATGCCGGCCAGTTCGTCCGCGTCGAGGACCCGACCGGTCGGGTTGCTGGGCGAGTTGAGGATGACCGCGCGGGTACGCGGACCGAACGCGGCGGCCAGTTCCGCCGGGTCGTACCGCCAGTCGGGGGTGCGCAGCGGCACGAACCGGGGCACTCCGCCGGCCACCGCCACGGCGTTGCGGAAGTTCTCGTAGAACGGTTCGAGGAGCACCACCTCGTCACCGGGGTCGACGGCGGCGAGCATCGCGACCCCGAGCGCCTCGGTGCCCCCGGCGGTGACGGTGATCTCGGTGTCCGGGTCGGCCGGGGAGGGGAAGGAGGCGGCGATCCGGGCGCGCAGCGTCGCGTCGCCGCTCGGGTCGGCGTACTGGTTGTGCCCGCCCCGCAGCGCGGCCACCGCCTCGGAGATCATGGCGGGCGGGGTGTGCGGGAAGCCGGGGGTGCCCACCGCGAGGTCGATGGCCTGCCGCTGCCGGGCCAGCACCAGCAGCCGTACCAGGGCACTGCCGGCCAGGTCGCGGGTCCGGGCCGCGCCGAACCGTCCGGCGGTACCCACCGGCGCGGTCACCGCCGGCCCCCCACGGTCGCGGCCGTGGAGAACATGCCCCGGCGCAGCGTCGGCAGCCAGGGCCGGCGATCGCGCTCGTAGGCGCTGATCGCCTCGTCCCGGCCCAGGGTCAGGCCGATGTCGTCGAGCCCGTTGAGCAGCAACCAGCGGGCCCGCTCGTCCACCTCGAACGGCCAGCGCGACCCGCCGGCGCGTACCTCGGTGTGCACCACGTCGACGGTGACCGTGAAGCCGGGGTCGGCGTCGCACCCGTCGGCCAGGTCGGCCACCGCCGGTTCCGGCAGGACCACCGCGAGCAGCCCGTTCTTCCAGGCGTTACGGAGGAAGATGTCGCCGAAGCTGGTGGCGATGACCGCCCGGAAGCCCCAGTCCCGCAGCGCCCACACGGCGTGTTCGCGGGAGCTGCCGGTACCGAAGTTGTGCCCGGCGACCAGGACCGAGGCGCCGGCCCGCGCCGGCTGGTTGAGCACGAACTCCGGGTCGGTGAACCAGTTGGCGAAAAGGGTGTCGGCGTACCCGCTCTTGGTCAGCCGCTTGCAGAACTCCGCCGGGATGATCTGGTCGGTGTCGACGTCGTCCCGGCGCAGCGCGACCCCCCGGCCGGTGTGTTCGCTCACTGCTCGCATCGGTTGCTCCTAAAGCTCACTGGGGGCGGCCAGCCGGCCGGCGACGGCGGTGGCCGCGGCGACGGCGGGTGACACCAGGTGGGTACGGGCCCGGTCCCCCTGGCGGCCCTCGTAGTTGCGGTTGGAGGTGGAGGCGATCCGCTCGCTGCCCTGCGCCCGGTCGGCGTTCATGCCCATGCACATCGAGCAGCCGGGAAGCCGCCACTCGGCACCGGCCCGCTGGAAGACCTCGTGCAGCCCCTCCGCCTCGGCCCGGCGGCGCACGTCCATCGATCCAGGCACCACCAGCATCCGGACCTGGGGGTCGACCCTGCGGTCCCGGAGCACCTCGGCGGCGGCGCGCAGGTCGTCCAGCCGGCCGTTGGTGCAGGAACCGAGGAAGACCGTGTCGATGCCGATGTCGCGCATCGGGGTGTGCGGGGCCAGCCCCATGTAGTCCAGGGCGCGTTCGGCGGCGGACCGCTGCCCCGGGTCGGTGAAGGACGCCGGGTCGGGTACGGCGGCACCGAGCGGCACCGACTGGCCCGGGTTGGTGCCCCAGCTGACGAACGGGGTGAGCGCGGTGACGTCGATGTCGACGGTCCGGTCGAAGACCGCGTCGGGGTCGCTGCGCAGGGTCCGCCACCAGGCGACGGCATCGTCCCAGGCGGCGCCGGTGGGGTGGGCCGGCCGGTCGGCCAGGTAGGCGAAGGTGGTCTCGTCCGGGGCGATCACCCCGACCCGGGCGCCGGCCTCCACGCTCATGTTGCACATGGTCATCCGGCCGGCCATGGACAGGGCGGTCACCGCCTCACCCCGGTACTGCAGGGCGTGGCCGTGGGCGCCGTTCGCGCCGATCCGCGCGATGACGGCGAGGATCAGGTCCTTGGCGGTGACGTCGGCCGACGGCCGGCCGACGAAGTCCACCGCCATGGTCCTCGGCCGGCGCATCGGCAGGGTCTGGGTGGCCAGTACGTGTTCCACGTCGCTGGTGCCGACCCCGAAGGCCAGCGCACCGAAGGCGCCGTGGGTGGAGGTGTGGCTGTCCCCGCAGATCACCGTCATGCCGGGCTGCACCAGGCCCAGTTCCGGGGCGACCACGTGCACCACGCCCTGGTGGGCGGTGCCGTGCCGGAGGTGTTCGATGCCGTACTCGGCACAGTTGGTGGCGAGCTGCTCGACCTGGGCCCGGCCCATCGGGTCGCGGATCAGCAGGCTGTCGGTGGGGACGTTGTGGTCCTCGACGGCGAGGGTCAGGTCGGGGCGGCGGACCCGCCGGCCGGTCTGCCGCAGCCCGTCGAAGGCCTGCGGGGAACTTGCCTCGTGCACCAGGTGCAGGTCGACGTAGAGCAGGTCCGGCTCGCCGTCGGCCCGGTGCACCAGGTGGTCGTCCCAGACCTTCTCGACCAGGGTACGGCCGCCCATCAGGCCACCGCCGGACCGGACGTCGGGCCGGCCGGGTTCCCGGCGGCGGCCTTGGCCAGCACCAGGTGCCGCAGGTCGTCGGTGGAGACGCACTCCCCGTTGGTCCGGTTGGCCACGTAGTCCTCGTAGAGGTGCTCCACCAGCGCCTCGTCGACCGGTACGCCGGCCTGCTCGATGACGTGCCGGACCACGTTGCGCCCGGAGTGCCGCCCGACCAGCAGCAGCCGTTCCCGGCCGAAGCGGTGCGGTTCGACGTACTCGTAGGTGATCGGGGCGCGCAGCATGCCGGCCTGGTGGATGCCGGCCTGGGTGGCGAAGGCGTTGTCCCCGAAGATCGCCTTGTTTCGGGGCGGGGTGAGCCCGATGAACCCGCAGAGCAGCCGGAAGGCCGGGTAGAGCCGGTCGGCGTGGACGGTGCTGGTGGCACCGAGCTGCTCGCCCTTGTACGCCAGTACCACGGCCAGCTCCTCCAGCGGGGTGTTGCCGGAGCGTTCCCCGATCCCGGCCAGGGTCACCTGCACCTCGTCGGCACCGGCGGCGATCCCGGCCAGCGCGTTGGCCAGGGAGAGGCCCATGTCGTGGTGGCAGTGGCAGGAGAGCACGATGTCGTCGGGGATCCAGGAGCGGACCCGGGCGATCAGGTCCCCGTACTCGGCGGGGATCAGGCACCCGGTGGTGTCGGCGATGACCACCGTGTCGGCGCCCTCGGCGACACCCGCCTCGATCAGCGGACGCAGGTACGCCTCGCCGCCCCGGCTGGCGTCCTCGATGGCCAGGCTGACCGTGTGGAAGCCGAGGCTACGGGCGAACCGGAAGCTCTCCACGATCTCCCGGATGCCCTCGGCGCGGGTCAGCCCACGCTTGTGTTCCAGGTGGATGTCGCTGCCGGTGGCCATCAGCTGCAACTGGTGGTTCGGGCCGACACCGCCGGCCTCGGCGGCGAGGCTGATGTCGGCCGGGTCGGCCCGGTTCAGGGTGGCGAACCGGGCGGTGGTCAGCGACTCGGCGATCAGCCGGGTGGCCTTGAAGTCACTCGGCGACGAGCTGGGGAAGCCGGTCTCGATCACGTCGACCCCGATCGCCTCCAGGGCGAGGGCGATCTCCAGCTTCTGCTCGGGGGTCATCGCGTTGCCGGGTGCCTGCTCCCCGTCGCGCAGGGTGGAGTCGAAGATGGAGATGCGTCGCGGTTGTGGACCCTGCTCAACTGTCATGTCCCACTCACCTCACGGAGATTTGTCACGGCGGTGTCAGCTGGCCTGGATGGCCTGGTGCAGCAGGGTGAGCCCCCGCTCCAGCCGGGCGAGGTCGATGGTGAGCGGCGGCATCACCTTGACCACCTCGTCGGCCCGGCCGCAGAGTTCGACGATCAGCCCGGCGTCGAAGCAGCGCCGCTGGATGCGGTCCGCCCGCTCGGCGCCGCCGGCCGCCCCGAAGTCGATGCCGAGGACCATGCCCAGTCCCCGGACGACCAGGGCCGGGTCGGTCCCGCGCAGGTCGGTGCCGAAGCGCTCCAGCCGCCGGGCGGCGACCGCGGCGGTGGTGCGGAAGCCGTCCTGGCCCCAGAGTTCGCAGGCGGCGGCGCCGGCGACGAAGGCGAGCTGGTTGCCCCGGAAGGTGCCGGTGTGCTCCCCCGGCGACCAGACGTCGAGTTCGGGGCGGAACAGCACCATCGACAGCGGCAGCCCGTACCCGCCGATCGATTTGGACAGGGTGATGATGTCCGGCACCACCCCGGCGTGCTCGAAGCAGAAGAACGTGCCGGTCCGGCCGCACCCGGACTGGATCTCGTCGAAGATCAGCAGGATGCCGTACCGGGTGGTCAGCTCACGCAACCGGCGCAGCCAGTCGGCCGAGGCCGGGTACACCCCGCCCTCCATCTGCAACGGTTCGACGATGACCGCGGCCGGGATGTCCATCCCCGACGACGGGTCGGCCAGCATCCGCTCCAGGTAGCCGATCGAGTCGAACGGTCCCGCCGGGCCGTCCTCGTACGGCACGAACGTCACGTCCGCCGTGCCGGCCTGCCCGGCGGCGCGGGCCCGGCGGCTGCCGGTGACCGCCAGCGACCCCCGGGACATGCCGTGGTACGCCCCGGTGAAGGAGACGATGCCGCGCCGGCCGGTGGCCTTGCGGGCCACCTTCAAGGCGGCCTCCACCGCGTCGGTACCGGTCGGCCCGCAGAACTGCACCTTGTGGTCCAGTCCCCGGGGGGCCAGCACGTGTTCCCGGAGCCGGTGCAGGAAGGTCCGCTTCGCCACGGTGTACATGTCCAGGCCGTGCATCACGCCGTCGTCGGCGAGGTACTCGGTGAGCCGGCGCTTGAGGTACGGGTGGTTGTGGCCGTAGTTCAGGGTGCCGGCGCCGCAGAAGAAGTCGGTGAACATCCGGCCGTCCTCGGCGTACAGCTCGGCGCCGCGGGCCCGGCCGAACACCACCGGGAACTTGCGGCAGTAGTAGCGGACCTCCGACTCCATCTCCTCGAACAGGGAGAAGTCGTAGGCCGCCTGGTGCGGCGGTACCGTCTCGTCCACCAGCATGCTCATCGGTCTGCGGTCCCCTCGGTCGTGGTTGCGTCGTGGTCAGTTGCCTCGTCGCCGGCCAGCAGGCGGTCGAGCAGGCCGGTCAGACGGGCGATGTGCGGGGGCCGCATGACGGAGAAGTGGTCGCCGGGGATCCGGTGCACGGTCACCCCGGCACCGGTCAGCTCCCGCCACCGGCCCAGGTACTCGTCGAAGCTCTGCCCCTCGGCCACCTCGTGCTCGCCCCGGGCCAGTTCGTCACTGACCACCAGGTGCAGGCCCCCGGGTACCGGCCGGTGCCGGTAGGCGAGGTCCAGTTCCATGACCTCCCGCCAGATCCGTACCGCGCCCGGCCAGACCTCACCGGCACCCCGCTCCGGCAGGGTGATGCCGGTTTCCGGGTCGACGTCGTCGACCAGGTGGTCCAGCAGCCGCAGCGCCTCGGCCCGGGCGGCCGGCAGGTCCGCGCCGGCCGGCTCGGTGGCCAGTACGTCGAGCAGCTCGCCGCAGCGGCGGATCAGGGCCAGCTCGTTCCAGGCATCCGGCCGGTCGTGCAGGTCGACGGCCGGGTCGAGCAGGACGAAGAGCACCTCCTCGCCGGCCGCACGCAGCCGGTGGGCCATCTCCGCCGCGATGCCACTGCCGCCGCACCAGCTGAACAACCGGTACGGCCCGTGCGGGCGGGCCTGTCGCAGTTCGGCGAGGTACCGCTCGGCCATCTGCTCGGCGGTCGGTGACCCGCTGTCGTCGGGGTGCGGTCCGGGCCACTCGAAGGCGGCCACCGGCTGGTCGGCGGGCAGGTACTCGGCCAGCCGCACGTACCAGTGGGCGCTGCCGCCGCCGGGATGCACGCAGAACAGCGGTACCCGGTCGCCGGTGCGGCGGATCCACATCATCGACCGGCCCGGCTCGGGCCCGTCCCCGTCGGGGGCGAGCGCCGCCGCCAGGGCGGCCACCGTGCGGTGCTCCACGAACGACCGGAAGGTCAGGGTGAGCTGGTGCCGCTCCCGCAGGGCGGCGATGACCCGCATCATGGCCAGCGAGTGCCCGCCGAGGTCGAAGAAGTCGTCGTACGCGCCGACCTGGCGTACCCCGAGCGCCTCCCGCCACGCCTCGGCCACCGCCAGCTCGGTCGGGGTACGCGGCGGTACGTACTCCCGGTCGGACTCCGGGCGGCTGCCGTCCGGCGCCGGTAGGGCGGCCCGGTCGATCTTGCCGGACGGGTTGAGCGGGAACTCCGCCACGGTCACGAAGTGCGCCGGCACCATGTAGTCCGGTAGCTGCTGGCGCAGGTGGGCGCGGAGTTCGGCGGTCGGTACCGGCTGTCCGTCGGCGCCGGTGCGCAGGTAGGCGACCAGGACCGCGTCCCCGGAGGTACCCCGCCGGGCGGTCACCAGCACCCCGTTGACCCCGGGGTGGCTGGCCAGGGCGTGCTCGATCTCGCCCGGTTCGATCCGGTAGCCCCGGACCTTCACCTGGTGGTCCTGGCGGGCCAGGTACTGCACCGAACCGTCGGCGTTGCGGTGCACCACGTCACCCGTGCGGTAGAGCCGGCCACCGGGCGCGCCGTACGGGTCGGGCAGGAAGCGCTCGGCGGTCAGGGCGGGCCGGTTCAGGTAGCCCCGGGTGATGCCGGTGCCGCCCAGGTACAGCTCCCCCTTGGCGCCGACCGGTACCGGCCGCAGGTCCGCGTCGAGGACGTACGCCTGGTAGTTGGCGATCGGGTGGCCGATCGGCGGCGAACCGGGCGGGGCGTCCGCCGGTACCGGGGTGAGCAGCGCGGCGATCGACGTCTCGGTCGGGCCGTAGCCGTTGAGGAAGGTGGTGTGTCCGACCCACTTCGCCGGCAGGTCGGCGGGGCACGCCTCACCGCCGGACATCAGCATCCGCAGCCGGGGGAAGTCGGCCGGGGAGAGCCGCTCCAGCATGGACGGCGGCAGGGTCAGGTGGGTGACCAGCGGGGCCTGCCGGCTCAGGTCGGTGGCGTCGGCACCGGGCGGTGGCAGCACCAGCACGGCGTCGTTGGTCAACGCCATCACCATCTCCCAGATCGACGCGTCGAAGCTGGGCGAGAAGAACTGGAGGATGTGGTCGCCCGGCCGGATGTCCAGGTGTTCCCGCTGGGCGTGGCGCAGGTTGACCACGCCCCGGTGGGTGGCGGCGACGCCCTTGGGCCGGCCGGTCGAGCCGGAGGTGTAGATGACGTAGGCCAGGTTGTCCGGGTCGACGGGTACCTGCGGGTCCGGCGTGGTCGCCGGGACCTCGGTCACCGGCTCCACCAGCTCCACCGCCACGTCGAGCCCGGCGGGTAGGCCGGCCCGGAACTCCCCGGCGGTGAGCAGCACGGACACCCCGGCGTCGGCGAGCATGTGCCGGACCCGGTCGGTCGGGTACTCCGGATCGATCGGCAGGAACGCGCCGCCGGCCCGGAGCACGCCCCAGATCGCCGCGATCAGTTCCGGGGTCCGGCCCAGGTACAGGCCGACCACCCGCTCCGGGCCGGCACCGAGGGCGGTCAGCCGGTGGGCGATCCGGTTGGCGTGCTCGTCGAGCGCGGCGTAGCTGACCGTGTCGTCGCCCCGGCGCAGCGCGGTCGCCTGCGGGGTCCGCGCCACCTGCTGCGCGAACAGGTCGTGCAGCCGCTCACCGGTCGGGAACTCCCGCGTGGTGTCGTTCCACCGGCGCAGCACCTCGTCCCGGTCGGCCGGCGGCAGGGTCAGCCACCGGGCGTCGCCGTCCGGGTCGGCGGCCATCGCGGCCAGCACGTGCCGGTGGGTACGGGCCACCAACTCCAGCCGGGCCCGGCTGATCCGGCCCGGCCGGGCACCGAGGCGTACCTCGCCGGGGAAGGTCCACACCTCCAGGGCCAGGTCGCTGGGGCTGTAGTCGACCACCATGTCGACCGCGAGGTCGTCCGGGTCGAGCATGTGGAAGTCCAGGTACCCGAAGGCGACCTCGATGAAGGGCACCGACGGCTGGCCCCACTCGCGGTGCATCAGCGGCATCGGGTAGCGGCGGTGCGGCCAGAGTTGCACCTCACCGGCGAAGGTCGACCGGACCAGCTCCCGCCAGGTACCGGCGGTCAGATCCGGGGTGAACGGCACCGAGTTCAGGTGCATGCCGAAGACCTCGTCGGCCCGTTCCCGTTCCGGGCGGCCGTTGCAGATCAGTCCACTGTAGAAGCGTTGCTGGCCGGTGACGATGCTCATCGCCTTGAGGTGGGCGGTGAACAGCACGCTCTTGAGCGAGGTACCGGCCAGCGAGGCGAGCCGGCGTAGCTGCGGCTCGATGTCGTCGTACGGCACGTGGATGATCGAGGCGTACTCGTCGGGGTCGTCGGTGGCCCAGGTCTCGGGGATCTCCAACCGGTCCCGGTCGCGGATCCGTTCCCACCAGAACCGGCGGTCGTCGCCGGCCTCGATTGCCCGGCGCTCCAGCGCGATGAAGTCGGCGAACCGCACCTCGGGCAGCGGCGGCAGGTCCGGCTCCTTGCCGATCCGCAGCTTCTCGTAGCAGTCGAGCAACTCGGCGACGGTGAAGGTGTGACTCCAACCGTCCAGGATGGCGTGACACTCGATGTGGGTCAGCCACCATTCCTCGTCGCTGATCACGTGTACCTGGTAGCGCAGCAGCGGGGCCCGGGTCAGGTCGAACGGCGCCCGGCGGGCCTGCGCGTTGCACCCGTCCACGATGGCCTGCTGCTCGGCGTGGTCCCGGCCGCGCAGGTCGTCGCAGTCGATGGCGAGTTCCGCGTCGGCGTGGACCAGTTGCAGCGGCTCGCTGAACCGGCTCAACTCGAACGCGGTACGCAGGATCTCGTGCCGCGCGATGACCAGCGCACCGGCCCGGCGCAACGCGTCCAGGGAGAACGACTCGCGGTGCCGTACCCGGTAGGTGCTGACGTTCTGATAGAGCGGCGCGTCGGGGTGGGCGAGCTGCTCGTAGACCATGCCGGCCTGGCCCTGGGACAGCGGGTACGCGTCGACCACGCCCTCGGGCAGGCGGGCCCGGTCGGTGTCGGAGATCAACGCGAACCGACCGACCAGTTCGGTCGCCTCCCCGGTCGCGGCGGTACCCGCGTCGGCGAGCCGGGCGAGGTCCGCGACGGTCTGGTGGGCGAAGAGGTCCGCGACGGTGAGATTGATCCCCTGGCTGCGCAGGCTCCCCACGACGCGGATGGCGCGGATGCTGTCGCCGCCGATGTCGAAGAAGCGGTCGTGGATGCCGACGGG
>NZ_JBAKHU010000021.1:0-103182 GCF_036906895.1 Micromonospora sp. CPCC 206060
ACAAGGCCACCACCAGCATCGACATCCTCACCACCGGCCCTTGACGAACCAGCCACGCCCCTAACTGAACGGCGTTGGGTCTAGTCTTCCTCGCTCCGGTTGAGCCGCTGGCTGATCACCTGGGTGACGCCGCTGCGCATGGTCACGCCGTAGAGCGCGTCGGCCACCTCCATCGTCCGCTTCTGGTGCGTGATGATGATGAGCTGGCTCTTCTCCCGGAGCTGGGCCATCAGGGTGATCAGCCGGCCGAGGTTGACGTCGTCGAGCGCCGCCTCCACCTCGTCCATGATGTAGAACGGGCTGGGTCGGGCCCGGAAGATCGCCACCAGCATCGCCACCGCGGTCAGCGAACGTTCCCCGCCGGAGAGCAGCGAGAGCCGCTTGATCTTCTTGCCCGGCGGACGGGCCTCCACCTCGACGCCGGTGGTGAGCAGGTCGTCCGGGTCGGTGAGCACCAGCCGCCCCTCGCCGCCGGGAAAGAGCACCGTGAAGACCTGCTCGAACTCCTTGGCGGTGTCGGCGAACGCGCTGGCGAAGACCTCCAGGATCCGGTCGTCGACGTCCTTGACCACGGTGAGCAGGTCCCGTCGGGTGGCCTTGAGGTCCTCCAGCTGCTCGGAGAGGAACTTGAACCGTTCCTCCAGGGCGGCGAACTCCTCCAGCGCCAGCGGGTTGACCTTGCCGAGCATGGCCAGCTCGCGTTCCGCCTTGGCGGCCCGCTTCTCCTGTGCCGCCCGCTCGTACCGGACCGGCTCCGGGACCGGCTGGCCGTCCCGCTCGGCCGCCGCCACGTCCGCCTGGGTGGGCGGCACGAGCTGCTGCGGGCCGTACTCGGCGATCAGGGTCTCCACGTCCAGTGCGAAGTCCTCGGCCGCCTTCGCCTCCAGCTGCTCGATCCGCATCCGCTGTTCGGCGCGGGCCACCTCGTCGCGGTGTACCTGGCTGGTGAGCCGTTCCAGGTCGGCGCCGAGGCGCTTCGCGGCGGCGCGTACCTCGTGCAACTCGGCCTCGCGCGCGGACCGCTCGCGGGCCACCGCGTCCCGGTGCTCCTCGGCCCGGGCCAGGGAGACCCGGAGCCGGACCAGCGCCTCGCGGGCGCCGGCCTCGACGGCGCGGGCGATGCCGGCGCCCCGGATCCGGGCGGCCCGCCGGGCGGCGGCCCGTTCCCGGGCGGCCCGCTCGGCGGTGGCCTGGCGCATCAGGGAGTCGGCCCGGCCGGCGATCGCGGCGACCCGTTCCTCGGCGGTCCGGACCGCGAGCCGGACCTCCATCTCGTTCTGCCGGGCCCGGGGCACCATCGCGGCGAGCTGGTCGCGCTCGGAGGTGGAGGGCTCATCCTCGGTCGGGGTGTCCTCGGCGAGCTTGAGCCGCTCCTCCAGCTCGGCGAGCTTCATCAGGTCCTGCTCGCGGGCCTGCTCGGCCCGGTCCCGGGAGGCACCGAGCCGTTCGGTCTCGGCCCGGGCGGAGCGGGCGGCGGCGCCGAGCTCGGCCAGTCGGCGGGCGGCGGCGTTGCGCTGCCCCTCGGCCTCCCGCTTGGCGGTGGCGGCCACCGCCACCGCCTCCTTGCGCCCGACGACCTCGGCGCGGGCCTCGGCGAGCTGGTCCCGCAGCTCGGCGATGGCCTGCTCGGCGGCGGTCCGGTTGGCGCGGGCCTCCTCGACGGCCGCCTGCACCTCGATGAAGCTGGGCGCCTTGGCCGAGCCACCGGCCGCCGCATAGGCGCCGACCACGTCGCCGTCCGGGGTGACCGCGCGCAGCTCCGGATTCGCGCCGACCAGCGCGGTCGCCGCTGCCAGATCGTCGACGAGTACCACGTCCCGCAGCGCCCGGTGCACCGAAGGGCGCAGGTCGTCGCGGCAGCCGACCAGGTCCGGTGCCCACTTCGCGCCCTCGGGCAGCCGGGGCCGCAGCGCGTCGACGGAACCCTGCATGCCCGGCCCGGCCGGACCACCGACCAGGATGGCGGCCCGCCCGGCGTCGGAGATCTTCAGGAAACGCATCGCCTCGGCGGCCTCGTCGATCCCGGTGACCGCGACCGCGTCGGCGAGCGTACCGAGCGCGGCGGCAAGGGCCGCCTCGTGGCCGGGCGCCACGGTGAGCAGGCTGGCCAGCCCGCCGAGCAGGCCCGGCACCTGGTCCGCCTTCGCCAGCAGCGCCCCGGCACCGTCGGCCCGGCGCAGCCCCATGGCCAGCGCCTCCTCACGGGCCCTCCAGGTGGCCGCGTCCTTCTCCGCCTTCCGCTCGGCGTCGGACAGCGCCCGTACCTGCGCGGCGGCCTGTTCCTGGGCGGTGACCGCCTCGGCGTGCCGGGCGTCCAGTTCGGCGTTGTCCCGGTCCGCCTCGGTGGACTGCTCGGCGACCGCGTCCAGGTCGGCCTGGGCCCGCTCGGCCCGGCCCAGCGCGTCGGCGTACGCCGCGGCGAGCCGCTCGATCTCCTCGCCCGCGCTGGTGGTGCGGGCCCGTGCCGAGTTGACCTGTCCGGTGAGCCGGGCCAGCCCCTCCCGCCGATCGGCGGCGGCCTTCGCGGCGGCGACCAGGGCCCGCTCGGCGGCGGCGAGCTGGCGTTCCAGTTCCTGTCGCTGCTCGACCGCCTCGGCCAGACGTACCTGGTCGTCGGTGAGCGCGGCGCGCAGCTCCTCCTCCTGCTCCCGGACCCGTTCGGCCTCGGCGGCGAGCTGGTCCGGATCACGGCCGGTCCGTTCGTCCTCGGGTGTGGCGCTCAGGTGCCGCAACCGTTCCCGGGCCAGTTGCTCGGTGGAGCGGAAGCGTTCGGTCAGCGCGGAGAGCTTGTACCAGGTGTCCTGGGCGGCGGCGAGCAGCGGGGCGTCCTCGGCCAGCGCCGCCTCCAGTTCGCCGAGGCGGTGCTGCACCTCGGTGTACTCGGCGTCGACCTGTTCGCGCCGTTCGCGCAGCGCGGTCTCGTCGGCGATCTCCTTGTCCAGGGTGGCGCGCAGGGTGTGCAGGTCGTCGGCGAGCAGCCGGAGCCGGGCGTCCCGCAGGTTGGCCTGGATGCCGGCGGCGCGCCGGGCCACCTCGGCCTGCCGGCCGAGCGGCTTGAGCTGGCGGCGCAGTTCGGCGGTGAGGTCGGTGAGCCGGTTGAGGTTGGTCTGCATCGCGTCGAGCTTGCGCAGGGCCTTCTCCTTGCGCTTGCGATGCTTGAGGACGCCGGCCGCCTCCTCGATGAACGCCCGCCGGTCCTCCGGTTTGGCGTGCAGGACGGCGTCCAACCGGCCCTGTCCGACGATGACGTGCATCTCCCGGCCGATGCCGGAGTCGGAGAGGAGTTCCTGGATGTCGAGCAGCCGGCAGGAGTCCCCGTTGATCTCGTATTCGCTCTCCCCGGAGCGGAACATCCGCCGGGTGATCGATACCTCGGTGTAGTCGATGGGCAGGGCACCGTCGGTGTTGTCGATGGTGAGGGTGACCTCGGCGCGGCCCAGCGGGGCCCGGCCGGCGGTACCGGCGAAGATGACGTCCTCCATCTTGCCGCCGCGCAGTGCCTTGGCGCCCTGCTCACCGAGGACCCAGGCGATGGCGTCGACGACGTTGGACTTGCCCGAGCCGTTCGGGCCGACCACGCAGGTGATCCCGGGCTCAAGCTTGAGCGTCGTCGCGGAGGCGAAGGATTTGAAACCCTTCACCGTCAGGCTCTTGAGGTGCACCGTCTCGATCCTGTGCCGGGGGCCGGGGCCTGCTTGCCCAGGCCCTGGGGCCTGCTCTACCAGGCCCTGGTCAATCCGCAGACTAACGCCCGGTCCGGCCCGGTCGGTTACGCGACCCTCCCGACCAGCCCACCCACTCTCGGCGATCTTGCAGAAAGCAACCAGGAATTACGGCTTTTCATATCATTGGTCCGGGCCGGAACTGCACCATCGGCGCGGTTGGATGCAGATACAACTGCGCGCCGTCACTCAAGGTGTCGGCGCGCGATTGGTGTGGTGCGATCGAGTTGTACAGGCGGCGGGCGCCGGCCGGACCGGCGCCCGGGAGATCAGGTCAGCGCGGGCTCGGCGAGCCGGAGCAGGTCGTCCGCCTCGGCTGCCGCCGCCGCGAGCCGATCATTCTCGGCACGCAGCCGCGTGATCTCGAACTCCAGTGCCTGTACCCGTGAACGCAGTCGGGTGACCTCGTCAAGCAGACGCCGGTCTGGCGCCGCGCCGACGTGGCCGTACAGGGCCTTAGCCATTTTGTCTCCTTGTGATGCGCTGCCGGAAAGGCCGGCCAACGCGCGCCCGAAACCTCGCGACTATCAACCCGCAGCAAACGCGGGCATGAACGGGCGCGACTGGCGACACCTATATATTGCGGCCAGAAGCCATCGGCGTCAAGTTTTCCCAGGCCGTAGATCATCTCCACGTCGACCGGTCCGGCTCACCGGGTCGCCCACCAGGCACGAACATGACGCTGTTCGGACGAGCGGAGTCTAACCCGGGCGGTACGGTCGAACTGAGAGAAGAATCCTCACGTTCGCCTTAACTCTTTCTTAGCCACGTTGCTCCCGGTCGAACGCCGCACGTAGCGTCGCAGCGACTCAGACCAGCGAACCTGTGGAGGCATCCGCGTGCACGGCTGGAACGATCCGCTCGACCAGGAGGGCGCGCAGCGTCCCGTCCCACCGACCGGGGAACCGCCGCACCGGTCGTCCGGACAGCCCTCCCCCGCCTACCCCGACTGGGACGGTTACCAGTCGTACGGCTCGGCGGCGTACGCCAGCCTTCCCGGCCCGGTCGACCCGCACCGCACCGGGCCCTCGGGCGGGGACGACACCCTCCCGTCCGGTCTTCCCCACCCGGGTCACCCGGAGGCGTACCACGCCAATCCCGACGGATACCGGTATGAGCCCGATGCGGATCGGTACCCGACCGACGGATACCGGTACGAGCCCGATGCGGATCGGTACCCGACCGACGGGTACCGGTACGAGTCCGACGGGTACCCGTACGTGGCGGACGGATACCACCAGCAGTCGGACGGATACCGGCATGGGGCGGACGGGTACCGCCACGAACGGACGCCGAGCCGGGACGAGGTGTTCCACGATGACCGGGTAAGGGGGACCACCGGCTGGACCGGGGCCACGTCCGGCGCACCGGTCGCGCACCGTACCGCCGACGCCCGGCGCCGGTCGGGACGCCGTCTCCCCCGGCCCACGCTGGCCGCCGGAGCCGCCGCCGTGGTGGCCCTGGCCGTGATGGTGGGCGCCGGGGTCGCGTTCCTGCCGACCGGCAACGAAGGGCAGCAGCCCCTGGTCGCCGAGGGGGCCGGTGGGCTGCCGGTCGATGGTGGGTCGGCCTCCACGGGGGCGGCCGACACCGCAGGCGACCCGACGGGTACGCCGTCGGCCACGACCAGCCCGAACGCCTCGCCCAGCCCCACGGCGAAGCCCAGCCCGACCCCGGTACGGGCGAAGGCACCGACGCGCAGTATCAAGCGGACCGCATCCCCCGCGCCGAGCCGCACCCAGGCGCCCGCCGGCAACACCGGCACCAGCAGCGTCGAACAGCAGGTCGTCACGCTGGTCAACCAGGAACGGGCCAAGGCGGGCTGCGGCGCGGTCACGATCAACGCCAACCTGGCCACCGCCGCCCAACTGCACAGCGACGACCAGGCCGCGCGGCAGCAGATGTCGCACACCGGCAGCGACGGCAGCGACTTCGTGCAGCGCGCCAAGCGGGCCGGGTACCAGTACCCGATCGGCGAGAACGTGGCGATGGGGTACGAGACGGCGGCTGCGGTGATGGAGGGCTGGATGAACAGCCCCGGGCACCGCGCCAACATCCTCAACTGTGACGCCAAGGCGATCGGCGTCGGCGTGGCCACCGGCGGCGGCCGGCTCTACTGGACCCAGGTCTTCGGCTCCCGGGCCTGACCGGGTCACCCGGTTGGGCTGCCCCGCCCGGTCCGGCCAACCCGGACCACCCCAGCTACTGAGCCCACCCCGACTGTTGAGCCCACCCCGCCGTTGAGCCCACCCCGACCGTTAAGCCCACCCCGACCGTTAAGCCCACCCCGACCGTTAAGCCCACCCCGACCGTTGATCATGAAGTTATTGTCGCGACACGCCGACGCGAACGGCGATAACTTCATGATCAACGAGTCGTTCCGGTGGGCGTACTCGTTGAGCCGGTGAGGGCGCGTCCGGCCGCACAGGTGGTCACGGTGCCGGGTGGTGCCGACGACGACCGCGCCGGCGGCCACCGGTCGGGCCGGGGACACCGGCTGCCGGCGGCGGGCCCGATCGGACGGACGGGGGACGTCCGTGGCCCCGGGAGCTGCCGATGCGGAGCCGGTCACGGTGGGACACCAACGGGCGGCACCGGGCGGCACCGGTGCTGCTCACGGTGGTACTCCTGGCCGGTGCCCTGGTCGGATGCCGCAGCGAGCCGCCCCGTCCGGTGGTACCCGAACCGTGGCCGGGCGGCGTCACCCGGCCGCAGCCCTGGCAGTGGCAGCTCAGCGGCCCGCTCGACGTCACCGTCGAAGCCGACGTCTTCCTGCTCGACCCGGTCCGGACCACCGCCGCCGAGACCACCGAACTGCGGTCCCGGGGACGGCGCCTGATCTGCCTGGTCAGCGCCGGTTCGTTCACCGACCAGGACGTGGACGCGGCCCGCTTCCCCACCCCCGTCCGGGGGCGCAGCGGCGCGCCGCGCGGCGGCACCTGGCTGGACGTGCGGCAGTGGGACGTGCTGGAGCCGGTACTCGCCGACCGGCTGCGGCTGTGCCGGGGCAAACGGTTCGAGGCGGTGGCGTTCACCGCCGTCGACGGGTACGCCCACCGTTCCGGGTTCCCACTGGACTTCGACGCGCAGCTCCGGTTCAACCGGCGGCTCGCCGAACTGGCCCGTTCGCTGGCCCTCTCCCCCGGCCTGGTGAACAACGTGGGGCAGGTCGCCGCGCTGGCCCCGGACTTCGACTTCGCGGTCAACGAGGAGTGCGTACGGCTGCGCCAGTGCGACCGGCTGCTGCCCTTCACCGAGGCCGGCAAGCCGGTGCTGCACGTCGAGTACGCGGGCAGCACCGCCGACTTCTGCGTCACCACGGTCGGCTACGGCTTCGCCTCGATGCGCAAGCAGCGGACGCTGGACGCCTGGCGGGCGCCCTGCGCGTACTGACGGTCCGGGGTGTTAAGAGGGGCCCCTTCCTATACCGAAAGCGATAAGAAGGGGCCCTTCCTTACGGACGGGGGCGGGGCTGGCAGCCCGGGCAGCTGTACGACGAGCGGTTCATGAACGCTTCCCGCCGGATCGGCGCCCCGCACCGCCGGCACGGCTCGCCCTCCCGGCCGTAGACGTTCAACGACCGGTCGAAGTACCCGCTCTCGCCGTTGACGTTGACGTAGAGGGCGTCGAAACTCGTCCCGCCCTGGACGATCGCCTCACCGAGGACGTCCCGCACGTGTCCGAGGAGCCGGGTCGCCGCCGGGGCGGTCAGCGCGTCGGTGGGTCGGGTGCCGTGCAGCTTGGCCCGCCACAGCGCCTCGTCGGCGTAGATGTTGCCCACCCCGGAGATCAGGGTCTGGTCGAGCAGGGCCCGTTTGACCTCGGTCCGTCGGCGGCGCAGCGCCGCGACGAAGCCCTGGTCGGAGAAGTCCGGGTCCATCGGGTCCCGGGCGATGTGCACGATCTCCCGGGGCAGTTCCGCCCCGTTTTCGGAGACCGACAACCCGCCGAAGGTGCGCTGGTCGACGAAGCGCAGCTGCGGGCCGCCGTCGGCGAAGCGGAACCGGATACGCAGGTGCACCTCGTCGGCCGCCTCGGCCGGCTGGAGCAGCAGCTGACCGGACATGCCGAGGTGGCCGATGATCGCGTCCCCGCTGTCCAGCGGCAGCCAGAGATACTTTCCCCGGCGCCGGACACCGGTCACGGTCCGGCCGGCGAGCACGGCGGCGAAGTGGTCACCGCCCGGCAGGTGCCGGCGTACCGCCCGGGGGTGGCGCACCTCGACGGTACTGATCTGGCGGCCGGTGACCCACTGGTCCAGGCCCTGCCGGACCGTCTCGACCTCGGGTAGCTCAGGCACGGGGCAGGCCCGGCTCCGCCGGCTGCGCGGCATCCGGCGCCCCGGTCCGCCCCTCGACGGCCTGGCCATCGGCGGACCGCCCATCGCCGGCCTGACCATCGCCGGCCTGGCCATCGGCGGATCCACCGTCGAGCTGCTCGGACAACGTCCGCCAGGCCGCCTCGGCCGCCCGCTGCTCGGCCTCCTTCTTGCTGCGCCCCTCCGCACCGCCGTACCGGCTGCCGGCCACCACCACCCAGGCGGTGAAGGTCTTCAGGTGGTCCGGGCCGGCGTGGTCGATCCGGTACTCCGGCACCCCGAGACCGAGCGAGGCGGTCAACTCCTGGAGGCTGGTCTTCCAGTCCAGCGCGGCCCCCCGGCCGGCCGACTCCGCCATCAGCGGATCGAACAGCCGGTGGATCACGATCGAGGTGGTCTCCAGCCCGTACTGGAGGTAGATCGCGCCGAGCAGCGCCTCCAGGGTGTCGGCGAGGATGCTCGCCTTGTCCCGGCCACCGGTGGTCTCCTCGCCCTTGCCGAGCAGCAGGTACGCGCCGAGCCCCGACGGGCCGAGGCCGCGCGCCACCTCCGCCAGCGCCCGCATGTTGACCACGCTGGCCCGGAGCTTGGCGAGCTGCCCCTCGGGCAGGTCGGGATGGTTTTGGAAGAGCGCCGTGGTGATGACCACACCGAGGACGGAGTCGCCGAGGAACTCCAACCGCTCGTTCGTCGGCAGTCCGCCGTTCTCGTACGCGTACGAGCGGTGGGTCAGTGCGCGTTCCAGCAGCTCGGGGTCCAGGGCGACGCCGAACGCCGCCTCCAGGTGGCCGACGGGAGCACGGCGCCGCTTGTCGTTGGTCATGCGCTTACCTCGGTGTCGGTCGGGCAGTCGTCTCGGTCGGTTCCGGTGGACGGCCCCTTGCCGTCGCGGTCGATGGATGACCCGCGTCCGTGGTCGGTGGACGAGCCGGCCCGCTCGTGCCCGGCGAGCAGTCCGGCGCTGGAATGGTCCGCGAGCAGCCCGGCGATCGTGGCGATGGCCCGCCGTCGGTGCAGGTGGGCGGCGAGGGCGATGCCGGAGGCGACATCGTCCTCCCGGGCCGCGCCGTGGCAGACCACCACCGTCCCGGCCACCCCCAGCAGGGTGGCGGCCCGGGGCGCCCGACCGCTGGTCGGTGGACCACCGGCCATCGCGTACGCGCCCTCGATCGCCTTGAGCAGGATGTTCCCGGTGAAGCCGTCGGTCACCACGACGTCGGCCCGGGCGCCGGAGGCGATGTCGTACCCCTCGACCAGGCCGACGTACCGACCGGCGCAGGGTAGCTGCTGACCGGTCAGGACGACGTCGGCGGCGCGCCGGGCGCGGTCCCCCTTGCCCGGTTCGGTGCCGACCGACAGCAGCCCCACCCGGGGACCGGCCACGGCATGCGTCACCGCGGCGTAGCCGGCGCCGAGCACCGCGTGCCGGGCGAGGGTGGCCGGTCGGGCCTCCAGCGACCCGCCGACGTCCAGCAGCACCACCGGCCCGTCGATGCCGGGCATGGTGGCGACCAGCGCGGGACGGCGTACCGCCGGCCAGCGGCCCAGACCGAGTGCGGCAGCGGTGACCGTGGCGCCGGTGGAACCGGCGGAGACGACCGCGTCGGCGAGCCCGTCGACCACCGCCGCCACGGCGGCACGCACCGTGGTGTCGGGGCGGGCCGCCCGGGTCGGGTGGTCGGTCATGGCGACGACCCCCCGGACCGGTCGCACCGCGACCCGGGCCCGGTCGGCCGGGGGCAGCGCGCCGAGCAGCTCGCCGACCGCCTCGGGCGGGCCGACGAGCAGCAGGGTCAGGCCGGGGTCGGTGCCGAGCGCCCGCAGAGCGCCGTCAACCACGACGGCGGGAGCATCGTCCCCGCCGAGGAGGTCGACGGCGATCCGCACGGTGCCCGGCTCCATCGGTACGCCGGCCGGATCGGTCCGGCCGGCGTGTGACGGAGCCGGTACACCGGGCAACCGCCAGGGCGTGGGCGCCACCCGACCCGGGGTCGGGAGCGTCACTCGGCGTCCAGGTCAGACCTCAAGAACCTGACGGCCGTTGTAGGTGCCGCAGACGGAGCAGGCGGCGTGCGGCAGCTTCGGCGACTTGCACTGCGGGCAGGCCACGGTCGCGACCGCCGCGGTCTTCCAGTTCGCCCGGCGGGACCGGGTGTTGCTGCGCGACATCTTGCGCTTCGGGACGGCCACGGTATTACTCCTCTTTACGGGTCAGTTGCGACAGGCCCGCCCAACGCGGGTCGATCTGCTGGTGGCTGTGATCGGCCGGCAGATCATCCCAGTGCACCCCGCACTCGGGGCACAGTCCTGGGCAGTCCGTTCGGCAGAGCGGGTTGGTCGGCAGTGTGAGCACCACCGCGTCCCGCAACGCCGGCTCCAGGTCGATCAGGTCGCCCTGCATCCGGCCAACCTCGTCCTCGTCGGTCGTCTCGTCCGTGGTGCTGTTCTCGTACGCGTACAGCTCCTGGATCGGGACGGTCAACGAGTCCTCGATCGGGCGCAGGCAGCGCCCGCACTCGCCCCGGACGGGACCGCTGACGGTCCCGGAGACGAGCACACCCTCGGAAACCGACTGGAGACTCAGGTCGAGGTCCAGGTCGGCGCCTTCCGGCACGCCGATCATCTCCAGGCCGAGGTCCGCCGGTGCCGCTGCCACCCGCTTGACCGTACGCAACGAACCAGGTCGGCGCGGCAGCTCCCTCGTGTCGAGGACCAGCGGCGACCTGGGGTTGAGTGAGGAAGGCGTGTGTTTGGGCATAGTCAGACTCCGGCCTGTGAGAGGCCGACAAAGCAGGTTACCTGGGTCGCGGTCGTACCGTCGAACCGGGGCCACCGCCCCGCCGCGTCCCGGCCCTGCTGCCGGCCGGTGGGGTACTGCTCGACGCCTGCCGGGGCAGGCTCACCCGGATCGGGCCGGGACCGAGACGTCAGAACGGCAGTGGCCGCTCCGCCTCGTCACCGCCGAAGGTACCGATTTCCCGCAGCGCGTGCATCTTGTCCCGACCACGCTCGATCGAGGCCAGCGCCCGGGTGAGGAACTGCTCGAAGTTGGCCAGGGCGGTGTCGACGTAGTCGTCGACCTCCGCGCGCAGCCGCTGCGCCTCGGCGCGGGCCTCGGCGATGATCCGGGCACCCTCGTGCTCGGCGGAGACGGTGATCTCGTTCATCGAGACGAGCCGGGCGTGTTCCGCCTCACCCTCGCTGATGATCCGGTCCGCCTCCCGCCGACCGGCGTCCATGATCTTGTCCCGCTCCTCCAGCAGCGCCGCGGCCCGGCGCAGGTCGGCGGGGAGTTCGGCGCGCAGCTCGTCGAGCACGGCGATCATCTCCCCCCGGTCGACCATGCAGTTGTTACGGGACATCGGGACGGACCGGGCCGCCTCCACCATGGCGATCAGTTCGTCGATGCGGTCGAGCGGGTCCACCGGCACACCACTCCTGTCATTTTGTCGGCCGACCTCCATGATGCGGGTTCGGACCGTCCTGCTGCTCCACCAATGATGCGGTGCGGAGGCGACAGGTGGCCCATCCCGTCTGGCGCGGCGCGTCGCCGGCAGGTGGACGACGGGTGGTCATGACCCGGGGCCGGGCGGGCGCCCGACCCCGGCGGTCAGCCCCGGGTGTCGGGGGCCAACCGCCGCCGCAACTGCTCCCGGACCAGGTCGGGCACGTGCGCCGAGACGTCCCCGCCCCACTTGGCGACGTCCTTGACCAGGCTGGACGAGAGGAACGAGTAGAGCGGGTTGGTCGGCATGAACAGCGTCTCCACCCCGGCCAGCCCGATGTTCATCTGGGCCATCTGGAGTTCGTAGTCGAAGTCGCTGACCGCCCGCAGACCCTTGACCAGGACGGCGGCCTGCTGCGCCCGGCAGAAGTCCACCAGCAGCCCACGGAAGGACTCGATCCGGACGTTGTCGTACGACGCGGTGACCTCACGCAGCATCGACAACCGCTCGTCGACGGTGAACAGGCCACTCTTGGACTGGTTGATCAGCACGCCGACGATCACCTCGTCGAACAGCCGGCTGGCCCGGCCGATGATGTCGAGGTGCCCGTTGGTGACCGGATCGAACGAGCCGGGACAGACCGCACGTCTCATGATCGGCGACCGTACCAAAGAGACGTCTCCCCGTAGCGCCGGCTGCGCTCACCGGTGATTCCCTGCACCCACCCGACCGGGCCGGTCCGGCTGGACCGCTCCACCACCACCAGGGCGTCCGGGGCCAGCCACCCGCGGTCGACCAGCGCGGCCAGCATCGCGGTGAGGTCCGCATCTCCTACGGCGTACGGCGGGTCGGCGAAGACCACGTCGTACGGGTCGCCGGGGCAGCCGGCGGCGAGCACGGTGGTGACCTTCCCGGTGACCAGCCGCACCGCTGGGGCGGCCCGCAGCAGGGCGATGTTCTCCCGGATCACCCGGGCGGCCCGGGGGTCCGACTCCACCAGCAGCACCTCTGCGGCACCCCGGGAGTACGCCTCCAGCCCCACCGCCCCGGAGCCGGCGTAGAGGTCGGCGAACCGGGCACCGGCCAGGTCGAGATCTGCCTCGATGGCGCTGAACAACGCCTCGCGTACCCGGTCGGAGGTGGGGCGGGTACCGGCACCGGGCGGGGCGGCGATCCGCCGTCCACCGAGCGTGCCCGCCACGATCCGGGTCACCGTCGCTCCCTCTGCATACCGGCGACGCTACGGGACGGCCGGGATGCCGGCACCACACGGTCGGTGGATCTCATGTCATGAATCAACCACGCTCGGTATATCAACCGTCTCAAATCCGCATCATCGGCCTTGATGATTGCTGAGAACTGTCCCTTAGTGTCCGTTGTCGCTAGGGTCGGGCGCTGTGTCGGCCACCGATCGCCGACCACGGCGTCGGGGAAGCGCCACTGCGGGTCGCGCCGTCCTCGTTTCCCGGCAGCGACCGCTCCCGGCCCCCCGTACGTCGCCCTGAAGCCCCTTGCACCCCCAGGAGCAAGCGTGATCCGTACCAGGCTGTCGCTCCGGCGACCGCTCGTCGTGGCCGGTACCACCCTCGTCGGCCTCGCCACGGTCTTTGCCCTCTCGGCCCCCGCCGTGGCCACCGACCCCACCCCCACCGCCTCGCCGGCCGGGGCCGGACCGACCGCGACACCGACCGGGCCGACCTGCGTCAGCACCGCCGACGCCCGCTACAAGCACAAGTTCGACGGGCGGGCCGGTACCGCCAGCATCGAGCTGCTCAACGGGCCGCTCTGCGCCGGACAGGAACAGCCGCTGGCCCTGGTGTCGTACGTCGCACCGTCGGCGAAGTTCGCCATGCCGCAGTACCTGTTCGACAGTTCGGTGAAGTCCTTCAGCGCACCGAAGGAGGGTGAGCTGGCCGTCACCCGGCTGGAGTTCGCCGTCACGGTGCCGGCCTGCTTCACCCAGGTCGACTTCGTCTTCGGTGACAAGCTCATCGACCCGCTCACCGACTCCAGCGACCGGTACGGCGACCGCAAGGTCGGCAGCCCGAAGGGCATCGGCTCGCAGTCGAAGGGCCGCCAGGCGTGGTACAACGGCGGCCAGGAGAGCTGCGTCGCGGCACCCGAGGTGGAGGCGCTCTCCGACTGCGACGGCACGGTCACCCTGAAGCTGATCAACCGCAAGGGCAACGCGGCGGCGACCTTCGTGGTCACCGGCAGCGCGGGCTTCAGCCGGACCGTCAGCGTGCCGATCAAGGGCATCGAGGAGGTCGAACTGGACGCGCAGAGTGCCAGGGAGATCACCGTCACCGCCGACGGCAAGCAGGTCTACCAGGGCAAGTGGACCAAGCCGCAGGACTGCCAGGAGCCCGAGGTGGGCCAGCCCGACACCGGGTACGCCATCACCTGTACCGAGCTGACGTTCACGATCACCAACCCGGAGAACGGCATCAGCCTGACCTCGACCTTCACGCCGAGCACCGGCAAGGCCCAGACCGTCACGGTCGAGCCGGGCAGGACCACCAAGGTCACCTTCCCCGGCTCGGCCGGGCTGACCGTCACCGTCACCGGTGACCTGGCCAGCGAGAAGCCGGTCGCCTGGGAGAAGCCGGCGAACTGTGCCGGCGGCGGAGCCGGCGGGGGCGACGGTGACCTCCCGCTGACCGGTGCGGCGGCCGGTGGCATCGCTGCGGCGGCGGGTGTGCTGCTGGTCGTCGGCGGTGTGCTCTACCTCATGGCCCGGCGGCGCCGGGTCCGGTTCACCGCCTGAGCGGTACCGCGCTGAGTTCGGCGACGGCGCGTCGGCCCCACCCGGCCGGCGCGCCGTCGGCGTCTCCCGCCACCACCCCGGCGGGCGGGGTGCAGACGTGCGCGGACGGCGGCTGCGATACCTGTGGTCCCACGCTGTCGAGCTGCCCGCACAGACGGAGCAGCTCGACAGCGTCCCGGCAGACGGCCCGCTCGGGGAGCCGACGACCGCCGTCAGCCCTTCTCCAGGTACTCGGCACGTTCGGCGTCGACCAGGGCGGCGACGGACGCGGCCAGCGCCGGATGCCGGGCCAGCTCCGGGTCCTCCGACACCAGCTCGATCGCCTCGGCCCGGGCGTCCCGGATCAGGTCGGCGTCCCGCAACAGGGAGAGCAGCCGCAGGTGGGAGCGCCGCCCGGACTGGGCGGCACCGAGCACGTCGCCCTCCCGGCGCTGCTCCAGGTCCAGCTCGGCGAGCTTGAAACCGTCCGTCGTGGAGGCGACCGCGTCGAGCCGTTCCCGGGCCGGTGACCCCTCCAACGCCTCGGTGACCAGCAGGCAGATCCCGGCCGCCGTACCCCGGCCCACCCGCCCGCGCAGTTGGTGCAACTGGGACACCCCGAACCGGTCCGCGTCCAGGATGACCATCACGGTGGAGTTCGGCACGTCCACCCCGACCTCGATGACCGTGGTGGCCACCAGCACGTCCAGCTCACCGGCGGCGAACGACCGCATCACCGCGTCCTTCTCGTCGGCCGCCAGCCGCCCGTGCAGCACCCCGATCCGCAGCCCGCGCAACGGCCCCTCGGCGAGCAGCGGAGCCACCTCGGTCACCGCCAGCGGCGGCCGGCGCCCCGTCTCGTCCGCCGGGGGCTCCTCCTCCCCCGCCCCGGCCTCACCGATCCGGGGGCAGACCACGTACGCCTGGTGCCCGGCGGCGACCTCCTCCCGCAACCGACGCCACGCCCGGTCCAGGAAGGCCGGCTTCTCGGCGGCCGGTACGACGTGCGACGCGATCGGCGAGCGCCCGCGCGGCAACTGGGACAGGGTGGATACCTCCAGGTCGCCGTACACGGTCATGGCCACCGTGCGCGGGATCGGGGTGGCCGTCATCACCAGCACGTGCGGCGGTTGCCCGGCCTTGGCGCGCAGCGCGTCCCGCTGCTCCACCCCGAACCGGTGCTGCTCGTCGACCACCACCAGTCCCAGGTCGGCAAAGTCGACCCCCTCGTAGAGCAGGGCGTGGGTACCGAGCACGATGCCGGCCCGACCGCTGGCGACCTCCTCCAGCGCCCGCCGCCGGGCCGCCGCGCCCAGCGAGCCGGTGACCAGCTCGACCCGGGTACCGGACGGGTCGCCCTCCAGCTCACCGGCCCGGCCCAACGGCCCGAGCAGGTCCAGCATGCCCCGGTGGTGCTGGGCGGCGAGTACCTCGGTCGGCGCCAGCAGGGCGGCCTGCCCACCCGCGTCGACCACCTGGAGCATGGCCCGCAGGGCCACCACGGTCTTGCCGGAGCCGACCTCGCCCTGGAGCAGCCGGTGCATCGGGTGGCCGGTACCCAGGTCGGCGGCGATCTCCCGGCCGACGTCCCGCTGGCCGGCGGTCAGCTCGTACGGCAGCCGGGCGTCGAACGCGTCGAGCAGGCCGCCGGACCGGGCCGGGCGGGGTCGGGCCGGCGCGGCGCTCGCCCGGTGCTTGCGCTGCACCAGGGTGAGCTGCACGGCGAACGCCTCGTCCCACTTGAGCCGGTGCCGGGCCCGGTAGAGCGCCTCCTTGCTGGCCGGTCGATGGATGTCGTGCAGGGCGGTGCCGAGGCCGACCAGTTTGCGGGTGGCCCGGACGGTGGCCGGCAGTGGATCCTCCGGCGGGGTGAAGGTGTCCAGCACCACCCGCACGCAACGGGCGATCACCCAGGTCGGTACGGCGGCCGCCGCCGGATAGACCGGGATCAGCGCACCGGCGAACTCCTCGATCTCCTCGCTGGCCGCGGCGTCCCCCTCGGTCGACTCCCCGAGCAGGACGTACTCCGGGCCGTTGAGCTGCCGTTTCCCCCGGAACTCGGTGACCTTGCCGGCGAACATCCCCCACCGGCCGGGCTTCAGCTCGCGCTCCCGCCACGCCTGGTTACCGAAGAAGGTCAGGGTGAGCTGACCGCCGGAGCCGTCCCCGACGGTCACCTCCAGCAGGTTGCCCCGGCGCTGCCGCATCGGGCGTACGGCGGTGCGCTGCACCTGGCCGAGCACGGTGACCTGCTCGCCCACGGCCAGCGACCGGATGTCGGTGTGTTCGCCCCGTTCGTCGTACCGGCGGGGGAAGTGGTAGATCAGGTCACCGGCGGTGTGCAGATCCAGGTGACCGGCGAGGGCCTTCGCGGTCTTCTCACCGACCAGCTTCTTCAGCGGGGTGTCCGGCGTGGTCTGCTGCTCACTCATTCGACCCCCACCAGGAGCGGATAGTTCGGCTGCCCGCCGGGGAAGCCCTGGACCTCGACGAACGGCCACCGCCGGGCCACGTGCGCCTGGAGCACCTCGGCCAGCCCGTCCGGCGCGTCCGCGCCGTAGAGCAGGGTGACCAGCTCCCCACCACCACCGAGCATCCGGTCCAGCAGGGCGGTCGCGGTGTCGACCAGGTCGGCGCCGATCAGGTGCACCTCCCCCTCCACCAGGGCGAGCACGTCACCCGGGCGGCACGGGCCGGCCACCGTCAACGCCTCCCGGCGGGCGTGGCAGACCTCCGCGTACCGGCAGGCCCCGGCGGCCTCGGCCATCGCGATCACGTCATCCTCGAAGCGGCGCCCCGGGTCCCGGACGGCCAGCGCGGCCAGCGCCTGCACCGGCGACCGGGTCGGCACCACACTCACCTTGATCCCCGACAGGTGCGCCTCGCGGGCCGCCGCACTCGCCACCGCCTGGGTGTTCGGGTCGTTGGGCAGTACCACCACCCGGGCCGCCCCGGTGGCCCGGACCGCGTCGAGCAGCTCACCGGTGGACGGGTTGCCCGGCACCACGGTCGCCCCCTCACCGGCGAACAGCTCGGCGATGCCGGCACCGGCCGCGACCACCACGGCCGCCCGGGCCGCCGGCTCCGGGGTCGGCGGTAGGCCCGGGGGCGGGTGGTCGGCGAACCGGGTGACCGAGATCTGGTACGGCCGGCCGGCGGCCACCCCGGCCTCCACCGCCGCACCGACGTCGTTGACGTGCACGTGCACGTTCCAGGTGGACGACTCCTCGGGCGTGGCCCCGTCACCGACCACCACCAGCGAGTCACCGAGGGAGTCCAGCACCTCGCGCAGCCGCCGCACCGCGGTGGGCTCGGCGTCGAGCAGGAACTGCACCTCGTAGGCGTACTCCTCGGAACCGGTCTCCCGGACCACGGTGACCGGCCGCCGGACCGGCGCCGGACCGGCCGCCGGGCGCTCCCCGGTGACCACCTCGACCAGCGCGTCGAGCAGCAGGCAGAGGCCCCGCCCACCGGCGTCGACCACGCCGGCCCGGGCCAGCGCGGGCAACTGCTCCGGGGTGTGGGCCAGCGCGTCGGTGGCCCCGACCGCCGCCGCCCGGGCCACCACCGGCAACTCGTCGCTGGCCGTGGCCTCGGCCGCGTCCGCTGCCGCCCGGACCACGGTGAGCAGGGTGCCCTCCACCGGCCGGGCGACCGCGGACCAGGCGGCCCGGGCGGCGGCCCGCAACCCGCTGGCCAGTACCCGGCCGCGCACCGTCTCGGCGGCGGCGACAGTGTCGGCCAGCCCGCGCAGGATCTGCGACACGATCACCCCGGAGTTGCCCCGTGCGCCGAGCAGCGCGCCCCGGGCCATCAGCCGCAGCGCGTGGCCGTGCGGCCGGGTCTCCCCCTCGGGGGTGTTGTCCAGGTCCAGCGCCAGCGCCTGCTGGGCGGAGGTGAGGGTGAGGACCAGGTTGGTGCCGGTGTCGCCGTCGGGCACCGGGTAGACGTTGAGGTCGTCGATCTCGCTCTGGTGCCGCTTGAGCGCTGCGAGCCCGCCCGCGCACCACCGGCGTACCGCTGCCGCGTCCAGGGTCTCCAGCACGCGAAAAGCCTACTGGCGACGGCCGACAGCCGCCCGGGTCGACCGGCTTCCCCCGCCGTGTCCCACCCGGCGGGTCAGGGGTGGTTGGCCGGTCCGGCGGGGCATCGGGTAACCTGGCCAGGTTGCCCGGGCAGCGCCTGCCCGCGACCTCATGAACGTATCAATCTCAGGAGTATCCCGTGGCTAGCGTGTGCGACGTCTGTGGCAAGGGACCGGGCTTCGGCCACAACGTGTCCCACTCGCACCGGCGGACCAACCGCCGCTGGAACCCGAACATCCAGTCGGTGCGTACCCCCGCCGGTGGTGGCAACACCCGCAAGATGCAGGTCTGCACGTCGTGCATCAAGGCCGGCAAGGTCACCCGCGCCTGACGCGGTAACACATGCTTGAGGCCCGGCCGCCCCTTAAGGGGCGGCCGGGCCTCAAGCATGTGTAAGGAATGGCCCCCGCTTAACGTTTCCGGTAGAGGAAGGGCCCCTTCTTAACAGCCCGACGGATCAACCGCCCGACGGACGCTCGGCGAGTCGGTCCGCCGGACGCTCAGAGGGTACGGCCGAACGAGATGCACCCCGGGTGGTCCCGGTAGTAACCGAAGTTGGGGATGCGCTCGTAGCCCGCCGCGGTGTAGAGGGCGATCGCCTCGGGCTGCTTGTCCCCGCACTCCAGGACCAGGCGTTTGCGCCCGTGTTCGCGCGCCGACCGCTCGACCGCGGCCAGCATCCGCCGGGCCACCCCGCGTCCCCGGGCCTCCGGCGCGGTGTACATCCGCTTCAGTTCGGCGATCTCCCCGGTGTCGCCGTGGCTGCGCCAGCCACCGCAGCCGACCGGCGCCCCGGCGAGGTACCCGACGAGGAACGCGCCGTCCGGCGGGTCGAACTGGTCGGCGCCCAACGGGGTGTCGTCGCCGGTGCCACCGTACCGGCCGGCGAGGTCGGCGAGCGCGGCGCTGACCAGTTGCAGGGCCACCTCGGAGTCGAAACGCACCACGCGGATGTCAAGCTCGGTCACGGGCGCAAGGGTACGACGCGTCCCGTCGGCAGCCCGCCCGACCGGCCCCGATCGGTCGTCCGTCGCTGCCGTCACCGGAAGTGGTCCCAACCGGCCGGACCGTCGAACGGCCGGCCGTCCACGGTCACGCCCCGGCCCTCGACCACCCGGCCGACCGGCCGCCAGTTGGCGGGCAGGGCGACCGCCCGGGGGAAGGTGGCGGCCAGGGCGTGGTCGTCGCCACCGCCGAGGATCCAGGTGTACGGGTCGACGCCGAGGGCCTGGGCCGCGTCCCGCATCTGCCGGGGCACCTCGAAGGCGTCCCGGTGCAGGTCGATCCCGACCCCGCTGGCGGTGGCGACGTGTCCGAGGTCGGCGATCAGCCCGTCCGAGACGTCGATCATCGAGGTGGCGCCCAGCCGGGCGGCGTGCGGTCCGGCCGGGTACGGCACCTCCGGCCGGCGGAACGCCTCGACGAGCAGTTTCGGGGTGCGGAACCCCCGGGACAGCACGGTGTAGCCGGCGGCGGCGTACCCGATCCGGCCGGCCAGCGCGACCACGTCCCCCACCCGGGCGCCGGAGCGGACGACGGGGGGACGGCCGCCCAGGTCGCCGAGGGCGGTGACGGCGATGGTGAGGGTCGGGCTGGCGGACATGTCCCCGCCGACCACGCTCGCCCCGACCAGGGCCGCCTCCCCGGCCAACCCGTCGGTGAATTCCTCGACCCAGTCGACCGTGACGTCCGGCGGGATGCAGAGGGCGACCAGCAGCGCGGTGGGTACCGCGCCCATCGCGGCGATGTCGGCGAGGTTGGCCGCCGCCGCCCGGTGGCCGATGTCGCCGGCTGCCGACCAGTCCCGCCGGAAATGCCGCCCCTCGACCAGCACGTCGGTCGAGGCGGTGACCCGCCCGTCCGGTGACCGGACCACGGCGGCGTCGTCACCGGGCCCGAGCAGGCAGGTCGGACCGCCGGTCAACCGGGCCGTGACCCGGTCGATCAGGCTGAACTCCCCGGTACCCGACACGCTCATAGCCGCTCGCTCCTCGCTTCTCCCTGACCACCGATAGGGATCAGACCAGCTCGTAAGGTAGTTTCACCGTCGAGCCGCTCTGACCGGCGGCGGACGGGAGTCAGGTCGTGGTACAGGCGTACATCCTCATCCAGACCGAGGTCGGCAGGGCGCGTGACGTGGCCGGCGAGATCGGGGACATTACGGGCGTCGTCCGGGTCGACGCCGTGACCGGGCCGTACGACGTGGTGGTGCTCACCGAGGCGAACACCGTCGACGAGCTCGGCAAGCTGATCGTCAGCAAGGTGCAGATGGTGCCGGGCATCACCCGCACGCTGACCTGTTCGGTGGTGCGGCTCTAGGTGGACCGCAGCACTTTCCCCGGGTCCGGGGCGCCGACCGGCTCCGAGGCAACGACCGGGACCCAGGCGCCGACCGAGGCACCGGCCGGAACCGAGGCAACGACCGGGGCCGAGGCACCGACCGGGGTGACCACCACGACCGATGCTTCCTCGGGCATCGACCTGGACCGTTCGGAGACCACCGGTGACGGCGGTCCGGCCAAAGCAGCCGGTGGTGGCGGCCGTACCGGCGACCGGACCACCCGGCAGGCGTCGCTCTGGGCCACCCTGGTGGCGGTACCGGTGACCGTGGCGGTGGCGCTCTTCGCGTTCGCCCAGCTCAGCCCGGATGCCCCGGACACCCCGGCCGCCGGCCCGAGCCCCACCGCCGCCCGGCCGCAGTCGACCGCGCCGGTCGAGCTGGCCGCACCGCGACTGGGCGAACGGCAGGCCACGGTCTGCCGGGCGCTGCTGTCCCAGCTCCCCCCGACAGTGCGTGACCTGGCTCAGCGGCCGGTCACCGCCGGTGCCGAGCAGAACGCCGCGTACGGCGATCCGGCGCTCACGCTGGCCTGCGGTGTCGCACCGGCCGAGGTGCTGCCCACCGACGAATTCTGGGTGATCAACGGGGTCTGCTGGCACGCCGCCCAGCGCCCCGAAGCGGTCGTGCTGACCACGGTCGACCGGGAGGTGCCGGTGCAGGTGACCGTTCCCCGGATCTACGAGCAGCCGTTGCAGTGGGTGGCTCCGATCTCCGAGACCACGGTCGCGTCGGTACCGTCGGCGAAAACCGCACCGGCCGGCTGCCGGGGTTGAGTCGCGGGCGCGGGCCGGGGACGCACCGGCCCGCCGCCCCGCCCCCCCCCGAAGCTGGGAAAAGGAAACGACGCGGGTCCCCTACCCCGTCAGCGGATGGTCAGTCCCCGGTCAGCGGATGGATCAGTGCAGGCCGACGCCCCGCCGCAGGGCCGTCCGGATCAGCCGGTTCACCAGCTTCGGGTACTCCAGGCCGGCGGCGGCCCACATCCTCGGGAACATCGACGACGGGGTGAAGCCCGGCATGGTGTTGATCTCGTTGAGATAGATCTCCAGGTCGGGGGTGACGAAGAAGTCCACCCGGGCCAGGCCGGCGCAGTCCAGCGCGGTGAACGCCCGGGTGGCGTACTCGCGGACCTGGGCGGTCACCCGGTCGGGCAGCTGGGCGGGGATGTCGTACTCGCAGGAGGACTCCGAGTCGATGTACTTCGCCTCGAAGTCGTAGAAGTCGTGGTCGCCGACGACCCGCACCTCGGCGAGCAGGGACGCCTCGGGAGCGCCGCCGGCCTCTCCCTCCAGCACGCCGCACTCGATCTCCCGGCCGACGATCGCCCCCTCGACGAGCACCTTCGGGTCGATCTGCCGGGCGGCGGCGACCGCCGCGTCGAGCTGCGACCAGTCGTCGACCTTGCTGATACCGAACGACGAGCCGGCCCGGGACGGCTTGACGAAGACCGGCAGCCCGAGCCGCTCCCTGTCCGCCTCGCTCAGCGTCGTCCCGCTGCGCAGCACGGCGTACGGGCCGACCGGGATGCCCTCGGCGGCGCAGAGCTTCTTGGTGAACTCCTTGTCCATCGCGGCGGCGGAGGCGAACACGTTCGCCCCGACGTACGGAATGCCGGCCATCTCCAGCATGCCCTGGATGGTGCCGTCCTCGCCGTACGCGCCGTGCAGCACGGGAAAGACCACGTCCACGTCGGCCAGAGCCCGGGGGCCGTCGGTGGGGCCGAGGACCAGCAGCCCGTTGCCGGTCGGGTCGGCGGGCAGCACGACCGCCGAGCCGGAGGTTTCGGTGATCTCCGGCAGCCGGCGTGCCTGAATGGCGAGGGTGGCCGGGTCACCGCTGGTCAGCACCCACTGCCCGGCCCGGGTGATGCCCACCGGGACCACCTCGAACTCGTCCGGGTCGAGCGCGGACAGCACACTGCCCGCGCTGACGCAGGAGATGCCGTGCTCGGGGCTGCGCCCGCCGAAGACAAGGGCCACACGGGTCTTACCTGGGGTGGTCACAGAGTCACCTTTCATCCGCGACCGGCCGGTCCGCTGAAGGACGCGACCGGTCGTGCCCTGGCGGGTACGGGCGCGCCAACCGCCGTGCTCGCCGCTGGCGCTCACCTCGGTGACCCTACTCTGCGTGGTGGTCGGCCGGATTGTTACCCGAAGGACCCGGTGAGCGGCGGCGCACCCCGTGGTGCTACCCGCGACGGAGGGTAACGAACCTCCGGGGCGGGACGGATACCCGGCCGGTCGGGCGACCCACTACGCTGCTTCGGTTATGAGCCACGATGCCCTGATCGACAGTCTCAGCGCGGCTGTCGAGGCCCGCCCGGACGACCTTCCGCTGCGGCTGCACCTCGCCGGGCTGCTGCTGGACGCCGGGCGGCAGGCCGAGGCGATCGGGCAGGTGGGGCAGGCGCTGGTCCGTGACCCGGGAAACGCCCAGGCGCAGGAGCTGATGCGGCGGGTGCTCGCGGGGGGCGTACCGGGACAGCGGTCGGCACCGACGGACGACCCGGCGCCGACGGAGCCGGCGCAACCGGGGCCGGACCAGGCGCGGCGACCGCCGGAGCACCAGCCGGCACGGCCCGCCCCGGGGGACGATCCGTTGGCCGCGTACGAGCAGGAGCTGGCCGACGTGGTGCCACCCCGGTTCGTCCGGGCCGGTGACGAGCCGGAGCCGGTGTCCGGGGACGCGGACCGGATCTTCGACGTGGAGGCCTCGACCGTGCGGCTGGCCGACGTGGGCGGGATGCAGGCGGTGAAGGAGCGGCTGGAGCTGGCCTTCCTCGGTCCGTTGCGCAACCCCGAGTTGCGCCGGCTGTACGGCAAGAGCCTGCGGGGTGGGCTGATGCTCTACGGCCCGCCCGGCTGCGGCAAGACCTTCCTGGCCCGGGCGGTGGCCGGCGAGATGGGCGCGAAGTTCCTCTCGTTGTCCATCGTGGACGTGCTGGACATGTGGATCGGCAACTCCGAACGGAACCTGCACGAGTTGTTCCAGGCCGCCCGGCGCAACGCGCCCTGCGTCCTCTTCCTCGACGAGATCGACGCCCTGGGGCACAAGCGCTCGCAGGTGAACTCCAGTTCGATGCGGACCCTGGGCAACCAGTTGCTGGCCGAACTCGACGGCATGGAGGGCAACAACGAGGGGGTGTTCGTGCTGGCGGCGACGAACACCCCGTGGGACGTGGACCCGGCGCTGCGGCGCCCCGGCCGGCTGGACCGGATGGTGCTGGTACTGCCACCCGACGCCGAGGCCCGGGGCGCCATCCTGGAGTACCACCTGCGGCAGCGGCCGATCGACCGGATCGACCTGCGCCGGGTGGTCGCGGCGACGGAGGACTTCTCCGGTGCGGACCTGGCCCACCTCTGCGAGACTGCGGCCGAGTTCGCGATGGCCGACTCGGTACGCCGGGGCGAGGTCCGGATGATCGGCCAGGCCGACTTCGACCGGGCCCTGAAGGAGGTCCGGCCGTCGACGCGCCCCTGGCTGGCCACGGCCCGCAACGTGGCGATGTTCGCCAACGAGGGCGGGGTCTACGACGACCTGGTCGCCTATCTGAAGCAACGCCGGCTGCTCTGAGCCGGGTCAACCGCCGGCTGAGCGGCGCCGGCTGCTCTGAACCGGGTCAACCGCCGGCGTAGCGGCGGCCGACGGCGATCACCTTGACTCGCTGTCGACCGGCCCGGACCATGCCGAGGGCCATGAACGCCTGGGCGATCCGGTCGGCCGCCTCCCGACTGCTGGCGCCGACCACCTGCCGGCGCCGCTCCGGGCTGAGCCGTTCGTTGCGGCCACTGTGGGTCAGCGGCCGGACGTCGGTGAGCACCACCAGGAAGCGGGTCATCCGGCACCACCTGCCCGACCACGACATCGGGCCGCCGAGGCATCACCCACGGCGGTTCACCTCCGGTTCGGCGGTGGTGGGGGCGAGCCCACCGGACACGTCCCGACACACGTAGGCGAGGTCCAGGTGGATCCAGGCGCCGAGGTTGTCCCGAAGCACCGGGCGTGTGCACCAGCGGCACCGGGAGACCCGGGGCCAGCAGCCGGTCGCGGTCATTCGACTTCCCTCCGGTCCGCGGTGGTGGAGGCACACGGCGGTCGGGCCCGGGGGACGGGACCCGACCGCCGTGCGCCTCATTCCCCTCCGGTCACCCACCTCCACCGTCGACGCGACCACTGAAGGTGAGGACGCGATGACAGATTGACACCCAGGAAGGCATGAATGCAACTCTCACCCAAGTTCTCTCATGCACGGTTTCTCGTGGATGTGTGTCACCATCGATGGCATGGCACCGAAGACCGCTCGCGCCCGTCGACTCGGCATCGCCCTGCGGCAGGCCCGCGAAGCTGCGGGGTACACCCTGGAGTCCGCTGCGGACGAGATCAACAGCACCCGCAGCACCCTGTCCCGGTACGAGAACGCGCAGACCCTGGTCAGCCCGGCGACGGTGCGCGCCCTGCTCACCCTCTACGGGGTCAGCGGTGACGAACTGGCCGCCACGGTCCAGCTCGCCAAGGACGCCCGCAAACCCGGCTGGTGGGTCTCCTACTCGTACGTGCTGGACCGCCGGACGATCGACTTCATCGCCCTGGAGGCCGAGGCGACCGCGATCAGCAACTTCGAACCCTCGGTCGTACCGGGCATGCTCCAGACCGCCGACTACATCCGGGGCGTGATGCGCGGCGGGCCGCACACCCTCGGCGACGACGAGGTCGAACAGCGGGTACAGGCCCGACTCGACCGGCAGCAACGGCTGACCGCCGACGATCCGCCGATCTTCGACGCCATCATCGACGAGGGCGCACTGCTCCGACCGGTCGGCGACGCCTCCGCGATGGACGCCCAGCTCGCCCATCTGCTGAAGATGTCCGAGCTGCCGAACATCACCGTCCAGGTGATTCCGCTCGCGGCCGGTTACCACCGGGGCACCCGGGGCTCCCTGCACATCCTGGAGTTCGCCGACCCCGAGGATCCGATCATCGCGTCGGTGGAGACGGTGGCCGGCCAGATGATCATTGACCGGCCCGGTGAGCTGCGGGTCTGCGCCAAGATCATGGAGCATCTACGAGCCGTCGCACTCAGCCCTTCGGCGAGCCGCGACCAGATAGCCAACCTCATGAAGGGACGGTAGGAACCATGTCACCGACGATCGACGAGGCGCTGGCCAACGCGGCCTGGCGCAAGAGCAGTCGCAGTGGCGACCAGGGCGCCTGCGTGGAGATGGCGGCCATCCCGCAGACCGTGGCGGTACGCGACTCCAAGGACCCGGGCGGCCCGGTCCTGCTCTTCACACCGGCGGCCTGGGCGGCGTTCGCCAGCGCGCCGCCGCAGCCCTGACCGGCACCGACTGACGTCCGTCGACGGTCCCGGTCGACGGACGTACCCCGGGTGGGGCCGGTGGCGACGTCTCCCCGCCACCGGCCCCACCATCACCCATCCGGCCGGCGCCCTCGGCGCGCGACCTGACCGGCAACGGGTCGCCCGTCGGGGCCGGCCGGTTCAGTCGACCGTGGCGTCCAGCGCGGCGGTCAGGTCGGCCAGCAGGTCGACGGTGTCCTCGACGCCACAGGAGAGCCGGACGAATCCGGGCGACGTGTCGTCCCCCCACTGCGCCCGCCGGTCCGCGCTGGTGTGCAGGCCACCGAACGAGGTCGCCGCAGCGACCAGCCGGGCGGCCGTCAGGAACCGCCCGACCCGCTCGGCGGTACCGAGGTCGAACGAAACGATCCCGGGGAACCGCCGCATCTGGGTCGACGCCACCGGATACGCCGGATCGTCCGGCCGGCCCGGCCAGCGCACACCCTGCACATCGGGGCGGGCGAGCAGCAGCCCGGTCACTGCGGCGGCGTTCGCCGACTGCCGGGCCAGCCGCAGGTCCAGAGTGGCCAGTGACCGGTGCGCCAACCAGGCGTCGAACGCACCGGGTACCGCGCCGGTGCTGGCCCGCCAGACCCGCAACGCGTCGAGCAGGTCGGCGTCGCGGGTCGCGACGTAGCCGAGCAGCAGATCCGAGTGACCGGACAGCGCCTTGGTGCCGGACGCCACCACCAGATCCGCACCGAGATCGAGGGGACGCTGCCCCAGCGGCGTGGCGGTGGTGTTGTCCACCGCGACCAGCGCCCCCGCCCCGTGCGCGGCGGCGGCGAGCGCAGCCACGTCCGCCACGTCCAGGCCGGGGTTGGCCGGGGTCTCCAACAGCAGCAGCCGTACGCCCTCGAACGACGGGTAGGGCCCGGCCGTCGGGGCGTACCGCACCCGGACCCCGATCGGCTCCAGGGTCTGGGCGGCGAACGCCCGCACCGCGAAGTAGCCATCGGCGGGGAGCAGCACGGTGTCACCGGAGTGCAGCACGGTCAGCAGCAGTGCGGTGACCGCCGCCTGGCCGGTGGCGAAGGCGAGGCAGTCGCCCCCCTCCAGTTCACCGATCGCCGCCTCCAGCCGGCGGCGGGTCGGGTTGTCCGGGCGGCCGTACCCGTTCGGGCTCGCCGCCGGCCCCTGCCACGGGTCGAGGTGGTACGGCGCGGCGAGCACCGGACCGGGCAGGAACGGCTCACCGGGTACCGGCTCCGGCAGCCCGGCGTACACGCACCGGGTGCCGTCGCCGTCACCGGGACGCAGGTCAGCGCTCATCGGTCACTCCGGTTTCGTGGTACGGCTCATCAGGGCGGCCATCGCGACCCCGGGATCGACCCCCTCGTGGCAGACCCGCTCGACCTGCTCGGTGATGGGCATCTCCACCGCGTGCGCCCGGGCCAGGTCCCGGATCGCCAGGCAGCTCTTGACCCCCTCGGCGGTCTGCCGGGTGGCGGTCTGCGCCTGCTCCAGGGTCTCCCCGCGCCCCAGGTGCTCACCGAAGGTACGGTTCCGCGACAGCGGCGACGAGCAGGTGCCGACCAGGTCCCCCATGCCGGCCAGGCCGGCGAAGGTGAGCGGATCGGCGCCGAGGGCCACCCCGAGCCGGGCGGTCTCGGCCAGCCCCCGCGTGATCAGCATGGCGCGGGTGTTGTCGCCCAGTCCCATCGCGCAGGCGATGCCGTACGCCAGCGCGATCACGTTCTTGACCGCGCCGCCCAGCTCGCACCCGGTCACGTCGTCGTTGGTGTACGGCCGGAAGTAGGGCGTGGTGATCGACCGCTGTACCAGGGTGGCCCGGGAGACGTCGGTGCAGGCGACCACGGTGGCGGCGGGTTGTTCGAGGGCGATCTCCGGAGCGAGGTTGGGCCCGGAGACCACCGCGACCCGGTCCGGGGCGACCCCGGCGGCCTCCACGATCACCTCGCTCATCCGCTTCGTGGTGCTCAGCTCGATGCCCTTCATCAGGGACACCAGCGTCGAGTCGGGGGCGAGGAAACCCGTCCACCCGGCGAGGTTGGCGCGCAGGGTCTGCGACGGTACGGCGAGTACCACCACCTCCGCGCCGGAGATGGCCTCCCCGGCGTCACTGGTGGCGCTGACCCGGTCCGGCAAGCGCAGGTCGGGCAGGTACTCCGGGTTGGTCCGGGTGGTCCGGATGGCCTCGGCCACCCGTTCCCGACGGGCCCAGATCGTGACGTCCCGCCCGGCGTCGGCGAGGATCTTGGCGAACGCGCTCCCCCAGGAACCCGCGCCCAGGACCGCGACGTGTCCGGTCACGCGGCACCCGCCTGGCGCCGCCGCGAGTCGGTCCCGTCACCGGACGTGGGTGCCTCCGCGCCCGACTGAGCGGTCCGGTCCGGCTGCTGCGGCCGGGCCCAGAGCGGCGGCGCGGTGCCGCCACGGATGCCGGCGAGCAGGTCGCGCAGGCTGAGCATGATCTCCTCGGTTATCTCGTCCAGGGTCGCCTTGGTGGGTGGGGCGCCGGCCCACCGGCTCAGGTCCACGGGCGGTCCGGCCACCACGGTCACCGGTCGCCGGGGGCGCGGATCCCACCGGTTGTTACGGGGGTCGAACATCCGCTCCGGCCCCCACATCGCCAGCGGTACCACCGGGGCACCGGTGGCCAGCGCGAGCCGGGCGGCACCGGTCTTGCCCCGCATCGGCCACAGGTCGGGCTCCCTGGTGATGGTGCCCTCCGGGTAGATGACCACGGCGCCGCCGGCGTCCAGCGCCGCGACCAGGGTGTCCAGCGACCGGGCCGCGTCCACCGAGCCGCGCTCGACCGGGATCTGCCGGGCCCTGTGCAGCAGCCAGCCGACCACCGGCACGCGGAAGACGCTGGCCTTGCCGAGGTACTGCGGCCAGCGGCCGGCGTCGTAGACGAAGTGCGCCGAGACCAGCGGGTCGGCGTGCGAGATGTGGTTCGGGACGATGATCACGGGGCCGGTCAGGGGTACGTGCTCCATGCCGAGCCAGGTACGCCGGGTCCAGACGGTCAGCACCGGCTTGATCAACACCACGGGCAACCGCCGCCAGAACCCCAGCCTGCGCCGCGCCACTGTGCCTCCTCGGTCCGCCCGCCTGCCGCCCGCCGACGCCGCCCGCCCCGGTGACGCCCGCAGCGAAATCATGCCTGCTGCCACCGGGTACGGCCAGCGAAGGGTACCGGTACGCCTGGCAGGATTGCGCCGTGGGCGAGCCGGACTGGACCGTGGTGGTACCCGTGAAGCGCCTGTCGGTCGCGAAGAGCCGGTTGCGGGGCGCCCTGCCCGGCGTACCCCATGAAATGTTCGCCCTGGCCCTGGCCCGGGACACCGTCCGGGCGGCGCTGGCCTGCCCGGTGGTGGCCCGGCTGACGGTGGTCACCGACGACGCGGAGGTGGTCCGGGTGGCCCGGGCCGAGGGTGCGCAGGTGGTGGCCGATCCCGGTGGCGGGCTCAACGCGGCCTGCGCCGCCGGTGCCGACCGGGCCGGCGGCGGCTGGGTGGCCGCACTCGCCGCGGACCTGCCGGCGCTGCGGCCGGCGGAACTGGCCGACGCGCTGCACGCCGCCAGCGGCGGCGGTCCGGCCCGGCACTTCGTCGCCGACGCCCCGGGCACCGGGACGGTGCTGCTGGCCACCGCGCCCGGCACCCCGCTGGGGCCCCGGTTCGGCGGCGGTTCGGCGGTCGCGCACGCCGAGTCCGGGGCGGTCGCGCTCACCGGGGACTGGCCCACCCTGCGCCGGGACGTGGACACCGCAGCCGACCTGGCCGAGGCGGCCGTCCTCGGGCTCGGCCCGCACAGCGGCGCCCTGGTCGGCGCCCTCCGTGCGGCAACCGACCACTAACCACCCGCCGATTGCTGAACCGCCCACCGACCACCGAACCACCGGCCGACCCCGGTGTACGGTGCTGGCATGCAGGGCACCGTGGCGACCTACGACCAGCAGACCCGCTCCGGCACCCTCCTCCTCGACGACGGCACGGAGCTGACCTTCCCGGCCGCCGCGTTCGACGCCTCCGGTCTGCGACTGCTCCGGCTCGGCCAGCGGGTCACCATCCACCGGGACGCGTCGGGCCAGGTCAGCCGGGTCGCCATTCCCGGCGTGAGCTGAGTCGCGGGTCGGCAAGTTCAGTTTCCGTTCACCTGGATCGGGTCATGATTGACCGGTGAGCACCCCCGCCGGCCGCCGGCCACGCCAGACCAGGACCACCACCGGAACCGGTACGAACAGCGCCCGGCCGGACACCACGTCCGGCACCACCGGTACCGCCGGCACGACCGGCCCAGCGGTGGCCGGGGCGCCGGGTTCCGCCGGGGTCGACGAGGTGTCCAGCGCGGACGATCTGCGGCCCGCCCCGGCCGCCGGAGCCGACCGGGCGGACGACACCGGGCCGGCGGTCCCCGCGCCGCTGCCGGAGGACCGTTTCCTCAACCGCGAGCTGTCCTGGCTCGACTTCAACGCAAGGGTCCTGGCGCTGGCCGAGGACCCGCGCACCCCGCTGCTGGAGCGGGCCAAGTTCCTCGCCATCTTCGCCAGCAACCTCGACGAGTTCTTCATGGTGCGGATCGCCGGGTTGAAGCGGCGGCTCCAGGCCGGGCTGCCGGTGCGCGGCGGCCACCAGCTCCCGCTGCGGGCCCAACTCGACCTGATCGCCGCCAAGACCGTCGACCTGGTGGCCCGGCACGCCGGCTGCTTCGTCGGCGACGTGCTGCCGAAACTGGCCGCCGAGGGAATCCACATCTTCCGCTGGGCGGACCTGGACGCCGCCGAACGGGAACGGCTGCGGACCTACTTCCGGCAGCACATCTTCCCGGTGCTCACCCCGCTGGCGGTTGACCCGGCGCACCCGTTCCCGTACATCTCCAACCGGTCGCTGAACCTGGCGGTGACCGTCCGGGACCCGGACGGCGGATCGGAACTCTTCGCCCGGGTCAAGGTGCCCAACAACGTGCCGCGCTTCGTCCGGGTCAACCCGGACCAGCCGGGCGTCCGCTTCCTGCCCGTCGAGGACCTCATCTCGGTACACCTGGGGCAGCTCTTCTCCGGCATGCAGGTGGTCGAGTGCCACCTGTTCCGGGTGACCCGCAACGCCGAGGTGGAGGTGGACGAGGACCGGGACGAGGACCTGCTCCAGGCCCTGGAACGGGAACTGGCCCGCCGCCGGTTCGGCCCGCCGGTACGCCTGGAGGTGGCCGCCTCCATCTCCGACCACGTCCTCGACCTGCTGGTCCGGGAACTCGACATGGACAGCCAGGACGTGCTGCGGGTGCCCGGCCTGCTCAACCTGGCCGCCCTCTGGCAGATCTACGAGGAGTCCGACCGGCCCGACCTGAAGGACCGGCCGTTCGTGCCGGCCACCCACCCCCGCCTGGTGGAGGGTGAGGTGCCCCGCAGCGTCTTCGCCACACTGCGGGACGGGGACATCCTGGTGCACCACCCGTACCACTCGTTCGCCACCAGCGTGCAGCGCTTCATCGAGCAGGCTGCCGCTGACCCGGACGTACTGGCCATCAAGCAGACCCTCTACCGGACCAGCGGTGACTCGCCGATCGTGGACGCCCTGATCGACGCCGCCGCCGCCGGCAAACAGGTGGTGGTGCTGGTGGAGGTGAAGGCCCGCTTCGACGAGGTGGCCAACATCGGCTGGGCCCGGATGCTGGAACGGGCCGGCTGCCACGTGGTCTACGGCCTGGTGGGGTTGAAGACGCACTGCAAGACCGCCCTGGTGGTCCGGCAGGAGGGCAACCAGATCCGGCGCTACTGCCACATCGGCACCGGCAACTACCACCCGAAGACCGCCCGGCTCTACGAGGACTTCGGGATGCTGACCGCCGACCCGGAGGTCGGTGCCGACCTGACCGACCTGTTCAACGTGCTCACCGGGTACAGCCGGCAGACCGCGTACCGGCGGCTGCTGGTAGCCCCGCAGGGCATCCGGCACGGGCTGATCGAACGGATCGAACGGGAGGTCGCGCACACCCGCCCGGGCATGCCGGGCCTGGTGCAGTTCAAGGTGAACTCGCTGGTCGACGAGAAGATCGTGGACGCGCTCTACCGGGCGTCGCAGGCCGGGGTGCACATCGACCTGGTGATCCGGGGGATGTGCACGCTGCGGCCGGGGGTACCGGGGCTGTCGGAGAACATCCGGGTCCGGTCGATCCTGGGCCGGTTCCTGGAGCACTCCCGGATCTTCCGGTTCGGCAACAACGGCGACGCGGAGTTCTGGATGGGCTCGGCGGACCTGATGCACCGCAACCTGGACCGCCGGGTGGAGGCCCTGGTCCGGGTGACCGACCCGGTGGCCCGCGCCGAACTCGACCACGTACTGACCGCGTCGATGAGCCCGGAGGTGGCCGCGTTCGAGCTGGCCGCCGACGGAAGCTGGCACCGCCGGGCCGGTACGGCGGAGACCCCGTCGCCGCACCTCCAGGAGATGCTGCTGCGCCGGGCCGGCGGTACCCCCGGCTGAGCCGACCACCGACCCACGGGAAATAGGCTGACCTGATGGTGGGTGCGAGACGGGAGCGGGTGCGGTGACAGACGGGACGACGATTCGGGCGGCCGGCGGGGTGGCCTGGCGTCCGGCCGGTGACCGGGCCGAGGTCTGCCTGGTGCACCGGCCCCGCTACGACGACTGGTCGCTGCCCAAGGGCAAGCTGGAACCGGAGGAACCGGCGCTGCTGGCCGCCGTCCGCGAGTTGGCCGAGGAGTCCGATGTCCGGGCGGTACCCCAGGTCCGGTTGCCCAGTGTGCGGTACGTCAGCGAGGGGCGGCCCAAGGTGGTCGACTACTGGTCGATGCGGGCGGTGGGCAACGGCGGTTTCCAACCGGACACCGAGGTGGACGCGGTCCGCTGGCTACCGGTCGACGAGGCGGTCCGGTTGGTCAGCTACCCGCACGACGCGCTGGTGCTACGGGCCTTCGCCGGACTGCCTCCGGTGACCGTGGCGCTGGCCGTGGTCCGGCACGCCAGCGCCGGCAAGCGGGCCACCTGGTCCGGGCCGGACGTGGCCCGGCCGCTCGATGTCACCGGATGGGCGCAGGCGCGCCGGCTGGCCCCGCTGCTGGCCCTGGTCCGGCCGGTACGCCTGTTCGCCGCCACCGCACGTCGCTGCGTGCAGACCCTCGACCCGCTCGCCGAACTGCTCGACCTGCCGATCGAGGCGGCCGGCGACTTCGACGAGCCACGTCCCGGCCAGAACGCGCAGGAGAACGCCCTCGCCGCCGCCGGCCGGCTGCTGGAGTTGGCCACCACCGGTGACCCGGTCGCGGTGTGCAGCCAGGGCGGGGTGCTTCCCGGTGCACTGGCCCGGCTCGCCACCCACCGGGTGGCCGGACCAGCCGACGTCCCGGGTTGCACCGCAGCCGGGCCCGACGCGGACTGGACGACGCCGAAGGGCGGCGGGTGGCTGCTCGCCTTCGCCGACGACCGGCTCGTCGCCGCCGACCCCCTGTAAGGAAGGGCCCCCTATTAACGTTTTCGGTAGAGGAAGGGCCCCTTCTTAACGCCCCTCGTCCAGAGTGACCGCCACCGGCAGGTGGTCCGAGGCGGTGCTCCGGGGCACGGCCACGTCCCTGCCGCGCAGTTGTGCCGAGACGAACACGTGGTCGATCTGCTCGACCGGCCGGTCCGCCGGACTGGTGGCCAATGGCCGACCGGCGGCCAGTGCGTCGACCAGCCCGGCGGCGGTGAACTCGGCGAATGCCGGGTCACCCGGTTCGGTGTTGAGGTCGCCGGCCACGACGAGCGGCCGTCCGGCGGCGTACCCGGTGGCGAAGCGCGCCACCGCGCGGGCCTGAACGACCGGACCGGCGTCCGGTGGTGGTTGCAGGTGGGTGGAGACGACCACGAGTTCCCCGCCGGGCCGGTCGACGGTGACCGCGAGAGCCTGTGCCCCGGTCGGCGCACCGACCGCCGGTAGCCGGAGCATCCGGGCGTCCCGGACCGGGAAGCGGGTGAGTACCGCGTCGCCCCAGACCGGGTCGGCGGCCGGCGCGAAGACGTACGGCAGGCGCAGCCGCCCGGCCAGCAGGTCGAGGGTGTCGTGCCCACCGTTGAGCAGCCAGCCCCGGTCCACCTCGCTGAGCACCACCACGTCCGGCCGTTGACCGGCGAGTACGTCGACCAGTCCGGGGAGGTCGAGTCGACCGTCCAGGCCGAACCCCATCCGGATGTTGTACGCCACCAGCCGGACCGGTGCGGCCGGACCGGTGGCAGCAGGCGCGGTGGCAGCCGCCGGGACGGTGCTGGCGGGCGCGACGGGTACCGCGAGCACCGCAGCGAGCAGGCCGGCCAGGGCGAGCCCGCCGGCCAGCCGCAGACCGGGCACCCGGGCGTCCGGCTGACGCCACGCGAACCGGGTCGCGGGCGGTTCCCCGGTAACCCTGGTCGCGGCCGGCTTCCCGGTAGCCCTGGTTGCGGGCGGTTCCCCGGTAACCCGTGTCGCGGGCGGCACCCCGGCGCTCCGGGTCGGCTGTCCGCCCCGGAGCGCGACCAGGGCCACCACGACCGCGACGGCGACCGGTACCCAGCCGTTGGGGTAGCCGAGGTCGTAGGCCGCGTAGTACCCGACAGCGGCCACCGCGAAGACCACCATCCCACCGACCGCCGCATACGCCGCCCGCCCCGCAGCGCCGGGGTGGAGCCCCGAGCCGGCCACGGGCGCGTCCACCGGGTCGGTCAGGCGCAGGCACGCGCCGAGCCCGAGCGCGGTGAGCAGAATCGCCGGTACCAGCAGCGGCGGCCGGTCCAGCGCGAAAAGCGCGGTCCCGGCGAGCAGTACCACCGGCGCGGACCAGCGCAGCGCCCTGCGGTGTGCCGGCTCCGGCCAGGCGTGGGCGGCCAGCACGAACAGCCCGGTCGCAGCGGCGCAGAGCAGCCCCTGCGGCAGTCCGTGCCACGGCAGCGACCGGGCGGTACCCCCGGCGCCACCGAGGTACGACACCGCCGTACCGGCCAGCGCCGGGGAAAGCGCCACCATGCCGGCGAGCAGCAGCACCGGGCCGACCGGCCACCAGGCTCGCGCAGCGCCGGGCGACACCGTCTCCGGCACGCCCGCCTGCGCCACCACAAGGAGCACGGCGAGTACCGCACTGACCGTCCAGGCCGTGGCACCACCGCGCCACACCAGGTCGTACGTGTCCAGCATGGTGTGCCCGACCGCGCCGAGTGCCAGCCCCAGCACCAGTCCGGACCGGGGCCGTACGCCGCTGGCGGCCCCGGCCGCGAGCCAGACCAGTCCGGCGAGCAGGCCGGCGCTGGCCAGGTAGAGCTGCATCTGTCCACCGGGCGCGGCGGTCAGCGTCAGCCGGCTACCGGCGAGTCCGAGCGCCCCGGCCAGAGCGACCTTCCGGGTACCGACCCGACGGATCAGCGCCGGGGCGGCCAGTGGCAGCAGGAACCAGCCGAGCGCAAAGGCGCCCATCAGTTCGGCCGGGGTGGACGCGGCCTGGCCGAAGATGGTGATGATGGTGGGCAGCCAGACCCGCAGGACGTCGACGAGGAGGAGCACGCCGAGACAGGTGGCGGCGGTCGCGGTACGGGGGTGACGCATCGGCACTCCGAAGGGGGTGGAGGGAGGCGGTCTGCGCGCGATTGTCGACCTGTCCGGCGTACGGATCAACGGGTCCCGGGCGGCGGACATGCAAAGGGGCGCCCACCGCCGCTGGTGGACGCCCCTGTGGTGCAGTGGGTCAGCGCTTGGCTGCGGCCTTCTTGGCCGGAGCCTTCTTGGCCGCCTTGGTCGCCGCCGTGGTGCTCTTCGCGGCGGCGGTCGTCTTGGTCGCCGCCTTCTTGGCCGGCGCCGCCTTCTTGGTGGTCGCCTTGGCGGTGGCCGCCTTCTTGGTGGTCGCCTTGGCGGTGGCCGCCTTCTTGGTGGTCGCCTTCGCGGCGGTCGTCTTGGTCGCCGCCTTGGCCGGCGCGGCCTTCTTGGTGGCGGTGGCCTTCGTACCGGTCGCCTTCGCCCCGGCGGCCTTCGCGGTGGTCGCCTTGGCCGTGGTGGCCTTGGCGCCGGCCGCCTTCGCCCCGGCGGCCTTCGCGGTGGTCGCCTTGGCCGTGGTGGCCTTGGCGCCGGCCGCCTTCGCCCCGGCGGCCTTCGCCCCGGCGGCCTTCGCAGCAGCGGCAGCGGTGGTCTTCTTCGCCGCCGCAGTGCTCTTCGGCGCCTTGCCGCTGGCGACCATCTCCTTGAAACCGGCACCCGGGCGGAATGTCGGCACCGATGTCTTCTTGACCTTCACCGCCTCGCCGGTACGCGGGTTCCGGGCTGTTCGTGGCCCCCGTACCCGCTTCTCAAAGACTCCGAAACCGGTGATCGCCACCCGTTCGCCCTTGGTGACCGCCGCCTGTACCTCTGCGAGGACCGCGTCGAGCGCGGCCGTGGCCGTCTTCCGGTCCCCCAGGCGAGCGGCGAGCGCCTCGATGAGCTCGGCCTTGTTCACGACTTCCTCCTGATTGTGCAACTGGACTCCGCGTGCCATTCTGCGCGCACGGTATGCCCTGTGCTACCAGGACACAAACATCTGCCGGAAAAAAGCCCTTGTGTCGTAACGGATTCGCCCCCGCCGGCTGACCGGCGGGGGCGAAATCGGCTGTGCTATCGGGCGTACGGACTAGGCCACGACGGGAAGGAAGGGGGGCCGGGTCGCCTCGAAGGCAGTGATGTCGGCCTCGTGCCGGAGGGTCAGTCCAATGTCATCCAAGCCCTCCATCAGGCGCCACCGGCTGAAATCGTCGAGCGGGAACGACCAGGCGGCATCTCCCTGCCGGACCTGTCGGGCAGCCAGGTCGACGGTGATCACCGTGCCCGGCTCCCGCTCCACGAGGTCCCACAATTCTTCGATGGCCTTCAATTCCAGCTCGACCGGCAGCAACCCCTCCTTGAGGGCGTTGCCCCGGAAGATGTCACCGAAGCGCGGCGAGATCACGACCTTGAACCCCCAGTCGCGCAACGCCCACACCGCGTGCTCCCGGGAGGAGCCGGTACCGAACTCCGGACCGGCCAACAGGATCGACGCCCCGGAATACCTTTCATCGTTGAAAACGAATGTCGGGTCCTCCCGCCAGGCACTGAACAGGCCGTCGGCGAAACCGGTCCGCGTCACCCGTTTGAGGTACACCGCCGGGATGATCTGATCGGTGTCCACATTGGAACGGCGAAGCGGTACGGCGGTACCGTCGTGCACGGTGAACTTGTCCATTCGACTGCCCTTCAGAGATCAGCGGGAGCGGCCAGCCGGCCGACGACGGCGGTGGCGGCGGCAACCGGCGGCGACACCAGATGGGTACGCCCGCCCCGGCCCTGCCGGCCCTCGAAGTTGCGGTTGGAGGTCGACGCCGACCGCTCGCCCGGCGCGAGGGTGTCCGGGTTCATGCCCAGGCACATGGAGCAGCCGGCGAAGCGCCACTCGGCGCCGGCGTCGGTGAAGACCTTGTCCAGCCCCTCTGCCTCGGCCGCTACCCGGACCGCCGCCGAACCGGGTACGACGAGCATCCGTACCCCGTCGGCGACCCGGTGGCCGCGCAGCACGTCGGCGGCGGCCCGGAGGTCCTCCAGCCGGCCGTTGGTGCAGGAGCCGACGAACACCACGTCCACCGGCACGTCCCGCAGCGCGGTACCGGGGCGCAGGTCCATGTACTCCAGGGCGCGGCGGGCGGCGGTCCGCTCCGCGTCGGTGGGGAACTCCTCCGGGTCCGGCACGGCGTCGTTCAGCGCCGCACCCTGGCCCGGGTTGGTGCCCCAGGTGACGAAGGGGCTGATCCGGCTGGCGTCCAGGGTCACCTCGGTGTCGAAGACCGCACCCTCATCGGTGGGCAGGGTCCGCCAGTAGGCCACCGCGGCGTCCCAGTCGGCGCCCTGCGGGGCATTGGGCCGGCCCTGGAGGTACGCGAAGGTGGTCTCGTCCGGCGCGATCATGCCGGCCTTGGCGCCCCACTCGATGGACATGTTGGCCACCGTCATGCGTCCCTCCATGGAGAGCGCCCGGATCGCCTCGCCCCGGTACTCCACGATGTGGCCCCGGCCACCGCCGGTACCGACCTGGGTGATCAGCGCCAGGACGAGGTCCTTGGCGGTCACCCCGGGGGCCAGTTCGCCGACCACGTTCACCGCCATGGTCTTCGGCCGGGCCTGCGGCAGCGTCTGGGTGGCGAGGACGTGCTCGACCTCACTGGTGCCGATGCCGAAGGCCAGGGCGCCGAAGGCACCGTGGGTGGCGGTGTGCGAGTCGCCGCACACGATCGTCATGCCGGGCTGGGTCACCCCGAGCTGCGGCCCGATGACGTGCACGATGCCCTGGTTGTCGTCGCCCAGCGGGTGCAGCCGTACGCCGAACTCGGCGCAGTTGCGGCGCAGTGTCTCGATCTGGGTGCGCGATGTCGGGTCGGCGATGGTGAGCAGGTCACCACGGCGGCTGGCGAACCCGGGGTCGGCGTACCCCGTCGGGGTGTTGTGGTCCTCGGTCGCCAGTGTCAGGTCGGTACGGCGTACCCGCCGGCCGGCGAGCCGCAGCCCGTCGAAGGCCTGCGGGCTGGTCACCTCGTGCAACAGGTGGAGGTCGATGAAGAGTAGATCCGGCTCACCATCGGCGGACCGCACGACGTGCGCATCCCAGACCTTCTCGGCCAGGGTCCGGGGCGACGTTGATTTCGGAGTGACTCCCACCATCTGGACATCCTAAATTCTGGGAGGTATGTTTCGGCTTGTGGGACACAGTATGAGCGGTGTCGGCGTTCTCGACAAGGCGGTGGTCATCCTGGCCGCCTGTGTCGACGGCGCCAGCCTGGCCGAACTCGTCGAACGCACCAAGCTGCCCCGGGCCACCGCGCACCGGCTGGCACAGGCGCTGGAGATCCACCGGATGCTGGTCCGGGACACCCAGGGCCGATGGCGCCCCGGGCCCCGGCTCGGCGAGCTGGCCAACGCGGCGCCGGACGTGCTCCTGACCGCTGCGGAGCCGCTGCTGGCCGCCCTACGGGACGCCACCGGCGAAAGCGCCCAGCTCTACCTGCGCCGGGCCGATGAGCGGATCTGCGTGGCCGCCGCGGAGCGGGCCAGCGGGCTGCGGGACACCGTGCCGGTCGGCTCGGTGCTGCCGATGACCGCCGGCTCGGCCGCCCAGGTGCTGCTGGCCTGGGAGCCGCCGGAGGCGGTGATGCCGCTGCTGCCCCGGGCCAAGTTCACCGGGCGGGCCCTCGCCGAGGTCCGGCGGCGCGGCTGGGCGCAGAGCGTGGCCGAACGGGAGGCCGGCGTGGCGAGCGTCTCCGCACCGATCCGGGACCGTACCGGTCGGGTCATCGCGGCGATCAGCATCTCCGGCCCGATCGAGCGGCTGGGCCGGCGCCCCGGCGACCGGCACGCGATGGCCGTGGTCCGCGCCGGTCAGCGGCTCAGCGGCCTCTGAGCCGCCCTCCCGCAACCCAACACACCCCCATCACCCGCCGATCATGGAGGCGTGGTGCCCGTTAAGCCACTTACGCGGGCATTTGCACCCACCACAACTCCATGACCGGCGGGGTTTACCGAGCCCGGGAACGGGTATGTCCGGCAAAAGCGAAGCGGCCCGCTCCACTTAGTGGAACGGGCCGCTACCTCTGTAGCCCCGACCGGATTCGAACCGGCGCTACCGCCTTGAGAGGGCGGCGTCCTAGGCCGCTAGACGACGGGGCCAGGACTTTCTCTTTCCTCACCGCCCTTCCGGGCGGCGCTGCTGCACTCTATCAGAGATCCTTTCCCGCTTCCCAATCGGGCGGCGGTGCCGATCTCTGACCGAAACCAGCAACCGGTTTCCTTGCAGAAACCGGAAGCTGGGGTACCAGGACTCGAACCTAGACTAGCTGAACCAGAATCAGCCGGGCTGCCAATTACCCCATACCCCACTGGCCCCTTGCGGCGCCGGGAAGGAACTTTACTCCACCCCGCACCGGCCAGCCAAATCGGATCGGCAAACCCGCCCTGAGCTGTGGTTTTGCCGCCCACACGTCGGCTGAGCGCCACCACGGGTCACTCAGCACCATCACACATCAGCCGAGCGCCACCACCGGGTTGGACAGCTCGCCGATCCCATCGATGCGCACGGTCACCGTATCCCCGTCCTCGAGCGGGCTAACCCCTGCCGGCGTTCCGGTCAGCACCACATCGCCGGGGAGCAACGTCATCACGTGCGAGATGTACGACACCAGTCCCGGTACGTCGAAGACCATGTCCTTCGTCCGACCGAGCTGGCGTACCTCCATCTCGTCCGGGTTGCGACCCACCTCACAGCGGACCTCCAGGTCGCTGACGTCCAACCCGGTGGTGATCCACGGCCCGATCGGACAGAACGAGTCGAAGCCCTTGGCCCGGGTCCACTGCCCGTCCGAGCGTTGCAGATCCCGGGCGGTCACGTCGTTGGCGCAGGTGTACCCGAAGATGGCCCGCTCGGCGGCGGCCCGGTCGGCGCGACGGGCGCCCGGTGCCCCGATCACCACCGCCAGCTCCGCCTCGTGCTCGACCTGCTTGCTGAAGATCGGCAACCGGATCGCATCCCGGGGGCCGATCACCGAGGTGGACGGCTTCAGGAAGAGCAGCGGCTCGGCCGGTACCGCGCTGCCGTGCTCGGCGGCGTGCTCGGCGTAGTTACGCCCGACACAGACCACCTTGCTGGGCAGGATCGGCGAGAGCAGCCGGACGTCGGAGAACGCCCAGCGGGCCGTGGTGAACCGGATCTCACCGAACGGGTGGCCCTCGATCTCGGCGATCGTCCAGCCCTGCGGGCCGACCCCCGGCTCCCCCTCGACGACTCCGAACGACATTCCCTTGGCATGAGCAAAACGAGCGATACGCACGCAGTCAATCTAGCCCCATGCCCGACCCGGAGCCGCTGGTGGCGCGGCCGGGCACCATACCGCGCCCGCCGGACGGCAGGCCGGTTTCCCGTCTTCCGGCCCAGGTCACCACGGCACCGACCTAGCGTCGGGCTTCGGAGGTTCGTTTGTCATGCCTGCAACGACACGACACCGAATGCCAGCGGCGGCCCTCATCGGCTGCCTGGCCGCTCTGGCGGCCCCGATCAGCGGTCCGGCCGGCGCCGCCCCGCCCCCCGGATACCGGGAACCCGGGTACCAGGAACCGGCGCCCGGATGGCGGGAGCCGGAGCCCGGATGGCGGGAAGCGCCCCCGGGGCTCGTGGAGCCGGAACCCGTCCAGGAACCGGCGCCCGGCGCCCCGGGGATCCAGGAACCGGGCCCCGGTCGCGAACCGGCACCCCCGGCTCCCGGGCTCCAGGAGCCGCCACCCGGCGCTCCGGGCGCCCCGCAGCCGGCACCCGGCGCCCCGGGCGCACCCGGCCCGGGTGGTGCCGTACCCGGCGGTGCCGTACCCGGTGGCGCCGTCCCATCCAGTGGTACGGGTGCCCACCCGGGAAGCAGCTCGTCACCCCGCCCCCGGGGCACCTCCCGACCGAAACCACCGGTACCGCCGTCGGTCAGCATGGCCGTGGCGGGCACCGCCTCGGACGCTCCGACGTACCGGATCCAGGTCCGCAACCCAGGTCCGAACGCGCTGGACACCACCGTCCGGCAGACCCTGCCCCGGGGATCGTCGGCCACCTCGATCAGCGACGGCGGGCGGGCCACCTGGTCGGCGGACCGGGCCACCCCCAGCGAGGTCACCTGGCAGGTCACCGTCCCAGCATCCGGTACGACCACCCTGCGGGCCGCGATCCGACCGGCCCGGCCCGGACAGGCGGTGGTCACCCCGGCCTGCGTCTACGCCCGCACCGGCGGTACGCCGTACGACTGCGCCACGGCGACCTGGCTGGCACCATCAACTACTGCCGATGACACCGAGCAGCCAGCCCCGTGGCGCCGTCCACCGGTACTCGGCGGCGCACTGCTGGCCCTGCTCGCCCTGGGTGTCGGTGGCCCCTGGTGGTGGCGACGACACCACCGCCGGACGGCGGACCCGGTCACGCTCGGCCCCACGGACCCGGCAGCGGCCGAACGGGAGCGACGCGGCACCGTGTACCCCATCGCCTCGGTTCCCCGGCCGGCCAGCCGGCGCCGCCGGCCACCGGTCTGGCTGGTGGTCGCGACGGCCGCCGCGCTGCTCGCCGGGGTGATCGGCGCGGGGGCCTGGGTGGCGACCACCCGGGTGAGCGCCATGCACGCCGGGCCGCAACCCACCAGCGGGGCGTGGGTGGGACAGGCCACCGTCGGTGCGGTGGGCAGCACCTTGCGGGAGGCGGCCTTCGAGTTCACCGTCTACCGGCTCGCGTGCCCGCCGAACGGGGTGCGGCGGCAGTGTGAGGCAATCATCGGGGTACGCAACCTCACCTCGGAGAAGCAGCCCTGGCACGGCCAGTTGCAGCGGGCGTACCTGCCCGGTGGCACCTGGGTGGGCGTCGACGAGACCGCCACCCGGATCGCCAACCAGGGGCGGGACGTCTTCGACACCCCGGTACCGGCCGGTGGACGCCTGCTGGCGCCGCTGGTCTTCACCGTCGACGGCCCGCACCAACCGAGCCAGCTGGAACTCCGCAGCGGGGTCTTCTCGGCCGGCGTCCGGATCAACCTGGCCTGAGGTGTAAGGAAGGGCCCCCTATTAACGCATTCGGTAGAGGAAGGGCCCCTTCTTAACACACCAGCCCTACCCACCCAGCGTTAAGAAGGGGCCCCTGCAAACGTCGTACCCTGGGCTGGTGACCGCCGCTCTCGCTCCGCCCACCGCCGTGCTCGACCGCACGGACTGGCTGGCCCACCGGGACGCGCACACCGAGCGGGTCGACCGGTGGCTCGTGCCGCATCTGGCCCGCCGCCGCAGCGGCGTCAAGCATCCGGTGGAGGACTTCCTCTTCACCTACTACTCGCACCGCCCGGCACAGCTGCGCCGCTGGCATCCGGGCGCCGGGGTCACCCTGCGCGACGCGGATCCGGCCGAGTTCGGCGCCGACTACCGTGCCACGTCCGCCGGGCTCACCCTCGACATTGAGCGGGTACGCCAGCGCCGCAGCGAATCCATCGGCTGGATCCGGGACCTGTTGCAGGCCACCGCAGGGCGGGCGGCGCACCTGGGCTGCTTCGGCATGCACGAGTGGGCAATGGTGTACCGGCAGACCCAGGAGGAAGTACGCCACAACTCCTGGCCGCTGCGGCTCTCGCCCGAGCGGACCGCCGCGATCGTCGAGGAGCGGGGCGTACGGTGCAGCCACTTCGACGCGTACCGGTTCTTCACCGCCCCGGCCCGACCGTTGAACCTGCTGAACCCGACCCGGGAGACGCAACGGGACAACGAGCAGCCGGGTTGCCTGCACGCGAACATGGACCTCTACAAGTGGGCGTACAAGCTCTCTCCGCTGGTCCCCTCGGAACTGGTCGCCGACTGTTTCGAGTTGGCCCGGGAGATCCGTACCCTCGACATGCGGGCCAGCCCGTACGACCTGGCCGCACTCGGGTACCCGCCGGTCCGGATCGAGACCGTCGAGGGTCGGGCCGAGTACGTGGCCGCGCAACGCACCTTCGCCGAACGGGCCGCGCCGCTACGGGCCCGGCTCATCGCGGCCCTCACCTGAAGCGGCTGTTAATAAGGGCCCCTTCCTCTACCGAATGCGTTAAGAAGGGGCCCTTCCTTACAGCTCAGCAGGTGGCGGGTGGGGCGGTGTTGGTGGCGCCGGCGCTGGCCAGGAAGCCGAAGCTGGTGGACGCGCCGGGAGCCAGGGTGCCGTTCCAGCTCACGTTGCGTGCCGTGACGCCGGTACCGGTCTGCACCAGGTCGGCGTTCCAGGTCTGGCTGACCTGCTGCCCGTCGGTGAAGTTGAACCGGACGGTCCAGCCGGTGATCGGCGTGGTGCCGTTGTTGCGCACGGTCACCTCACCCTGGAAACCACCCTGCCACTGGTTGACGATCCGGTACGTCGCGGTACAGCCGGTGGGCGGCGGGGTCGTACCGGTCGGCGTCGGGGTGGGCGTGACCGTGGGGGTCACGGTGGGAGTGGGCGTGGGCGTGGGCGTGGGGGTCGCGGTGGGCGTGGGAGTGGGGGTCACGCCGTCCAGCGCGGCGGTCAGCGGTGGGTACCACCGGTCGGACATCTTCTGGTCCCCGGCGGCGTTCGGGTGTACCCCGTCGTAGGTGTCGGTGGCGGTGCTGAAGCCGGTCCACTGGTCGACCACGACGATCGGGGACTGTGCGGTGGTCTTGCCGGCCGCCCAGCCGTCGATGGTGCTGTTGAGGGCCACCGTCCGCTGGCCGCACTCGGCGCAGCTGGCCGGCGCCATCGGGATGATCTTCGCGACGAGGATCTTCATGGCCGGGTTGCTGGCCCGCATCTGGTCGACCAGCTTGCTGTACGCGGTGAGGATGGTGGCCGGCGGGATGTTGCTCCACACGTCGTTGGTGCCGAAGTGCATCAGCACGATGTCCGGCTGGGTGGCCGACAGCCAGCCGGGCAGCAGGTTCTGGCTGGCCACATTGGTCACCAGGTAGCCGCCGTGCCCCTCGTTGTCCCCGTCGTACGGCTGGCCGCAGCCCTGCGGGCCGAGCGTGCCGACGAAGTCGATGCTGGTGTGACCGGTGCTCTGCAACCTGTTCCAGAGCAGGGAACGCCAGCAGCCGGGCGAGCCGGTGATGGAGTCGCCGAGCGGCATGATCCGGACGGGGGTGGCGGCGGCACCCGCTCCGGGTACAGCCGCGGCAGCCGCTCCGGGTACAGCCGCGGCAGCCGCTCCGGGTACGGCGGCGGCCGGGGGCGCATCCGGGCCGGGCGCGGCGTTGGCCGGGGCGGTGGGCAGGCTGAGGACGAGGCCGAGCAGGGCTGCCATGGGTACGGCCAGCAGGGCGGCGAGGACAGCCGCGCCGAGCGGACGACGGCGGTCGACCGGAGGCCGGAAACCGTGGTGGGGACGTGGTTCGGGGACGCGGTGGTGCATGCGAGACTCCTGACACGGTGACGAGGTGCATGACGTGCCAGCCCGGAACTCCCACAGCATTGAAGCAGATAACTGGAAAGCGCTTCAACGGCGTCCGGCGCGCCGGGATCCGATCAGCCGGGGACCGCCGCGAAGCAACCCGGCAAACCGGTCAGCCGGGGACGACCCGGCCCTGGTGCCGTGCCCACTCGTGGGCCAGGATCGACATGACAGTGGCGTCGACCCAGGAGTCGCCGTCGCGCAGCGCCTCCCGCAGAATGCCCTCCGCCACGAAGCCGACCTTCTCGTACACCCGACGGGCCCGGGGATTGAAGGCGTACACCTCCAACGAGATCCGGTGCAGGCCGAGTTGCGCGAAGCCGTGGCCGACGATGAGGCGTACCGCCTCGGTGCCGAGCCCCCGGTCTCGGCCGTTGGCGGCGAGCAGGGTACGGAAGCTGCAACTCGCGTTCGCCGGGTCGTACTCGTTGAGCACCACCTCGCCGACACACTCCCCGGTGGCCCGGTCCACCACGGCCAGGTCGAGCCGGTCGGTCTGCGCGTTACGGGTGGAGTACCACCGCCGGCAGCGCTCGGCGTCGAACTCCTCCCCACCGGCACTGCCGGTGAGCCGGCGTACCTCGGGGTCGGCCAGGACGGCGACGAAGGCGGGCAGGTCGGCGTCGATGAACGGGCGGAGGACGACCCGATCACCGACCAGGGTCGGCTTGACGGAGAAGTCGGCGACATCGGGCATTGCCGGATTGTTGGGGGCGGGTACGCCGGCCCGCTACGGGTTTTCCAGGCCGGCCGACGATCCGCCCCCGGCCCGGTTCACCGGGATGCGCGGGCGAGCGCCGCGACGAAGCAGCGCCAGTCGGCCGGGGCAAAGGTGAGCACCGGGCCCGAGCGGTCCTTGCTGTCCCGCACCGCGACCAGGCCGGGCAGGTTATCCGCCACCTCCACACAGTCTCCACCGTTGGTGCCGCTGCGGGTGCTGGTCCGCCAGCGGGCCCCAGTCGGGTCGACCATCACCACTCCTCAAGCATCGATTCGATGAAGCTCCTCGATTGTTCCGCATCCAGCGCGGTCGCTTCAAGCCCGCGCCAGACCCGCTCGTAGGTTGTCACCTCGGCCGGCCGGTCCAGGTAGAGCGCACCGGTGATCGACTCGCTGTAGACAGTGGTCGGCTCGGCCCGGCCGATCCCGCCGGGCTTCGGGAACTCCAGCAGGGTGAAGGTGCCGGCCTCGGCGGCCAGCGGGGCCCGGCGGCGGACGGCAGTACCCGCACCCGGACGTTGGGCAGCAGCCCGAGGTCCCGCAGGTGGGCGAGCTGCCCCAGCCAGACCTTCCGGTCCGGCACCGGCCGGCGCAGCACCGCCTCGCTGAGTACCACGTCCACCTCGGGAGCGGCCGGCAGCCGGCGTACCAGGATCTGCTGGCGCTGCATCCGGACGGCGATGGTCCGGTCCCGCTCCGGCTCCGGGGTCTCCGGCCGGTTGAGCTGGTAGAGCGCGGTGATGTACTCCCGGGTCTGGAGCAGTCCAGGAATCAGCTCGGCGTTATAGAGACGCAGTCCAGAAGCAGCCCCCTCCAGCGAGACGTAGAGCGAGAACCACTGCGGGATGGCGTCCCCGTAGGCGTGCCACCAGCCCCGGGACCGGGTCTCCCGGACCAGCCCGAGCAGCACCGCCCGCACCCCCTCCGGCGCGTCGTACCGGTCACAGAGGACGGTGACATCCGGCGCGCGCATCGGGACGAGACCCTTCTCCATCCGCCAGACCTTCTGCCGGGAACACTGCAACAGATCGGCAGCGCCGTCCAGGGTGACCCCTGCCTCCTCGCGCAACTCGGTGAGAAACCGACCGAGTTGCCGGCGCGGCACCGTCGAACCCGTTGTTTCCTCCGTCATGCAACAAACCGCCTCTCCTGGTGCAACGGAACACGTCCGTGGCGTACCCGGCCGGTCCCGATTCCTCAATGGAGGGATCAGTCGGGTACGCCGCATCAGGAGATGAACCGTTCAGCAGGCGGAAAGGACACGGGACCGGGGCGGAGCCGGGTCAGTCGCCGGTGTAGCGGCGCTGCTGTTTGCGCTGCGACTGGCGCTTCTTCTCGTCGAGCCGGCGCTGCTTCGCCCCGCGGGACGGCCGGGTCGGCCGGCGTGGCGGCGGTGGTGGGGCGACCGCGTCCCGGAGCAGGGCCACCAGCCGGGCCCGGGCCGCCTCACGGTTGGCGAGCTGCGCCCGGTGTTCACTGGCGGCGATGGTGAGCACCCCGTCGACCAGCCGCCCGGCGAGCCGGTCCACCGCGCGGGCCCGCAGGTACTCCGGGAGGCTCGGCGAGCCGGCCACGTCGAAGCTCAACTCGACCCGGGAGTCTGCGGTGTTGACGCCCTGCCCGCCCGGCCCGGAGGAACGGGAGAACCGCTCCCGCAGCTCGGCGCCGGGGATGACCAGGCGGTCGGTCACGCGCAGATCATCGGCCACGCCCCGAGGCTAGCCGCTGCCCGGCGCTCCCCGCTCGGGGATTCCACCGGAGTTGCGTCGGCCCCTCAACCGCAGCCGCGCACGGGCGAGCACGGCACGCACGGGCAGCACGAGCGCGCACGGCACGCACGAGCGAGAACGGCACGCACCGGCAGCACGAGCGAGCACGGCACGTGCCGGTCAGCCGCCCTTGCCGATGATGGTGTCGGCGACCTGCTGCACCTGCTCGATCGGGATGGCGAACCCGATCCCGATCGAACCGTTGCCGTCGATGGTGGCGATCGCGGTGTTCACCCCGACCACCTCGCCCCGGGCGTTGACCAGCGGGCCTCCCGAGTTGCCCGGGTTGATCGAGGCGTCGGTCTGTACCGCCGAGTGCCGGTTGTTGCCCAGCCGGACCTGCCGGTCCAGCGCGCTGATGATGCCGGCGGTGACCGTGCCGGGCAGGCCGAGCGGTGAACCGACCGCCAGCACCGGCTCTCCCACCTTGGTACTGCCCGGTTTGGCCAACGGCAGCGGGGTCAGCGCCGCCGAGGGGGGTACCCGCAGCACGGCGATGTCGCTGCCCGGTTCCCGCCCCACCACCTCGGCCGGCAGCCGTCGGCCGCCGGGGGTCTCCACGGTCACCGACCGGGCCCGGGCGCGGGCGATGATGTGGTCGTTGGTGATGACGTGCTGCTGGTCGTCGAGCGCGAATCCGGAGCCGCTACCGCCGTCGACCAGTACCGAGACCACCCCCGGCACGGTCCGCCCGGCGGCGGTGACCAGCTCGGCCGGTACCGGCGCGGCCGTCGCCGCCTTCGGCTCGCCGCCCTGTCCGGCCACCCAGCCGCCGGCCAGGCCACCGGACGCGGTGGAGACCGCGACCAGGGTCAGCCCGGTGAGCAGCGTCCGGCGCCACCCGCCGCCGCCGCCGGAATCGGGTACCTCCCGACGCCCGGTCCCGTCAGGGTGCAGGTGGGGCGAGATGAACCAGGGGCCCCGGGGTTCACCGAGGCCGGTCTGCACTGCCATCGTCCGCCTCCTCGTGGCGTGAAGGGTGTGGGTGCCGCCCGGGCACCCGGGCGTGGTGCCGGTGGGTGCTCAGGGCAGGCGGGAGAACCAGCGCAGCGAGCCGGCCGCCGCGCCGAGGGCGAAGAGCAGTCCGATCCCGATGAACCGGGCCGAGATGTCCTGGCGTTCCAGCCGGTAGCCGACCGAGGTGCCGATGTCCTCGTAGACGGCGCGCAGTTCCTCGCTGGTGCTCGCCTCGTGGTAGCGACCACCGGTGGCCTCCGCCACGTCCCTGAGGGTCTGGCCGTCGACCGGTACCTGGATGGGCCGGCCGCCCCGGTCGACGGACCCGGACAGCGTGCCGAAGGAGATGGTGTGTACGGGTACCTTGGCCGCCACCGCGTCGTCGGCGGCCTCCACCGGGTCCCGCCCGGAGGTGTTCGCGCCGTCGGAGAGGACGATGATCCGGGCCGGGGGCGGCTGTTTCGCCGCCTGGTTGTCCAGGCCCCGGATGGCCTGGAGCGAGGTGCTGATCGCCTCACCGATGGCGGTGCCCTGCACCCCGGTGGCCCCCTCGGCCAACCGCTCGATCCCGCTGTGCAGGGCACCGCGATCGGTGTCCGGCGGCACGAACACGGCGGCACTGCCGGCGAAGGCGACCAGCCCGACGTTGAACTCGTCCGGTAGCCCGTCGACGAACCTGCCGGCGGCCATCTTGGCAGCGGTCAGCCGGTCCGGCTCGACGTCGGTGGCGAGCATCGAGGTGGAGACGTCCACCGCGACGATCACCGTGGCCCGTTCCCGGGGTACCCGCACCTCGGCGGTCGGCCGGGCGAACCCGACGACCAGCAGCGCCAGCATGGCCAGGAAGAGACCGGCCGGTACGTGCCGGCGCCAGGCCGGTCGCTCCGGGGCGACCCGGTCGAGCAGTCGCAGGTTGGTGAACCGGACGGCGTACCGGCTCTGTCGCCGCTGCATCAGCAGGTAGTACACGGCGAGGGCGAGCACGCCGACGAGCAACCAGAGCCGGACCGGTGACGCCCAGGTCATGCCGTACCTCCCCGGGGCACCCGGGCACAGGAGGTCGCCGCCAGCCGCCGCTGGGTACGGACGTGCCGGACGATGTCGGCGGTCCAGTCCCGGTCGGTACGCAGCGCGAGGTGGGTCGCGCCGGCCCGGTGCAGGGCGTCGCGTACCCGGTCCCGCTCGGCGGCGGCGGCCTGCGCGTACCGGTCCCGCAACCGTCTGTCCCCTGTGGACACCTCCCGACGCCGGCCGGTTTCCGGGTCGACCAGGGTGACCAGGCCGACGTCGGGCAGTTCCCACTCGCGTGGGTCGGTCACCTCGACGGCGAGTACCTGGTGCCGGACGGCGAGCCGGCGCAGCGGCCGCTCCCAGTCCGGGGCGGCCGACTGGTCGTCCGGCAGCCCGTCGAGGAAGTCGGAGACCACCACGACCAGGCCCCGCCGGACGGCCACTGCCGGCAGCGCGGCCAGCACGTCGGCCAGGGCGGGCGGCCCGGTCCCGGCGGCCGGCAGGGTTGCCCGGGTGCCGGCCGGCAGGGCTGCCCGGGTGCCGAGCGGCAGGGCCGCCGGTGTGCCGGCCCGGGGCGCGTCGAGCAGGGTACGCAGCAGACCCAGCAGGTGGGTCCGCCCGGCTCGGGCCGGGAGGCGGTGCAGCCCGTCGGCGCGCAGCACCACGGCACCGAGCCGGTTGCCGATCCCGGCGGTGAGAAACCCGACCGCCGCGACGGCGGCCACCGCCAGTTCCCGCTTGTCCAGCACCGCGGTGCCGAAGTCCATGCTGGCCGTCGCGTCGACCGCCAGCCAGGTGCTCAGCTCCCGGTCGGCGTCGACCTCCCGGACGTGCGGCACAGCGGTCCGGGCGGTCACCGCCCAGTCCATCCGGCGGACCTCGTCCTCGCCCGGGCGGTACTCGCGACTGCCGGCGGGTTCGCTGCCCGGACCGGGCAGCAGCCCCCGGTACTGGCCGTGCAGCAGCCCGTCGAGCCGCCGGTGCACGGTCAGCTCCAGCCGCCGCAGCCGTCCGGGTGGTACCAGGTCGGTCAGCCCGGGGTCGGGTTCGACGGGCGGCGCGGCACGGCGGGCGGTGGAGGCGGTCGGGCCGAAAAGTTCCCGGCGCCTCATGCCGCCGCCAGATCGGGTACGGCCTGCTCCTGGCCGGGTGCGATCCGGGGTGGTGGTACGGCGTCCACCAGTCGACGGACCACCGCCTCGGCGGTGATCCCGTCGGCGACCGCGTCGAAGGAGAGCACCAGCCGGTGGCCGAGCACGTCGGCGGCGAGGTCTCGGATGTCCTCCGGGAGCACGTAGTCCCGCCCGCGCAGCATGGCCTGCGCCCGCCCGGCCGCGACCAGTCCCAGGGTGGCCCGGGGGCTCGCCCCGTAGGCCAGCATCGACGCCAGGTCGGGCAGGCCGAAACGGGCCGGGTCACGGGTGGCCAGGATCAGCCGGACGATGTACTCGGCGATGGCGTGGTGCACGAAGACCGCGTTGGCCCGGGCCTGCAACTCGCGGAGTCGGGGCGGGTCGAGCACCTGCCGGGCGGTCGGACGCTCGGTGCTCATCCGGTAGAGGATGGCCAGCTCGTCGGTGTCGCTCGGGTAGTCGACGATGACCTTGAGCAGGAAGCGGTCCCGCTGCGCCTCGGGAAGCTGGTAGACCCCCTCCGACTCGATCGGGTTCTGGGTGGCCAGTACCAGGAACGGCTCGGGTACCCGGAAGCTGCGACCGCCGATGGAGACCTGCCGCTCGGCCATCGCCTCCAGCAGCGCGGACTGGACCTTGGCGGGAGCCCGGTTGATCTCGTCGGCGAGGACCAGGTTGGCCATCACCGGGCCGAGTTCGATGTCGAAGCTCTCCTTCGACGCCCGGTAGATGCGGGTACCCACGATGTCCGAGGGGACCAGGTCCGGGGTGAACTGGATCCGGGAGAAGGTGCCACCGACAGCGGTGGCGAGGGTCTGCGCGGCGAGGGTCTTGGCCACCCCCGGTACGCCTTCGAGCAGGCAGTGCCCGCCGGCGAGCAGCGCGGTGAGCAGGCGCTCGACGAGCCGGTCCTGCCCGACGATCACACGTTTGACCTCGAAGAGGGTCTGTTCCAGCTCCGAACCCGGCGCACCGGTGTCGACCGTGCTGGGCAGGCTGGCCAGGGTGTCCGAGATGTCCGTCACGGCGCAACCTTCCCGCCGGAACGGGAGCCAAACATGAAACCCTGTCGCTTCGACCCGGCTGGGCGGACCCTCGGGCCACCGCCCCCGGCACGCCGGACGCCGGCCCGCCCGGGTGGGCGGACCGGCGTCCGTGAGCCGTGGTCGTCAGTCGTGCACGGCCAGGTGGAAGCTCAGGTCGGCGCGGGCCCCGGCCGAGTTCCAGGTCTGCACGAAGACGCCGTTCGGGATGCCCGTCCGGCCGACCACGGCGATCTCACCGGGCGGGGAGATGCCGACGCTGCCGGTGAGCCCGATGGTGCCCTGGAAGCTCCCGCGGGACACGTCGTGATCGAAGATCACCTGGTACTGCCCGGTGGTCAGACGCAGCGCGGAGACCACGTTGAGCCCCCGGAAGAGGACCCCGCCGCTGCTCACCACGGCGGTGGAGGTTCTGGCGGAGGTCGGCAGCGCGTTCACCGAGGGGCTCTTCATCGCGGCCCGGGCGGCCTCGATCTGCGCCTTGGTGGCGACCGGCTGCTGCTCGACAGCGACCCGTCCCGGCCGCGTGTCGTCGGTGCTGGGCGCGGCGGTGGCGATACCGCCGGCAAGCAGCGACAGCGCGAGCGCGCCGACCGCCGCCAACCCGGCCCTACGTCGACTGATTCTTCCCATGACTGATGTCCCTCTTCCTGCCCGACTGGCATTCCTACGGTTTTACCGGCGATTCCGGAAAGAATCGCGGCAGACATCACCGGACAATCAGGCAACACACTTAACCACTCATGGTCGCAGCATTTAATGAGAGGAAAGTTCTTCCTGTCGGAGCCTGATCACCCAGCACGCGAGGCGGTCTTCACACCCGCTCTCACCAGGGAGTACTACGGAGAGTTTTTGTGCCGCAACCAGTGGAAAAGGTAACAGCGACGAAAGCCCAGGGTCAATAGCCGATCAAAGCTGGACATATTTGCGACACCGGGGGTCAACCACTCCACCGAGTTCCGGGAAATGCGTGTGCAATTCACTTCTCGCATTGTGCCGTTTGGCATCCCGGGCGGGTTGCCGGGCACTGGCTATCCTGACGATCATGACTGCTCCCACAGCGGTGCACCGCCACGCGTCCCACGGGCTGACCGTGCTCTGCTGGCTGGCCGCAGCACCCGGGCTCGGCGTGACGGTGGTCCGCCTCACCGGGGCGGACCACGGCCCACTGGTGCAACTGCTCGCCTTCACCCCGTACGTCGCCGCCTCGACGCCGCTGGCGGTGCTGCTCGCCCTCGCCCTGCGGCGCTGGTGGCCGGCGGGCGTCGCGACCCTGACCGCGCTGGCCCTGATCGGCGTGGTCGTCCCCCGCGTGGTGCCCGACCGGGCGTGGGAGACCACCGGACCACTGCTGCGGGTGCTCACCGCCAACCTGCTCAAGGGCGGCGCCGACCCGGCACACCTGGTCGGACTCGTCCGCACCCACCGGGTGGACGTGCTCGCGGTGCAGGAGTTCACCGCCACCGCCGCAGCGGAACTGGACCGGGCCGGGCTGGCCACGCTGCTGCCCCACCGGCACCTCAACCCGGAGACCGGCACCACCGGCTCGGGGATCTACGCCCGGTTCCCACTGCGCGACGGTGGGATGCGCCGCAACCCCGGATTCGGGTTCAGCCAGGCGTACGCCACGCTCACCGTCGACGGGGCACCCCCGGTGCTGGTCGAGTCGGTCCACCCGGCCGCCCCGTACGCCGTCTCCGTGGTCGACGACTGGCGGACCGACCTGGCCGCGCAGCCACCGGCCACCCCGGACGGACCACTGCGGATCCTGGCCGGCGACTTCAACGCCACCCTGGACCACGCGCCACTACGCGCCCTGCTCGACACCGGGTACGTCGACGCGGCGGACGCGGCCGGCGCGGGACTCGTCGGCACCTGGGGACCGTACGACGGGGACCCGATCCCGCCGGTCACCATCGATCACGTGCTCGTCGACCGGCGGATCCTCGTCCGCACCGTCTCGGTACACGGCCTGCCCGGCAGTGACCACCGGGCGGTACTCGCCGAACTCCGGATACCCGTCGAGTAAGGAAGGGCCCCCTCCTATCGTTTCCGGTAGAGGAAGGGGCCCTTCTTAACACTCGTGCCAACAGCTCGCGGCAGCTACACGTGCGCGCGGTCCAGGCCGTACGTCAGCGCGTCCACCAGGGCGTGCCAGCTCGCCTCGACCACGTTCGGGTGTACGCCGACGGTGACCCAGTCCCGCCCGGCCTGATCGGCGGTCTCCACGAGTACCCGGGTCACCGCGCCGGTGCCGTGGCTGCCCTCCAGGATCCGGACCTTGTAGTCGGCCAGCTCGAAGTTGCGCAGCTCGGGATAGTGCCGGGTCAGCCCGGTCCGCAGCGCCTCGTCGAGAGCGTTGACCGGACCGTTGCCCTCGGCGGTGGCGATCACCCGCTCCCCGCGTACCCGGATCTTGACGGTCGCCTCGGAGACCACCGCGCCGTCCTCGCGGTGCTCCACGATGACCCGGTACGACTCCAGCGCGAACGGCCGGACCGGGGCACGGTCCGGCAGCTCGGAGCGGACCAGCAGCTCGAACGAGGCGTCGGCGGCCTCGAAGGACCAGCCGCCGGCCTCCAGCTCCTTGACCCGACGGGTCACCCGGGACAGCGTCTCGGGTTGGCCGGCCAGGTCCAGCCCCAGCTCACGACTCTTGAGCTCGATGCTGGCCCGGCCGGCCATCTCGGTTACCAGGATCCGCATGTCGTTCCCCACCACGGTGGGGTCCACGTGGTTGTAGAGCAGCGGATCCACCTTGATCGCGCTCGCGTGCAGCCCCGCCTTGTGGGCGAAGGCGGCGGCCCCGACGTAGGCCTGGTGGGTGTCGGGGGCGATGTTGGCGATCTCTGCGATGGCGTGCGAGACGCGCACCATCTGTTCCAGGCAGCCGTCCGGTAGGACGGGCAGCCCGAGCTTCAGTTGCAGGTTGGCGACCACGGCGAAGAGGTCGGCGTTGCCGGGACGCTCGCCGTACCCGTTGGCGGTGCCCTGGAAGTGCCGCACACCCGCCTCGACGGCGGCGACGGTGTTGGCCACCGCGCAGGCGGTGTCGTTCTGGCAGTGGATGCCGAGCCGCTCCGGACCGATCCCGGTCCGCTCGGTCAACTCGGTGATGGCCCGGGTCACCTGGGACGGCAGCATGCCGCCGTTGGTGTCGCAGAGCACCATCACCTCGGCCCCGGCGGCCAGCGCGGTCTCCACCACCGCCGCCGCGTACGCCGGATCGTGCCGGTAGCCGTCGAAGAAGTGCTCGCCGTCGACGAAGACCCGGCGCCCCCGCGCCACCAGGTGGGTCACCGTGTCGTGGATCATCGCCAGGTTCTCCGCAGCGGTGGTCCGCAGCGCCCGCTCGACGTGCCGCAGGTCGGACTTGGCGACCAGGGCGACCGCCGGGGTCTCCGCGTCCAGTAGGCCGCGCACCTGCGGATCGGCCTCGACGGCGACCCCGGCCTTGCGGGTGGCCCCGAAGGCGACGAGCACCGCGTGCCGCAGGTCGAGTTCGGTCCGGGCCCGCCGGAAAAACTCGGTGTCCTTGGGTACCGCACCCGGCCAGCCGCCCTCGATGAAGCCGACGCCGAACTCGTCGAGCAACCGGGCGACGGCGAGCTTGTCGACCACCGAGTAGCTGATCCCCTCGCGCTGCGCTCCGTCACGCAGGGTGGTGTCGTACACCTGGTATGTCATGACAAATCCTTCCGGGCGGGTCGACGGACGGTCAGTGGGCTGGGGTACGGATACGGTGGGCAACGCTGCCGGGCGGCGTACGACGCTGCGGCGCCGGGCGGACACGCCGCCGGTCCGGCGGAGCAGCCCGGACCAACAAAAAGACCCCCCGCGGATGCGGGAGGTCTGCGCGTCGGCGAGAGGGCCGGCGCGCTAGGTGCGAATAATCAGTGCAAGGCGGGTCACGGTGGGTACTCTGCCACTCAGAACCTGGTTGTGGGAGGGAAAACCCACATGTCGGGACGCGACACCAGCCCGCCGGGTGACCCAGCGTTGCCGCCGCCCCAGCCGGAACGACCCGCCTGACCCCCGGCGCCGGTGATCGACTTCACAAACAACCAGGCCGCCACCTTGCGGAAACACCCCTGAGGAAATATCTGGAACGAATCCAGTTACCGGCCTCGCGCCGCAGTCAAGGAGGACCAGTGCTCACTGTCGGTGACCGCTTCCCCGAGTACGAACTCACCGCATGCGTCTCGCTCGATGCCGACAAGGCGTTCGAATCGATCAACCACAAGTCCTACCAGGGCAAGTGGCGGGTGGTCTTCTTCTGGCCGAAGGACTTCACCTTCATCTGCCCCACGGAGATCGCCGAGTTCGGCCGCCTGAACGGCGAGTTCGCCGACCGCGACACCCAGGTACTCGGCGTGTCGGTGGACAACGAGTTCGTCCACTACGCGTGGCGCAAGGACCACCCGGACCTGCGGGAGCTGCCGTTCCCGATGCTCAGCGACATCAAGCGCGAGCTGACCAGCGCCTGCGGCGTGCTGGGTGAGGACGGCGTGGCCCAGCGGGCGACCTTCATCATCGACCCGGACAACGAGATCCAGTTCGCCATGGTGACCGCCGGCTCGGTCGGCCGGAACGTCTCCGAGGTGCTGCGGGTGCTCGACGCCCTGCAGACCGACGAACTCTGCCCGTGCAACTGGAACAAGGGCGGCGACACCCTCGACGCCACGAAGCTGATGGCCGGGGTCTGAGCCATGGGACTCGACGCGATCAAGGCGGCACTGCCGGAGTACGCCAAGGACATCAAGCTGAACCTCGGCTCCACGGTCGCCACCTCGACCCTGACCAAGGACCAGGCCTGGGGCACCGCGCTGGCCTGCGCGGTGGCGGCCCGTAACCCGGTGGTGCTCGCCGAGATCGCGGCCGAGGCGGCCGAACACCTCAAGCCGGAGGCGGTCGAGGCAGCCAAGGGCGCCGCCACCATCATGGCGATGAACAACATCTACTACCGGGCCAAGCACCTGATCGGCGACGAGCAGTACGCCTCGATGCCGGCCCGGCTGCGGATGCAGATCATCGCCAGGCCCGGGGTGGAGAAGGGTGACTTCGAACTCTGGTGCCTGGCCGTCTCGGCGATCACCGGCTGCGGCGTCTGCCTGGAGTCGCACGAGAAGACCCTGCGCGGCGCCGGGTTCACCCGGGAGCAGGTGCACGAGGGGCTGCGGATCGCGGCCGTCGTACACGCCGCCGCGGTGGCGCTGGACGCCGAGGCCGCCCTGCGCTGACCCGACATTCCGGTAGCCGGTGTGTAGGAGGCGCAACCGGGGGTAGGAAGGTTCGGGACAGAGCACCATCCCCGAACGAACTGGTCGAGAAGAGGAGGAACAGTCCAATGGACCGGCTCGATCCTCAGACGACGCACGCCACCACCGGGCCTCTCACCCACGGTGGTCAGGGCGCCTTCCCCGGCGGTGCACCCACCGGATCCTTCGACCCCTGGCGGTACCGGGACGACACCACTGTCGGTGGCGTCGACCTGGCCGGCTACAAGGTCGAGGCGACCGATGGCGGAATCGGCAAGGTCGACTCCGCCAGCCACGAGGTCGGTTCCAGCTACCTCGTGGTCGACACCGGGCCGTGGATCTTCGGCAAGAAGGTGATGATCCCGGCCGGCGTGGTCAACCACGTCGACCACGACGACCGCAAGGTCTTCGTGGACCGGAGCAAGGACCAGATCAAGGCCGCTCCGGAGTACGACGAGGAGAGCCACGCCGACCCGGTGTACCGGGAGAAGCTCGGTGGGTACTACAACGACACCTACTCGGCGTTGCCGCCGGACCCGCTGCGGTGACGACGGGCAGTACCACGCCGCTGCGGTAACGGCGGCGGGGGCGACAACGACGGCGGGCGGGACACTGCGGTGTCCCGCCCGCCGTTATCTTGTCCCAGGTGGACGCGACCCAGGAGAACCGCCGCAACCCGTACCCCTTCACCACCCTGTTCAACTTCCGCGACGTCGGTGGCTACGCCACCCGGGACGGCCGCATCGTCCGCTGGCGCCGGCTCTACCGCTCCGACTCCCCGCACCGGCTGACCGGTGCCGACGCCCAGGCGTTCGCGGCCCTCGGTGTCCGTACCGTCGTCGACCTGCGTCGCCCCTACGAGGTGACCCGCGATGGCCGGGTCCCCGAGTTCGACGGGCTGGCCTACCGGCACATCCACCCGGAGCACCGGGAATGGGCCGAGTCGCGGTACGACGGCGCGACGGACCTGGCCCGCTACCTGGCCGACCGGTACCGCGACCTGGCCGAGACCGGCGCCCGGGGACTGGCCGGGGCGGTCGGGGTGATCGCCGAACCGGCTGCCGCCCCGGTGGTGGTGCACTGCGTCGCCGGCAAGGACCGCACCGGTCTGGTCTGCGCGTTGACCCTCGCGGCACTGGGCGTGGCCGACGACGACATCGTCGCCGACTACGCGTTGACCGACGAGGGGATGGCGCGTTACCTGGCGTCGACCATTGCCGGGCCGGACACGAACCCGTTGGGGGTACCGCTGCCCTGCCCGCCCGAGGCGATGGCACTGTTCCTCGCCGAGCTGCGCCACCGGCACGGTTCGGTGGAGGAGTACCTGATGACCGGCGGACTGACCGCCGACCAGCTCACCGGTCTCCGCGACCACCTGCTGGGGTGAACCCGGGCCGCCAGCCGGGCTCAGCGCACCCGGCGCACCCAGCCGTACTCGTCGTCGGCTGCACCACGTTGGATGTCGACCAACTGCTGCCGCACGCTCAGGGTGACCGCCCCCGGCCCACCGTCGCCGACGGTGAACGAACCACCCGGGTGACGCACCTCGCCGATCGGGGTGATGACAGCCGCCGTACCGCAGGCGAAGACCTCGCGCAGCCGGCCGCTGCCCGCGTCGGCCTGCCACTGTTCGAAGCTGACCGGGCGCTCGGCAACGGTGTGCCCGGCCCGCTCGGCCAACCTCAACACCGACTCCCGGGTGATGCCGGGCAGGATGGTGCCGGTCAGCGGCGGGGTGACCAGGGTGCCGTCGTCGTAGACGAAGAAGACGTTCATGCCGCCCAGCTCGTCGACCCACCGACGCTCCACCGCGTCCAGGAAGACCACCTGGTCGCAGCCGTGCTCGATGGCCTCGGCCTGGGCGACCAGGGAGGCGGCGTAGTTACCGCCGCACTTGGCCGCCCCGGTGCCACCGGGGGCGGCGCGGGTGTAGTCCGGCGACACCCACACGGTCACCGGCTGCACCCCGCCGGGGAAGTACGACCCGACCGGCGAGGCGATCAGCACGTAGAGGTACTCGTTGGCCGGTCGGACCCCGAGGAACACCTCGCTGGCGAACATGAACGGTCGCAGGTAGAGGCTGCCGCCCTCGACCGAGGGGATCCACTCGCGGTCGATGTCGACCAGGTGGTGCAGCGACTCCAGGAACACCTGCTCGGGCAGCTCGGGCATGGCCATCCGGCGGGCCGAGGCGGCGAACCGGGCGGCGTTCGCCTCCGGGCGGAACAGCGTCACCCCGCCGTCGACGCTCTGGTACGCCTTCAACCCCTCGAAGATCTCCTGCGCGTAGTGCAGCACGGCACTCGCCGGGTCCATCGGGATCGGCGCCCGCGCCTCGACCCGGGCGTCGTACCACCCCTTGCCGTCCGCGTACCGGATGGTCACCATGTGGTCGGTGAAGACCCGACCGAAACCCGGGTTGGCCAGCAGCGCGGCACGGTCGGCAACGGATACCGGCGCAGGATTCGGACGGATCTCGAATTCGAGCTTGTCACCACCGCTCATCGCGCTGACCTCCGTATGGGTGGGCGTCCGGGGCTGGGACGCCGGTAGCAGGTGCTGAGAAACTTACCCCGAACGGTCGTTCACCGGGAGCGCCCGGTGGGCACCTGCCCGGGAAACGACTGCGGGGACACGGGATGCCGGCCGGCGGCCCGGGAGGGCCACCGGCCGGGTGGTCGACGGATCAGATGGGCTGGACGGTCAGCCGGCGGCGAGCGCGGCGAGCCGGTCGCCCACCTCCTCGGTGTGCAGCGGCGCGCCCGGGGTACGTCCGGCGAGTTCGGCGGCGACCGCCCGGCTCACCCGGGCGGCGGCGTCGGCGTGGCCGAGCTGGTCGAGCAGGAGCGCCGCGGAGAGTACGGCGGCGACCGGGTCGGCCACGCCGCGACCGGCGATGTCCGGCGCGGAGCCGTGTACCGGTTCGAACATCGACGGGTACGTCCCGTCCGGGTTGATGCTGCCGCTGGCGGCCAGCCCGATCCCACCGGTGACCGCAGCGGCGATGTCGGTGAGGATGTCGCCGAACAGGTTGTCGGTGACCACCACGTCGTACCGCTGGGGCTGGGTGACCAGGAACATCGCGGCGGCGTCCACGTGCTGGTACTCGGTGGTCACGTCCGGGTGCTCGGCGGCGACCGCATCGAAGGCGCGGGCCCAGAGCGAGCCGGCGTGGGTCAGCACGTTGGTCTTGTGCACCAGGGTCACCTTGCGGCGCTCGCGCCGCTGGGCACGGGCGAACGCGTCCCGGATCACCCGCTCCACCCCGTGCCGGGTGTTCAGGCTCTCCTCGGTCGCCACCTCGGCGGGGGTACCCCGGTGCAGCGAGCCGCCGGCGCCGGCGTACAGCCCCTCGGTGCCCTCCCGGACCACCACGAGGTCGACCTCGCCGGGCTTGACGGTGGCCAGCGGGCCGGTGGTGCCGGGCCAGAGCCGGGAGGGGCGCAGGTTGACGTACTGGTCGAAGGCGAAGCGGAGCCTGAGCAGCAGGCCGCGCTCCAGCACGCCGGGCGGTACCGTCGGGTCACCCACCGCGCCGAGCAGGATCGCGTCGTGCCCGGCCAGCTCGGTCAGGACCGAGTCCGGCAGCACCTCGCCGGTCCGGTGGTAGCGGGCCGCGCCCAGGTCGTACCCGGTGGCCTCCACCCCGGGCAGCACCGCATCGATCACCTTCCGGGCCTGTGCGACCACCTCGGGTCCGATGCCGTCACCGGCCACCACCGCGATCCGAGCCACCGCCACGTTGCGCTCCTCTGCCGCTCGTCGTTGTCGCCACGGTACGCCCCGTCCCGCCCCCCGGTACAAAACTCCTACCATATGGGAAAGATCAGCGCACAGGAGCTTCTCAGGGCAGATTCACCTGGCAGTCATCCTGACTGCCTATCGTGGGGACCGAGCGGGCGGGGAGTCCGGCCCGCCGGTCGGAGGGAGCCGTTCATGCTGGTCCACGAGGCGGCACAGGCGCCGCGCGTGAGTCGACCCGGCTGGTGGCGCCGGCCCGACCTGCGGCTCGGCGCCATGGGCCGACGCCGGGCCAGCATCCCGACCGCCCGACCCGACCGGATCGTGGTGAGCCACACGGTACGCACCTCGATGGCCGAGTACACGCTGGTGCTCAACGGCTCGATGGAAATTGGCCGGCGGGTGCTCGGGGACGCGCTGCGCGACGCGGTCGCCGAGTTGCGCGCCGTGGACCTGACCTTCAGCCCGGCCCGCCCGGGCAGCCTGGTATCCCGGCTGCGCCGGGACGAGATTGCCGTCGACTCCTATCCACCGCTGGCCGACCTGGTCGACCGGTGCGCCGGGATGCGGGCCGCCACCGACGGCTGGTTCGACGCGTGGGCGGTGCCGGGCGGATTCGACCCAGCCGGGCTGCTCGGCGGCTGGGCCGTCGAACGGGCGGCGGCCCGGTTGCGCGCCGCCGGCGTCTCCGACTACGCCGTGGTCAAGGGCGCCGACCTGACGGTACGCGGGAACGCCCCGCACGGCGGGCCGTGGCGGGTGGCGGTACACCACCCGACCGACGGGCGGCAGGCACCACTGGTACTGGAGATGACCGCCGGGGCCCTGGGCACCTCGGGGGTGGCCGGACGACGTGGGCACGTCGTGGACCCGCACACCGGGCAACCCGCCGACCAGCTGGTCGCCGCGACGGTGGTCGGACCGGACCTCGCGGCGGCCGACGCGTACGCCACGGCGCTCTTCGCGGCCGGACCGACCGGCCTGGACTGGTTCCCGACCGCCGACGGTTGCCGGGCACTGCTGGCCGCCCGCCGCTGACGGCGCACCCCGCCGGACTGGACGGACACCTCGCCGAGCTGGCCGCGATCGGTCCCCACAGCCGCGGCAACGACCATGGGGACCGGTCAGCGACGAGTGCACGTGGCTCGCGCACGCGAGGGGATGCGGACCGGCCGGCCGGGCGACACACCTCGTCACCCGAAGACGGGTCGACGCCTGGTAGGACCGTAACCGCATCGTCACGCTAGCGAACCGTCGTGAGACACCGCAAGAGTCTCCACTGCGGACCCCGGTTGCCGTTCCACCCGCGCGTCGACCCGGGGTACGTGCGCAAACACGAATGCGGGATGGCACGCTGTCCGCCGTGAGTTTCGATCTGATCGTGTGGGCTCTGCCGGACAGGGCCACGTCAGCGGAAGTGCGGGCGGCTCATGGGCGGTGCCGGCAGGGCATGCACGTCCAGAGCCAGCCGGACCCCCGGTTGGTCCGCTTCTACCGGGCGATCACCGCCAGCTATCCGGATCGACCGGCCGGTCCGGACACCCCGTGGCAGGTGGCTCCGCTGCACGCGGCGGCCGACCACATTGAGATGAACCTGCACGAGACCTGCCCGGACCAGGTGCTCCTGGACATCGAACGGCTCGCCGCCGAGTGCGGTCTGCTGCTCTTCGATCCACAGGACGGCTCGGTCTACCCACCCACGCCGGTACGCGGCTGACCGGCCACACCGGTCCGGCGGCCGGCCGACGTAGCACCCCTGCAAACCGAGGAGCAGTGTGCACGCCGCGCGGGTACCGCGCGGCGTGCACACTGCCGGACCGGTCCGGACCCGCTCACCAGGCCGCCGGGTAGTAGGGCACCGACCAGCCCCGGTAGGAGACGTGGTCGAGGTAACCGGCCACCCCGACGCCACCGCTGACCGAGGTGCCGATCACCTTGCCCTCGCCCAGGCTGATCGCGACGTGTCCGGTGCCGGCCGAGTTGTGGTACCAGACCAGTGCGCCGCGCGGCGGGATGCCGGTCGTCTTCAGGTAACCGTGGCTGGCGATCCAGTCACCACCGACCTCGGCGCTGTACCAACCGGACCCGCCCCAGCCGTACGCCTGGGCGGTGAACGCGAGACAGAGGTTCTCGTAGGACGTCGAGCGGTAACGCTGGAACGCCCAGTCGATCGCGCCGTTGGTGGAGCGCGGGTTGGTCTTCGACGACGGCTCCGCTCCAACGAACGAACAGCTGTTGACGATCTGACCGTCGGATCCGGTGTGGACGTACGCGTCGGAGACCATGCCACCGTTGGAGAGCAGGTCCCACAGGTTGGTGGTGCCGTAGGTGCCGGTCACCGTCTCACCGGTGGTCTGGCACAGCAGGGTCACCGTCGCCCCGTCGGCCACCGTCCGCCAGGAGTCGTACCCGGTGCCGGGCCCCGACCGGACGTTGAGCGCCGTCCCGGCGGTGTTGATGGTGCCGGTGGCCGAGTCGGCGTACGCCTGCGCCACCCCGGGCAGCGTGCCGACCAGGCCGACGACCGCCGCCACCAGGACGGCTATCGACCGCCCACGCCGCTTTGCATTGATAGATGTCATCATATCGATCAAGCTAGCAGCCCGGCGGTCCGCTTCCCAGGGGCCACGGGATGAACAGGGGTGCTCCCGGGAAACGGCAGGGGCCCGGCCGTAAGGCCGGGCCCTGTGCACACCGGACACCGGTGCGCGAAACCGTCCGTCACCGCGGTACGCGGTTCGGCGACCTACTCGTCGCGCAGGTCGGCGGCGCTGGCGGCACCCGCGCCGATCGAGTCCGCGGCGGAGGTCAGCAGGTCGGCGCTGACCGCCGAGTCGACGGTGAGGGTCATCAGCGTCTCGCCGCCGGCCTCCCGACGGGCCACCTGCATCGCGGCGATGTTGACCCCGGCCTCGCCGAGGATCGTGCCGACGGTACCCACCACGCCGGGCCGGTCGACGTAACGCAGGAAGAGCAGGATGCCCTCCGCACCGATCTCGACGGCGAAGCCGTCGACCTCGGTCAGTTTGATGACGTCCCGACCGCCGGCGGTGACCACCGTGCCGGAGACGCTCACCGTACGGCCGTCGGGCAGCGCGCCCCGGACCGTGACCAGGTTGGAATGCTCGACCGTGTCGGTGTGCGTGGTCAGGGCGACCTCGACCCCCCGGTCGGCCGCGATGTGCGGGGCGTTGACGTAGGTGACCTGCTCCTCGACCACCGAGCTGAACAGCCCCTTGGTCGCGGCCAGCTTGAGCACCGACACGTCGTGGGCGACCACCTCGCCGCGCACCTCGACGGTCACGCTGGCGGCGACGCCGCCGGCCACCGCGGTGAACGCCCGGCCCAGCTTCTCGGCGAGCGCGAGCAGCGGCCGGACGTCCTCGGCGACCACGCCGCCGGCCTGCACGTTCACCGCGTCCGGGACGAACTCACCCTGGAGGGCCAGTTTGACGCTCTTGGCCACCGCGAGACCGGCCTTGTCCTGCGCCTCACCGGTGGAGGCACCCAGGTGCGGGGTGGCCACCACGTTGTCGAAGGCGAACAGCGGCGACGAGGTGCACGGCTCCTTGACGTACACGTCGACGCCGGCACCGGCCACCCGGCCCTCGGCGAGGGCGTCGGCGAGCGCCTGCTCGTCGACCAGCCCACCACGGGCGGCGTTGATGATCCGCACGCCCGGCTTGACGATCGCCAGTTCCTTCTCGCCGATCAGGCCGACGGTCTCCGGGGTCTTGGGCAGGTGGATCGAGATGAAGTCGCTCTCCCGCAGCAGCTCCTCCAGCCCCACCAGGCGGACCCCGAGCTGGGCCGCGCGGGCCGGCTGGATGTAGGGGTCGTACGCGATCAGCCGGGTGCCGAAGGCGGCGATCCGCTGGGCGAACAGCACGCCGATCCGGCCGAGCCCCACCACACCGACGGTCTTGCCCTGGATCTCCACACCGGTGTACTTGGACCGCTTCCACTCCCCCGCCTTCAGCGCGGCGCTGGCGCTGGCCGTGTTGCGGGCCACCGCGAGCAGCAGCGCGAGCGCCTGCTCGGCGGCGGAGACGATGTTGGAGGTGGGCGCGTTGACGACCATGACCCCACGGGCGGTGGCCGCCGGCACCTCGACGTTGTCCAGGCCGACGCCGGCACGGGCTACCACCTTGAGCCGGGAGGCCGCAGCGATGGCTTCCGCGTCGATCTGGGTGGCACTGCGCACGATGACCGCGTCGGCCTCGGCGAGCGCGGCGAGCAGCGCCGGGCGGTCGGTGCCGTCGACGTGGCGTACGTCGAAGTCGTGCGCGAGCACCTCGATGGCGGAGGGAGCGAGTTCTTCGGCGATCAGTACGACAGGAGTCATTGGTCCTCGTAGATGTCGTCAGAGCGATGGGGCGCGACGGCGGGGCGCCGCTCTGCGCCCTGCGCTCGGCCGGATGATGGCCGTCGGTGCCAGTTGCACACCTATGAGCGATCGTAGGGTGCGGGTCGCGGGAGATGGTCAGCGGACCCGGGTGAGTGCCCTCACAAATCAGACCTAAGGCACTGATCACCTTCCGAGCCGTACCCCGGCACCGCCCGACCTCACCAGACCTCACCCGATCGGGATCGGCGGGGTGCCTCGGATGTCTGTCCCGCGCGCTGTCGAGCTGCACCGTCCATGCGTGCACCGGGTTGCCGCCCATGCCGGGAGGCCTACGTCCGGTTATCGCCCCCATTCGCAGACCTGCGTCGGGTTACCGCCCCCAACCGGGCACGTGTTTCTGGTTACCGCCCCCAACCGGGACCTACGTCCGGTTGCCGCCCCCAACCGGGACCTGCGTCGGGTTACCGCCCCCAACCGGGGGCGTGTTTATGGGTGCCGCACCCAAACCGGGACATGCGTCCGGTTGCCCGCCCACGTCGGGAGAGACCTGCGACACGGTCCGGTTTGCACGCACAACCGGTGCAGCTCGACAGCGCGTCGACCACATCTACGCCCCGACCGCGCCGGTAAGCCGCCGGCGGTCCGCAGCACCCACACCGGCCCACCGCCACAGCGGCCCCACAGACGACAGCGGGCCCAGAGACGACAGCGGGCCCAGAGACGACAGCGGGCCCAGAGACAACACCGGTCCGCAGCCGGCGCCGGGGAGAGCGTCGGCTGCGGACCGGTGTCCGGCAACAGTCAGGCGGTCTCGGTGATCGGCCGGTCGACCCAGCTCATCATGTCGCGCAGCTTCTTGCCGGTCTCCTCGATCGGGTGCGCGGCACCCTCGGCCCGCCACTTGGCGAAGTTCGGCCGGCCCGCGTCGTCCTCGGCGATCCACTCCCGGGCGAACTCGCCGGACTGGATCTCACTGAGGATCTTGCGCATCTCGTCCTTGGCGCGGGCGTCGACCACGCGCGGGCCACGCGAGTAGTCGCCGTACTCGGCGGTGTCGGAGATGCTGTAGCGCATCCGGGCGATGCCGCCCTCGTACATCAGGTCGACGATCAGCTTCAGCTCGTGCAGGCACTCGAAGTAGGCGACTTCCGGGGCGTACCCGGCCTCGGTCAGCACCTCGAAACCGGTCTGCACCAGTGCCGACGCCCCGCCGCAGAGCACCGCCTGCTCACCGAAGAGGTCGGTCTCGGTCTCCTCCTTGAAGGTGGTCCGGATCACGCCGGCCCGGGTGCCACCGATGCCCTTGGCGTACGACAGGGCCAGCGCCAGGCCGGTGCCGCTGGCATCCTGCTCGACGGCGACCAGGCAGGGCACGCCCTTGCCGTCGACGTACTGGCGACGGACCAGGTGACCGGGGCCCTTCGGGGCCACCATCGCCACGTCCACGTCGGCCGGCGGGGTGATCAGCCCGTACCGGATGTTGAGGCCGTGGCCGAAGAAGAGCGCCTTGCCCGCGGTCAGGTTGGGCTCGATCGCCTCAGCGTAGAGCGCCCGCTGGGCGGTGTCCGGCGCGAGCACCATGATCACGTCGGCCTCGGCCGCCGCCTCGGCCGGGGTGAGCACCCGCAGGCCCTGCTCCTCTGCCTTGGCCCGGCTCTTCGAGCCCTCCGGCAGACCGATCACCACGTCGACCCCGGAGTCACGCAGGGACAGGGCGTGCGCGTGGCCCTGGCTGCCGTAACCGAGCACGGCGACCTTCTTGGCCTGGATCAGGCCCAGGTCGGCGTCGTCGTCGTAGTACACCTCAACGCTCATTGACTTCCCTTTCGTACGGCGGTCCTGCTGCGGCCCGTCGTGGACTGTGTGGCCTGACGGCCGGGAAAAACTAGGCGGCGCGCAGCGCCGGGCCGGCGGTGATCGACCGGGAGCCCCGACCGATCGCCACCAGCCCGGACTGGACCATTTCCTTGATGCCGAACGGCTCCAGATCGCGCAGCAGCGCGTCCAGCTTGTCCGGCGTACCGGTGGCCTCGATGGTCAACGTGTCCGGCGCGACGTCGACCACCCGGGCCCGGAAGAGGTTGACCGTCTCCAGCACCTGCGACCGGGCCACCCGGTCGGCCCGCACCTTGACCAGGAGCAGTTCGCGGGCCACCGAGACCCCCGAGTCCAGCTCGACGATCTTGAGTACGTTGACCAGCTTGTTGAGCTGCTTGGTCACCTGCTCCAGCGGGGACGACTCGGCGTTGACCACGATGGTGATCCGGGAGACGTCCGGGTTCTCCGTCTCACCGACGGCCAGGCTGTCGATGTTGAACCCCCGCCGGGAGAAGAGCCCGGAGACCCGGGCCAGGACACCCGGCTTGTTCTCCACCAGCACCGAAAGCGTGTGCATCGTCATCTCAGATGTCGTCCTCGTCGAAGACGGGGCGGACGCCCCGGGCGAACATGATCTCGTCGTTACTGGTGCCGGCGGCCACCATCGGCCAGACCATGGCGTCCTTGCCGACCACGAAGTCGATCACGACCGGGGCGTCGTTGATGGCCATCGCGGCCTCGATGGTCCTGTCCACGTCGGCGGCGTTCTCGCAGCGTAGACCGACACAGCCGAGTGCCTCGGCGAGCTTGACGAAATCCGGGATGCGGTGCTTGTGGGTGCCCAGCTCGGTGTTGGAGTAGCGCTCACCGTAGAAGAGGGTCTGCCACTGACGGACCATCCCGAGGTTGCCGTTGTTGATCAGCGCCACCTTGATCGGGATGCCCTCCAGGGCGCAGGTGGCCAACTCCTGGTTGGTCATCTGGAAGCAGCCGTCGCCGTCCACCGCCCAGACGGTGGTGTCCGGCATGCCGACCTTGGCGCCCATCGCCGCCGGAACGGCGTACCCCATCGTGCCGAGACCACCGGAGTTGAGCCAGGTGTGCGGCTTCTCGTAGGAGATGAACTGCGAGGCCCACATCTGGTGCTGGCCGACCCCGGCGGCGTAGATCGCGTCCGGGCCGACGATCTCGCCCAACCGCTTGATCACGTACTGCGGGGCGAGGGTGCCGTCGGCCGGCTCGTCGTAGCCGAGCGGGTAACGCTCGCGCAGGTCGTCGAGCTGGGCCCACCAGTCGGTCTGGTCACCGACCCGGCCACCGGAGTTGGCCCGCTCGGCGGTGACCGCCCCGATCAGCTCCTCGATCACCTGCCTGGCGTCACCGACGATCGGCACGTCGACCGGCCGGTTCTTGCCGATCTCCGCCGGGTCGATGTCGGCGTGCACCACGGCCGCGCCCGGGGCGAAGGAGTCCAGGTTGCCGGTCACCCGGTCGTCGAACCGGGCGCCCAGCGCCACGATCAGGTCCGACTTCTGCAGGCCGTAGACCGCCGCCACGGTGCCGTGCATGCCCGGCATGCCCAGGTGCTGCGGGTGCGAGTCCGGGAACGCACCCCGGGCCATCAGCGTGGTGACCACCGGGATGCCGGTCAGCTCGGCGAGCTGGCGCAGCCCTTCGGTGGCGCCGGCCTTGAGCACACCGCCGCCGACGTAGAGCACCGGTCGGCGGGCGGCGGTCATCAGCCGGGCCGCCTCGCGGATCTGCTTGCCGTGCGGGTGCACGGTCGGCCGGTAGCCGGGCAGGTCCAGGGTGGGTGGCCAACTGAAGGTGGTCTGCGCCTGGAGCACGTCCTTGGGGATGTCCACCAGCACCGGGCCGGGCCGGCCGGTCGAGGCCAGGTGGAACGCCTCGGCGAGCACCCGCGGGATCTCCTCGGCGGTCTGCACCAGGAAGTTGTGCTTGGTGATCGGCAGGGTGATGCCCTGGATGTCCGCCTCCTGGAAGGCGTCCGTACCGATCGACGGCCGGGCCACCTGGCCGGTGATCGCGACGATCGGCACCGAGTCCATGTACGCGTCGGCGATCGGGGTGACCAGGTTGGTGGCACCCGGCCCGGAGGTGGCGATGCAGACGCCGACCTTGCCGGTCGCCTGTGCGTATCCGGTGGCGGCGTGGCCGGCGCCCTGCTCGTGCCGGACCAGGATGTGCCGGACGGTGGAGTCGTAGAGCGGATCGTACGCCGGCAGGATCGCCCCACCGGGGATGCCGAACGCCACGTCGACGCCGAGCGCCTCAAGGGAACGGACCAGCGAGCCCGCGCCGGAGACCTCGATCGGCGCTTCGGTGCGTACCCCGTTGGGGGCGACGGTGGACGGGCGCAGCGCGGCCGCGGCGGGCTGGTCGGCCTCGCGGGCCGGGTCGGCGACCGACCGCGACCGCCGGGCGGAATGGGCGAGGGTCTCGGGCGTGGGTCTCGTCATGACGGTTCAGGCCTTCGGCTCGGGTGGTGACTCTTCAAGCGATGCAATGCGGGCGACGCCCGCCCCGACAGGTCCAGCGGCAATAAAAACGGCCCTCGTGCAGATGCACGGGGCCAGCGCACTCTCAACGGGGAGAGTGCGCTCAGGTAAGTACTCGGAACGACCGGCTCGACGACATGAGGTCAAGACTGCCCCATCTCAAGCGATGAGTCAACTGATCTCAAATATTGGACGGGGGAATCACTCCGGACGTCGACTGATCGCCCTCGGCAGCCCGGTTGACCTGGTCCGATGCCGGTCCGGACGTGGAGGGGCTACGGGGTGCCGGGGCCGGTGGCAACGCGGGACGCAGGGGTGCCGGACGGGCCCCCGGCGAGGTGGCCGCCTCCAGCATCGCCTCCAGGTGCTCGGCCGGTACGCCCCAGCCGAAAAGCTGCCCCTGACCGAACCGGCACCCGGCGGCCACCACCGCAGCCAGTTCCGTGGGGTTCGTCACGCCCTCGGCGATCACCTCAAGGCCCAACTGGTGTCCCAGGCGCATCACCACGTCCACCATCGGCGCGAAGGCCGGGCCGTCCCGGTCCACCGGCCGGACCGGCTCGTGTTCGGCGACCAGACTGTGGTCGATCTTGAGAATGTCGATCGGCAGCCGGCGTAGCTGGCCGAGCGAGGAGTAACCGGCACCGAAGTCGTCCAGGGCGATCCGTACGCCGGTCAGCCGCAGCGCGGACAGCCGCTCGATCAGCTCGTCCACGTCGTCGGCAACGGTGTGCTCGGTCACCTCCAGCACCAGCCGCTGCGGTGGTACCCGGTGCGCCCGCAGCGCGTCGGCGACCTGGTCGACGTACTGCGGGGCGTGCAGTTCCCGGGGGGACACGTTGACCGACAGCCAGACGTCGTGGCCCTCGGCAAGCCAGCGGGAGAGCTGGTGGCAGGCCTGGTGCAGCACCCAGTTGCCCAGCCTGGCGATCATCCCGCACTCCTCGGCCAACGGGATGAACTCGTCCGGACGGACGTTGCCCAGCTCCGGATGGTGCCAGCGGAGCAGGGCCTCCGCGCCGACCGGCCGCACCGAGGGGACCGCCACCACGGGCTGGAAGGCCAGCCGCAGCTCGTCCCGCTCGATCGCGCCGCGCAGTTCGTGCTCCAGCGTGGTCCGGCGGCGCAGCATCGTGTCGTAGGCCACGTCGTACCGCTCGACCCGGTTCTTGCCGCTCTGCTTGGCGTAGCGCAGAGCCAGGTCCGCGTTGCGCAGCAGCACCTCGACGTCGGACTCCCCCGCGTCGCCGGCCAGGCCGATACTCACCGAGAGGAAGACCGGCCCGCCGGGCTGGTCGTACGGGCGGCTGAGCACCCCGAGCAGCCGTTCGGCGACCCGCTGTGCCTCCTCCGGCCGGGCCCGCATCAGCACCGCGAACTCGTCACCGCCGAGTCGGGCCGGCAGGTCACCGGGACGCAGGTTGCCCCGCAGCCGGTGGCCCACCTCGACCAGTACCGCGTCACCGGCGTCGTGGCCGTGCAGGTCGTTGACGTTCTTGAAGCCGTCCAGGTCCAGGGCGAGCAGCACACACGGGCCCCGGTCGCCGATGGCGTGGTGCAGGGCGCGCAGCAGTCCCCGCCGGTTGGCCAGCCCGGTCAGCGGGTCGCTGTGCGCCAGTTCACGGAAGTGCGCCTCGCGCTCGACCAGCCGGCCCGCGTAGTCGCGCAGGTCCCGCAGCGTGACGTGCTGCCGGGCCACCAGCGCGAACCCCTCCAGGCTGCCGGCGACGATGCCGTACCCGTCGAAGTCGCCCTGCCGCAGCAGGTGGTACATGGCGGACAGCGCCATGGCGACCATCGGCACGAAGGCGTACCCGCTGTCCCGCCGGACCTCGTCGACGTCCACCGAGCCGAGCGGCCCCGGGTCGTGCCCGACCAGCGCGCAGGTCAGCAGGCCCCCGGCGAGCAGCAGCGCACCGGTACAGGCCAGAGCCAGGCCGCCCTGGCAGAGCCCGGAGGCGAGACCGAGCCCACCGGCGCTGACCGCGGTGATGCCGACCGCCAGCCAGGCCAGCCGGCGCCGGGGCCGGGCGGCCCGCAACACGATGATCAGGGTGAGCCCGGCGGCGAGCGCCGTGGTCGCCGTGGCCAGCAGAATGGGTAGGCAGGCCATCGGGGTGACGTCGCCGAGCAGCCGGGTCGGCTCGGTGAAGAGCACCCAGCCGACGAACCAGAGCGCGGTGCCCATGATGAGGCCGTCCAGCACCAGCCGGAGCGCGGCGGCCCGGGTACCGACGACACCCGGCAGGCGCAGCAGGCCGGCGCAGGAGAGCAGACCGCTCAGCGACATGCCGACCGCGACCACGGTGGCCAGGTCGGTACGCGGATCCTGGTGCCCTTCACCGCCGTTGATCAGCACGATCGTGCCGAGCAGGCCGAGCAGCAGGGTGAGGAGCCCGGCCACCGCACCGGCTGCCAGCAGCCCGTACGCCCCGCCCCGGCGGCGCGCTGAGATGACCAGCAGCACGGTGGCAAAGGCGGCGGTGGCCCCGCTCGTCGACGCGACAACCATCATCCCCGGGGTGAGGTGCACGCATCAACTGTGCCGGATACCGCAAGCCGCCGCCGGACCGGGTGTGCAACTGTTGGGACGCAACCGGTGGGGCGCCGGTTGCACGGCACCGGCGGTGGCACACTGGGCCCATGCCTGACCTGCGGTCGAAGACCTCCACGCACGGCCGGACCATGGCCGGTGCCCGGGCCCTGTGGCGGGCCACCGGGATGACCGACGACGACTTCGGCAAGCCGATCGTCGCCATCGCCAACAGCTTCACCCAGTTCGTACCGGGGCACGTACACCTCAAGGACATGGGCGGACTGGTCGCCGACGCGGTGGCCGAGGCCGGCGGCGTGGGTCGGGAGTTCAACACCATCGCGGTCGACGACGGCATCGCCATGGGCCACGGCGGGATGCTCTACTCGCTGCCCAGCCGGGAGCTGATCGCCGACGCGGTGGAGTACATGGTCAACGCGCACTGCGCGGATGCCCTGGTCTGCATCTCGAACTGCGACAAGATCACCCCCGGGATGCTGCTCGCCGCACTGCGGCTCAACATCCCCACCGTCTTCGTCTCCGGCGGGCCGATGGAGGCGGGCAAGACGGTCGCCATCGAGGGCATCGTGCACTCCAAGATCGACCTGATCGACGCGATGATCGCCTCGTCCAACGACGCGGTCACCGACTCGCAGCTCGGCGAGATCGAACGCTCCGCCTGCCCCACCTGCGGCTCCTGCTCCGGCATGTTCACCGCCAACTCGATGAACTGCCTGACGGAGGCGATCGGGCTCGCGCTGCCCGGCAACGGCTCGACGTTGGCCACCCACGCCGCCCGCCGGTCGCTCTTCGTCGACGCCGGCCGCACCGTCGTGGAGATCGCCAAGCGCTGGTACGACGGAGACGACGCCTCGGTGCTGCCCCGGGCGATCGCCTCCCGCGCCGCGTTCGAGAACGCGGTCGCCCTGGACGTGGCGATGGGCGGCTCGACCAACACCGTGCTGCACCTGCTCGCCGCCGCCCGCGAGGCCGAGCTGGACTTCAGCGTCGCCGACATCGACGCCATCTCCCGCCGGGTGCCCTGCCTGGCCAAGGTGGCGCCCAACTCGCCGAACTACCACATGGAGGACGTGCACCGGGCCGGTGGCATCCCGGCCATCCTCGGTGAACTGGACCGGGCCGGGCTGCTCAACCGGGACGTACACGCCGTGCACGCGCCGAACCTGACGCAGTGGCTGGCCGACTGGGACGTCCGGGGCGGTTCCGCCCGGCCGGAGGCGGTCGAACTGTTCCACGCCGCGCCCGGCGGAGTACGCACCACCGAGCCGTTCTCCACCACCAACCGCTGGTCGACGCTGGACACCGACGCGGCCGGCGGGTGCATCCGGGACCGGAAGCACGCCTACTCCGCCGACGGTGGGCTGGCCATCCTGCACGGCAACCTGGCCCCGGCCGGCTGCGTGGTGAAGACCGCCGGAGTATCCGAGGAATGCCTGACCTTCCGTGGCCCGGCCAAGGTGTACGAGTCGCAGGACGCCGCCGTCGAGGCGATCCTGGCCAAGCAGGTCGTCGCCGGAGACGTGGTGGTGATCCGGTACGAGGGGCCGAAGGGCGGGCCGGGCATGCAGGAGATGCTCTACCCGACCTCGTTCCTCAAGGGCCGGGGGCTGGGCAAGGCCTGCGCCCTGCTCACCGACGGCCGGTTCTCCGGTGGCACCTCCGGACTCTCCATCGGGCACGTCTCCCCGGAGGCCGCCTCGGGTGGGCTGATCGCCCTGGTGGCGGACGGCGACGAGGTCGTCATCGACATCCCCGGCCGGTCCATCGAGCTGAACGTGCCGGCCGACGTGCTCGACGCCCGCCGGGTCGCCCAGGAGAAGCGCGACAAGCCGTACACCCCGCTGGACCGGGAGCGGCCGGTGTCCGCCGCGCTGCGTGCGTACGCCTCGATGGCCACCTCGGCCAGCGACGGCGCCTACCGCCGCGTCCCCGACTGAGGTGTAAGGAAGGGCCCCTTCTTATCGCTTTCGGTAGAGGAAGGGGCCCTTCTTAACGCCTGCCGGCCGGTGCCTCCGCTGCGGCTGGGTACGCCGCCGACGCACCGGCCCGACCGGGGCACAGGGGTCACGCACCGGCCGGGCCAGGATGGAACAGGGCTTCTGCTCACCACGCTCCGGCGAGGGCCGCCGACCGACCCCGATGCGCCCGCCACCCCCGGCCGCCCGGAGCCGGTTCGTAAAATAGATATTCACAGATGCGGATGCTTCACTTCAGCCGATTCGACGAAGCGCTGATTCCTGGCCTGCTACAGAGCCGGGGCCAGGCCAACGCGGTGCACCGGCACCGCGCGGAGGTGACCGGGGCCGAACGGCAACGGCTGGTCGAGGTGCGGTTGCCGCGCCAGGGGCTGTTGGACCGGCGGTTGCCACCGGCCCCGCAACTGGACGTCGTCCTCGCCGAGGCCGCCCTGCTCCGGATGACGGCCACGATGGCCGACCAGCTCCGGAAGCTCCTGGCCGACGCCGAGCATTGGGGAGGTTCATCATGGCTGACGTGATCGGCGTGGTCGCCGTGCGGGACAGCAAGGACGCCGCCAGCCCTGTGCTCACCTTCACCCCGGCCGCCTGGGCCGACTTCATCCGGTCGACCGGGCGCCGCTGACCGCGTACCCGCAAAGGAGCGTGTCCCCGGCGGACCCGCCGCCGGGGACACGTCGCGTTCCGCCCACCGCGGCGGACCTGGCCCGACCGAGCCGGCATGGGCCGGGATGGCGGGATCGGCACGGGGAATGCAGAATCCCGGTGTGAAGGCGTACGTCGGAGTGACGGACGGCGACTGGTTCCGCTTCCTCGCCGAGCGTCCGGACCTGTCCGAAGTGAACTTCTGGCGCCCGGCCGGAGACCGCGCCTTCCGCGCGCTGACTCCCGGCGAACCCTTCTTCTTCAAGACCCACCACCCGCACAACAGGGTGGTCGGCGGCGGTTTCTTCAGTGGCTTCGTCCAGCTCCGCATCTCTGAGGCGTGGGAGATGTTCGGCGAGGGCAACGGCGTGCCCGGCCTGGCCGCCATGCGTCGGATCGTCGGCCGTTACCGCCTGTCGCCCATCCCCGTTGCGGAGGACCCGACGATCGGCTGCGTCCTCATCCGGGACACGGTGTTCTTCCCATACGACGAACCCTCGGCGCCACCACCCGGCTTCGCGCCGAACGTGGTGCAGGGCAAGGGCTACGACATGGCCGACAGGTCGACGGCGGCGTATTTCGAGATCCTGGTCGGCCGCCTGCTGGGAGCCGCAGTCGACATCGACACCACCGAACCGTGGCACCGGCCAGGACCGGCGTTCGGCGATCCGCGCCTGGCGCCGTACCGGCTGGGACAGCAGTCGTTCAAGGCGGTCGTGCTGAGCGCGTACGGCCGTCGCTGTGCCATCACCGGAGACCGGATCCAGCCGGTCCTGCAGGCCGCACACATCAGACCGCTACCGGCCGGCGGTGAACACCGCCTCGACAACGGTCTCCTGCTCCGGTCGGATGTGCACACCCTCTACGACCACGGGTACCTGGCGGTCGACCCGAAGCACCGGTTGCTGGTCAGTCCCCGGTTGCGGGCTGAGTTCGGCAACGGGGAGCAGTTCTACTCGCGGGCCGGGACGGAGATCTCGGTGCCGGCAGCACGGCACGACAGACCGAACCGCGAGTTCCTGGAATGGCATCTCGACGAGGTGTTCAAGGCAGCCTGAACGCGGATCGCCGGCTCTACCCGTCGGTCACCGACGGGTCGGTCGATGCCGGGTCCGTCGGCACCGGGTCCGTCCACACCCGGTCCGTCGGCACCGGGTAGCGGCGGGCGACCTCCACCATCTTCTCGCTCGCCGCCGCCAGAAGATCGATTCCGAGTACGTCGGCCAACCGGACCAGGTAACTCAGCACGTCGGCCATCTCGGCGCGTACCCGCGCACCGGCCACCGGATCGGCCATCACCTGCGCCGACTCCTCCGGAGTGAGCCACTGGAACTCGGCGAGCAGTTCACCGGCTTCCCCGGCGAGCGCCATGGCCAGGTTCTTCGGCGTGTGGAACGGGTGCCAGTCCCGTTCGTCGGCAAAGGCGCGGAGCTGGTCGGCGTACTCGGCGAGGCTGGCTGGTACGGCGCGCTCCCGGTCCACCATCTCGTCGCGTCGGACGGGCGCGGCAGCGACGCCCGGCTGGCGCGGATGCGGGCCCTGGTCCGGTCGGTTGTCCATGCCGACCGACGATAGCGGCGGGGGTCCCGGTTGACGCAGGTGTTAGGAAGGGGCCCTTCCTATACCGAAAGCGATAAGAAGGGGCCCTTCCTTACCGTCAGGCCGGGTTGACGACCCGGTCGATGACCAGTTGCGCGGCGCCCATGATGCCGACGTCGGGGCCGACGGTGACCCGCTCGATGAGCAGGGTCTGGGTGGCCAGCGGCAGGCAGCGCTCGTAGAGGGTGGCCCGCATGCTGGCCAGCAGCGGCTCGCACTCGGCGAGCCGGCCGCCGATCGCGACGACCTGTGGGTTGAAGAAGTTGACCACCACGGCCAGGATCTCCCCGATCGAGCGGCCGGCCTGCCGGGCCAGGGCGGTGGCGTGCCGGTCGCCGTCGTCGATGAGGCGCATCACCCCGGTCAGGTCGTCGACGGGTACGCCCTGCTCGCCGAGGGCCCGGACGAGTGCCGCGCCGCTGGCCACCGCCTCCAGGCAGCCGGTGTTGCCGCAGCTGCACAGGGGTGCGGGGTCGGTGGCGACGACCCGGCAGTGGCTGATGTCCCCGGCAGAGCCCTGGGCGCCCCGGTGCAACTGTCCACCGGAGATCACCCCGGCCCCGATTCCGGTACCGGCCTTGATGTAGACGGCGTGGTCCAGTTCGGAGTGCACGGCGCGGTGGGTGCCGAGGGCCATCAGGTTGGCGTCGTTGTCCACGATGACCGGCACGTCGGTGTGGTTCCGGCAGAACGTGGCGACGTCGAAGCCGTTCCAGCCGGGCATCCGGGACGGGCTGACGATCCGGCCGGTGGGGTGCTGGACCGGGCCGGGGATGCCGAGGCCGATCCCGCGCAGCGCGCTACCGGCTGTGCCGGCGTCCGCTGCGGCCAGGTCGGTCACCTCGGCGAGGAGTTCACCGAGCACCACCTCTGGACCGTCGTCGATGCGTACCGGTCGGGAGCGCACCGCGACGACCTGGCCGGCGAGGTCGAGGGTGCCGATCCGGGCGTGGTGGGCGCCGAGGTCGATCGCACCGATCACGGCGCCACCGGTGGGCACCGCGAGTTGCCGGGGCCGGCGGCCGCCTCGGGACTTGCCGGCGCCGGTCTCCTGGAGCAGCCCCTGGCTGATCAGCACCTCGACGCGCTGGGAGACGGTCGACGGGGAGAGCCCAGAGAGCCGGGCCAGGTCCGCGCGGCTGACCGCCGCTCCGCTGGCCACCAGCCGGAGCAGGTCGCGGGGGCTGCCCCGGAGGGTGTCGCGCTGCGCGTCGTCAATCGTCACGGGTGGTTCTTAGCATCCCAACTTTGTCCCGGCAAGCCGTTGACTTAATTTTTGGGCTAGCTTTAGATGGCGTCGTTGCTTCGCTGGATAGCCGACTTAGTTCGAGTATCGCAGAAAGTGAGGAGAGTGGTGGCACCGACAACGGCACCCGATCGCGTCGGCCGGACCGGGCCGTCGCGGCCCGAGCGGCCGATGGTCACCGTCCAGGGCCTGCACAAACGGTTCGGTCCACTGCACGTGCTCAAGGACATCGACCTCACCGTGGCGGCAGGTGAGGTGGTGGTGGTCGTCGGTCCCTCCGGGTCCGGCAAGTCGACGCTGTGCCGCTGCCTCAACCGGCTGGAGGTGGCCAGCGCGGGCCAGATCGAGATCGACGGGGAGCCGCTCCCCGCCGAGGGGCGTCAACTGGCCCGGCTCCGGGCCGACGTCGGCATGGTGTTCCAGTCGTTCAACCTCTTCGGGCACCGGACGATCCTGGACAACGTCACCCTCGGCCCGGTCAAGGTCCGCCGGATCGCCAGGGCCGAGGCCCGCGAACAGGCCCTGGCCCTGCTCGACCGGGTCGGCATCGCCGACAAGGCCGACCGGTACCCGGCCCAGCTCTCCGGTGGCCAGCAGCAACGGGCCGCGATCGCCCGGGCGCTGGCCATGCGGCCCAAGGTGATGCTCTTCGACGAGCCGACCTCGGCACTCGACCCGGAGATGGTCAACGAGGTGCTCGACGTGATGGTCTCGCTGGCCGCGGAGGGGATGACCATGATCGTGGTCACCCACGAGATGGGCTTCGCCCGCCGGGCCGCCGACCGGGTCGTCTTCATGGACGACGGCCGGATCGTCGAGACCGCTCCCCCGGACGAGTTCTTCGCCGCGCCCCGCACCGAGCGGGCGCGGAACTTCCTTTCCAAGATCCTCCAGCACTGAACCACGCTCCTCCAGCACTGAACCAAGCTCCTCCAGCACTGAAACGCAGTACCCGAGAACCTCCGCACGACCCCGAGATCGTTCAGCTTCGACCCCCGACGGAGGGTGGCATGTCAATCCTGCACAACAACCTGACCCGGCGGCGCTCGCTGGCGCTGGCCGCCGGTGCGCTGGCCGTCGCGCTCGGCGCGACCGCCTGCGGCGGCGACAGCACGTCCGCGCCCGCCCTGCCCGGCAAGCCGGCCGCTGGCGGCGACTCGGTCCAGGCGGTCATCGACGCGGCGCCGGTCGCCACGGACGCGGAGATCCCGGCCGGCTCGACGATGGAGGCGATCCGCAAGCGCGGTGAGCTGATCATCGGTGGCTCGCTGGACGCCCCGCTGCTCGCCCAGCAGAACCCGGTCAGCGGCCAGATCGAGGGCTTCGACGCCGACCTGGCCAAGCTGCTGGCCAAGTACATCATCGGCAAGCCCGAGGTGAAGACGGTGACCATCGGCACCCAGACCCGGGAGGCGATACTCCAGGCCAAGTCGGTGGACGCGGTGTTCCAGACCTACACGATCACCCCGCAGCGGGCCACCCAGGTCGCCTTCGCCGGCCCGTACCTCACCTCCGGCCTGGCGGTCGCGGTCCGCAAGGACGAGACCTCGATCAAGAGCGCCAAGGACCTGAACGGCAAGACGGTCATCGTCGGCGCGAACACCCCTGCGGTCACCGCGCTGCCGCAGGTCGCCCCCGACGCCAAGCAGGTCGCCTTCGCCACCGACCCGCAGGCCATCCAGGCCCTGTTGCAGAACCGCGGTGACGCGTACGTGCAGGACCTCACGCTGCTCGCCTCGGGCGCCAAGTCCAACCCGGGGATGAAGGTGGTCGGCGAGCCGTTCACCAGCGAGCCCTACGGGATCGGGATCAACCGCGAGGACGCCCAGTTCAAGGAGTTCGTCAACAACTGGCTCAAGAAGATCCAGGCCGACGGCACCTGGGCCAAGGTGTGGAAGGCCACCCTCGGCTCGGTCGTGGAGGGCGACGCCCCCACCCCGCCGGTGATCGGCTCCGTCGAAGGCTCCTGAGGATCTGTACGCACCGATGGACGCCCTCACCGCACACCTGAGCGTACTCGGCCACGGGCTGGTCACGACGGTCCAGTTGACCGTCGTGACCACCATCGGCGCGATGCTGCTGGGCATCGTCGTGGCGACCCTGCGGATCAGTCCGGTCCCGCTGCTGCGCACCATCGGCACCCTCTACGTCGAGGTGCTGCAGAACCTGCCACTGCTCGCCCTGCTGGTGCTCTTCGTCTTCGCACTGCCACAGATCGGCATCCAGTTCCCACTCTTCACCTCGGCCGCCATCGTGATCGCCGCCTACCAGGGGGCGTACCTGGCCGAGGCGATCCGGGCCGGGATCAACACCGTCGGCAAGGGGCAGGCCGAGGCGGCGCGCGCCATCGGACTCACCTTCAGCCAGTCCCTGCGGTACGTCATCCTGCCGCAGGGACTGCGCGCGGTGATCCAGCCGATCGGCAACATCTGTATCGCGCTGCTGATGAACACCTCGCTGGCCGCCGCCGTCGGGGTGGTCGAACTCACCCAGGCCGCCAACAACGTGAACCTCGTCGAGGCCCAGCCGATCCTCATCTTCACCGGCGCCGGCCTCGCCTACATGCTGCTGGCACTGATCATCGGCCAGTTCACCGGCCTGCTGGAACGAAGGCTGGCGATCGTCCGATGAACCAGACCCAACAGATCCTCTTCGACGAACCGGGCCCCCGGGCCCGGCGCCGCATCCGGATCGCCACCGTGATCGGTGCGGTCGCCCTGGTCGGCGCGCTGATCGCGGCGGTGCAGCAGTTCGCCAGCCACGGCGAGCTGGCCTGGTCCCGCTGGGAGCCCTTCACCACCTGGCCGATCTGGCGGTACCTGCTCAACGGCCTCTGGGCCACCCTGAAGGCCGCCGCCGCGACCGCCGTACTCAGCGGCGCGTTCGGGCTGCTGCTGGCGCTCGGCCGACTCTCCCCCAACCGGCCGCTTCGCTGGCTGGCCGGCGCCTACGTGGAGATCTTCCGGACCGTACCGGCCCTGCTGCTGATCTACGTGACGCTCTTCGCGCTGCCCGCGTACGGGCTGAACTTCCCGCTGTTCTGGAAACTCGTGGTACCGCTGGTGGTCTCCAACGCGGCCGCCTTCGCGGAGATCTTCCGGGCCGGCATCCAGGCCCTCGACCGGGGACAGACCGAGGCGGGGCTCGCGGTCGGGCTGCGCCGGAGTCAGGTGATGCGGCTGGTGGTACTGCCGCAGGCCCTTCTTCAGCTCGCCCCGTCCCTGGTCAGCCAGCTCGTCGGGCTGCTCAAGGACACCTCGCTGGGCTTCGTGGTCAGCTACACCGAACTGCTCTACAGCGGCCAGGTGCTCTCCACGTACACCCAGTTGCTGATCCAGACCTTCCTGGTGGTGTCGCTGATCTACCTGGCGGTCAACGCCTCGCTGTCGAAGTTCGCCCGGGTACTCCAGGCCCGCAACGGCCGGCTCACCGGCCGGGGCCGGGTCGCCGCCGGCCCGGACGCGCCCACCCCGGCGACGTCCGCCCCGTCGACATCTGCCACGTCGACGTCCACCGCATCGTCGCCCGACCCCACGTCGCCATCCACATCGCCCGACCCCACGTCGCCATCTTCGACCGAAGGGAGCACCGCCCGGTGACCGCTTCCCGCTACGCCGAACTCGCCCGGGTCACCCGGGGCGGTTTCATCGAGAGCCGGCACCTCGGCAGCGTGGTCGTCCTCGACCCGACCGGGGCGGTCCGGCTCGCCGCCGGGGTACCCGATGAGCCGGTACTGCTGCGCTCCACCCTCAAGCCGGTCCAGGCGCTCGCCTGCCTGGCCGCCGCCTCCGCCGACGGCGATCCGGCCGGTACCGGTGCGGCGAGCCTGTCCGACGCACTGCGGTACGGGCCGGCGCTGGCCATCGCGGCCGGCAGCCACACCGGCGACGACCGGCACGTCGACCTGGTACGCGAACTGCTGGCCACCGCCTCGCTCACCGACGAGGCGCTGGGCTGCCCGGTGGACTGGCCGGAGGACGAGCCGACCCGGGAGCGGCTGATCCGGGCCGGTGCGCAGCGGGAACGGGTCCGGATGAACTGCTCCGGCAAGCACGCGGCGATGCTGGTCGCCTGCGTCGCCCGGTCCTGGCCCACACAGGGCTACCTCGACCCGGCGCACCCGTTGCAGCAACACATCGCCGACACCGTCACCCGGCTGGCCGGTACGCCGGTCGGCCCGGTCACCGTCGACGGCTGCGGCGCCCCGCTGCTCGGGCTGCCACTGACCGGGCTGGCCCGTACCTTCCAGGCCCTGGTGCTGGCCCCGCAGGGCAGCCCTGAGGCGCAGGTGGCCGACGCGATGCGCGCCCACCCGGAGTACGTCGGCGGCTGGCACGGACACCCCAACACCGACCTGATGCGGGCCCGGCCCGGCGTGCTCGCCAAGGGCGGCGCCGAAGGCGTACTCGGGGTGGCGACCCCGGACGGCCACGCGGTCGCGGTGAAGGTCATCGACGGCAGCCCCCGGGCCACCACGGTGATCGCCCTGGCCGCGCTCGACGCGGCCGGCGTGCCCGTCGACGGCGCCGACACGCTACGGCAGGTACCGGTGCTGGGCGGCGGAGAGCCGATCGGTGTCGTCACCGCCGCCATCGACTGGACCACACCCCGATCGACCCAGAGGACAGACTGATGACCACATTCGAGATCTGCATCGACAGCGTGGAGGGCGCGGTCGCCGCCGAGGAGGCCGGCGCCGACCGCGTGGAACTCTGCTCCGCGCTCTTCGAAGGCGGGTTGACGCCCAGCATCGGCACCATCGAGACGGCGCTGCGTACCGTCACCCGGATCCGGGTGCACGTCATCGTCCGGCCCCGCGCCGGTGACTTCATCTACTCGCCCGCCGAGATCGACGCCATGGTGCGGGACGTCACGGCGGCCGTGGCAGCCGGCGCGCACGGCGTGGTGATCGGCGCGTTGACCGCCGCGGGCGACATCGACGTACCGACCACCCGGCGGCTCATCGAGGCGGCCGGCGGGGCGAGCATCACCTTCCACCGGGCGTTCGACATGGTGCGCGACCCGTTCGCCGCGCTGGAGCAGCTCATCGAACTGGGCGTGGACCGGGTCCTCACCTCCGGACAGGAGGTGAGCGTGCTGGAGGGGGCGCCCCTGATCGCCGAACTGGTCCGGCGCGCCGACCGCCGGATCATCGTCATGCCGGGCGGTGGCATCACCCCGCGCAACATCGCGCGGATCATCGAGGCGACCAACGCCGAGGAGTACCACTTCGCCGCGCTGGTGAAGTCAAACAGCCCGGCCGTACACCGCAACCCGGCCCCGCTGATGGGCGGGGTGCTGCACCGCCCCGAGTACGAACGCTCCGGCACCTCGGCGGCCCTGGTCGGTCAGGTCCTCGCCGCCGCCCAGATGTAAGGAAGGGCCCCCGCTTAACGTTTCCGGTAGAGGAAGGGCCCCTTATTAACAGGGCCGGCGCGCCCTCCGGCGGACGTCGCCAGCCCCGGCCGGCCGACGACCGGTCGGGACCGGTCCACCTGGCGCGGCGGACCTTGTCCGCGTCAGGTGGACCGGTGTTAAGAAGGGGCCCTTCCTTACACCTCATTCGGCGCGGAGGTAGTCCAGGTCATTGGTACCCGGGCTGACCCAGATCAGGATGCCCCGGCGTCGGCCAGCACCGCTGGATCCCGCTCCCGAGATCGAGGAACGTTGACTGAACCGGGTAAGTGCAGCCACGGCACGGTTGACCCCAGGCAGTGTCAATGGCGGGTTGACGCTGACGCCATCCCGTCATCACCTGTCGCCCCGCACGCGTATAGCGCGGGGTAGACCGCTCTCTGACGCAGAAGTCCGCGTCAACGCCTCACCCGGTCGGGTCGCGGCGGCACTACGGCGCGTACGCTTAACCGCACAAGCGTGCTGCCTGATCGGGGTTCACACCCTGACAGGGCGTCCCGGCGCCCGGGACAGTGCCGGGTAGCGTGTGCGCCGTCGCCGACAACTCCGGACGACGGCAGGTGGAACGCCCGCCAGGGCCGAGCAGGATGAGGAGCGCCGGTGAAACGGCCGACGATCGCCGACGTGGCCCGGCGGGCCGGAGTGTCCAAGGGGGCGGTCTCGTACGCCCTCAACGGTCAGCCGGGGGTCTCCGAGGCCACCCGACAGCGCATCCTGGCCATCGCCGCCGAGATCGGGTTCAGCCCGAGCAGCGCGGCCCGCGCGCTCTCCGGCGCCACCGCCAAGGCGGTCGGCCTGGCACTCTGCCGCCCGGCCCGGATACTCGGCATCGAGCCGTTCTTCATGGAGCTGATCAGCGGGGTGGAGGGGGAACTCGCCGCCCGGTCGTACGCGTTGACCCTCCAGGTGGTCGCCGACCAGGACGCCGAGATCGCGGTCTACCGGCGCTGGTGGGGAGAACGCCGGGTGGACGGCGTCTTCATCTGCGACCTCCGGATCGACGACCGCCGGATCCCGGTCCTCGAGGAGTTGCAACTGCCGGCCGTGGTGATCGGCGGCCCGGGCCACACCGGCAACCTGCCCAGCATCTGGTCGGACGACGCGGCCGCGCTGGTGGAGACGGTGGAGTACCTGGTGGCGCTCGGGCACCGCCGGGTCGCCCGGGTGGGCGGGCTACCGGGGCTGTTGCACACCGAGATCCGTACCCGGGCCTTCGCCGAGGTCTGCGACCGGCTCGGGCTGCCCGGGGCGATCACCGTGCCGTCCGACTACACCGGCGAGGAGGGCGCCCGGGCCACCCGCCGGCTGCTCAGTTCGGCACAGCGGCCGACCGCGGTGATCTACGACAACGACGTGATGGCGATCGCCGGCCTCTCGGTGGCCCAGGAGATGGGACTCGCCATACCGGCTGACCTGTCCATTGTGGCCTGGGACGACTCACCGCTCTGCCAGTTGGTGCACCCACCGCTGACCGCGCTGGGCCGGGACATCCCGGCCTACGGTGCACATGCCGCCCGCCACCTGCTGTCCGCCATCACCGGCGAGAAGATGAGCGCCTTCCAGGCCGAGACCGCACACCTCACGCCGCGTGGCAGCACGGCGCCGCCCCGGATCAGGTAAGCCGGTCAAGCGATCAGCGTCGAGGCGCTGGCCGGTCTACCCTCGGCTGATCGGGCTGCCCACACCGCCGCCGGCAGCTCATCAGGTGGGCGGGTGCCTGCCCACTTCCTGATCGGGGCCGCGCCTTGATCCACTCGGTTCTCAGGAAGTCGGGGCTATCGGGCCGGGAGGACACCGCGACTTTCAGGAAAACGAGCGGATCACGGGGTGGCCGCAGCCGTGGCCGACCAACGGGCCAACGGGCCAACGGACCAACGGGCCAACGGGCCAACGGGCCAACGGGCCAACGGGCCAACGGGCCAACGGGCCAACGGGCCGCAGCATCGGCCAACCTGTCTGCGCTAGCGCAGACGGAGCAGCTCGACAGGCTGACCGTCCACCAGGGCCAGACCTCAATCAGCGCGGCGCCGACGGGAAGTCCTCAAGGTACGCCTCGACCCGCTCGGCGATGGCCGGCCGGGAGATCGCGAAGCCCTGCCCGAACCGGCAACCCGCCCGGTCGGCCTGGTCGACCTGGTCCGGCGACTCCAGCCCTTCGGCGACGATCTCCACCCCGAGCCGCCGACCGAGACCCACCACCACGTCGATCAGCCGACCGCCGTCACCCGATGTTTCCCTGAGCAGCCGGGGGTCGACCTTGAGCAGATCCAGCGGCAGCCGCCGGAGTTGGGCGAGGGATGTCTGCGCGCCACCGAAGTCGTCCAACGCGATCCGTACCCCGAGGGCTCGCAGGCCGGCGAGCGGGCCGGCCAGCGGGGAGACATCCGCCCCCAACCGGGGCTCGGACACCTCCAGCACCAGCCGGTCTGCGGCCAGGCCGAGCTCGGCGAGGATGCCCGACGCGCGGTGGGTGAAGTCGGGCGCGGCCAGTTCCCGGGGCGAGACGTTGACCGACATCCACAGCTCCCGGCTGTGCTCCGACCAGACGGTGAGCTGACGGCAGGCCCGGTGCAGCACCCACTGCCCCACCTCCTCCATCAGCCCGAGATCCTCGGCCACCGGCAGCAGTTCCGCCGGTAGCACGGTGCCGAGCACCGGGCTGCGCCAGCGCAGCAGCGCCTCGGTGCCGACCGGGAACCGATCGGCCAGCCCCAGCACGGGCTGGAAGACCAGGTCGAACTCACCTCGGGCCGCCGCGCCGGGTAGCTCCCGTTCGAGGTCGAGCCGCCGTACCAGCTGCTCCTCCAGACCCGCGTCGTACCACTCGACCCGGTTGCGCCCGAGCTGCCGGGCCCGGCGGCGGGCCAGGTCGGCCTGACGGAGCACGTCATCGACGTCGGTGCCGCCAGAGAACTCGGCCAACCCCATGCTGACCTGGAGCCGGGCCGCACCGCCGGGCAGCGGAAAGGGCTCGGTGAGCACGCCGAGCAGCCGGGTACCGAGGGCGTACGCGAGCACCGGCCCCTGCACCGCGGCCACCGCGAACTCGTCACCGGCCAACCGGGCCACCACGTCGTCCGGTCCGGCGGCGGTCCGTAGCCGGCGCCCCGCCTCGGCCAGTACCTCGTCACCGGCCGTCCGCCCGTGGTCGTCGTTGACCCCGGCCATGCCGTGCAGATCGATCACCAGCAGCGCACCCCGACCCCGGGCCACCCGCCGGACCGCGATCGCCCGCATCAGTTCCCGGCGGTTGGCCAGCCCGGTGAGCTGGTCGGTGACGGCGAGCTGCTGCACGGTCCGCTCCAGCCGGCGGCGCTCGGAGACGTCCCGAACGTGGATCACCAGCGCCCCGACCTCGGGCACGCTGCGCTGGTCGGTCACGGTGGACTCGGTGTCCCGCCAGGTACCCCGCCCGTCCCGGAGCCGGGCGGCGACCAGCGGGGGCCGCTGCCCGGCAAGCACCGCACCGAGTACCCCGACCACCCGGGACGCGTCGTCCGGGTGCATCAGCTCTCCGAACGGCCGGCCGAGCACCTCGGCGTCGGTCAGCCCGAACAGCCGGGCCGCACCCGGTGACTGCCAACGGACCAACAGGTCCTCCCCCACCACCAGGGTCAGGTCGTTCGCGCCGGACACCAGTGACCGGAAGTACGCCTCCTGGGTGGCGAGTCGGCGCGCGTACCGGCGGATGTCCCGGGCGGCGAGCACCTCGCGGAGGACCAGCGGCGGGATCACCGCCAGCCCGAGCAGCGCCGCTCCGGTGTCGAAACGCCCCACCACCAGCAGGTGGTACACCGCGGCGAGGGTGGCCACCACGGCCGGCACGGTCAGCAACGGGTACGCTGGCGCCGGCCGCTCGACCAGGCCCGACCGGACCGCCCGGGAGGCCACCTCCGCGCCGGCCGCGGTGAGCAGCGGCCCGACAACCAGCGGCGGCAGCAGCACCAGCAGGACGACACCGGACCGGTCGTAGTCGACCAGCACGGCGAGCACGGTGAGCCCGAACAGGGTCGCCGCCGCGCCGAGGCCGCAGAGCGCGGCACCCCGCCGTGGCCCCCAGTTCGCCAGGGCGGTCACCGTGGCCACCGCCAGCGCGGCGGCACCGAGCAGGGCGGCAGCCCGGGCCGAGGGCGGCACCGGCCCGACGGGGAGGGCCACCCAGCCGGCGAAGGCCAGGCTGACCCCGAGACTCGTCGCGTCCACGACCTGACGCAGCCGGGCCGGGCCCGGCGGGGCCGCACCGGGTAGCAGCAGCAGGCCGCCGAGATGGAGTCCGGTGGCCAGCAGCAGACCCGCGAGGGCCGGGGCGGGCCGGTCGGCCGGTGGCACCAGCGGAAGCACGGCGACGCTCAGCCCGGTGGTGAAGACCGCCAGGTCGAGCAGGTTGGCCGCCCGCCCGAAGGCTCGGGCGTCCAACCGCTCGGCGCTGCGACTGGTGCCGCCGCCCCGACCGGCGGCCCGGCACCGGGAGGCCAGCACCAGCCGGGTGGCAGCGACCGCTGCGGAGACCCCGACCGCGAGCGCGAGAGCGGCCACCGGGGGCAGGATCCCGGAGACCCCGGCCAGCAGCAGGCCGAGTCCGGTCGCGCCGACAGCGAGGTCGACGGGGGCGGGACGTCGGCGGGCGGGATCGCGGGCGGGGTGCGCGACGGACACGGCGGTTCGCCTTCGTGAGGGGGCACTGGGGCGGTGGTCGGGTGTCCCGGATGAGGGGCCGGTGACGCCTATCCCGGAAACGACCGGCCACCCCTTCGGTTACGCCCCGATCGATGATCACACAGTGATCTGGATCACTTGCAGGCCGTCACGGACAAGGCTCGCACACCGGCTCGGACGACGCCCGCCGCCCACCGCCCGTCCACCGCCCCTGGGGTGCGAAAATCTGCGGATGAGTCCCGCCGACACCGTCCACTTCCGGCACAACCAGGCGATCCTGGTCGCCGCGGTGATCGCCTTCATCGGCGCCCTGCCGCTGGCCTCCGCCCGCTGGTACCTCGCACCGGTACTGCTCGTCCCCCTCGCGGTCGGCGTCTGGGCCTGGCGGGCCGGCACCGACGCCGACCGCAGTGGGCTGCGCCTGCGGGCGCTCACCGGGCAACGCCGCATCGCCTGGCCGCAGATCGTCGAGCTGGCCGGGGACGACCGGGGCCGGGCCGTGGCCCGGCTCGACGACGGTCAGGTCGCCGTCCTGCCCGCGGTACGCACCACCGACCTGCCCCGGCTGGTCGCCGCGAGCGGCCGACCGCTGTCCGGCACCGACCGGTAAGCGCCGGACGGTGAGCGCCGGACGGTAGCCCCGTCAGTAGCCGTCGATCACCTGGTTGACCAGCGGCTCACCGGCCAGGAACCGGCGCAACTGGGCGCCGACCAGCCGGTAGGCGCGGGGCAGCAGCCCACGTACCGAGGCGGCGACGTGCGGGGTGATCAACACATTCGGCATCGCCCAGAGCGGATGGTCGGCCGGCAACGGTTCGGGGTCGGTGACGTCCATCGCCGCACAGATCCGCCCGCCGGCCAGCGCCTCGGTCAGCTCCGGCATCCGGGCCACCGGCCCGCGCGCCGCGTTCACCAGCAACGCGCCGTCCGGCATGGCGGCCAGGAACCGGGCGTCGATCAGCCCCCGGGTCGCGTCGGTCAGCGGAACCAGCACCACCACCACATCGGCGGTCGGCAGCAGCTCCAGCAGCTTCTCCACCGGCCGGACCCCCTGCTCCGGCCGGGCGGTGCGGGCCACCAGGGTCACGGTCACCTCGAACGGGGCGAGCCGGGCCGCCACCGCCGCGCCGATCGACCCGGCACCCACGATGAGCACCCGCTTGCCGGCCAGTTCGTCGGTCGGGGTGAACCCGTCGTACGCCCACTCGCCGCGGGACTGGGCCCGGGCGAACGCCGGAAAGGCCCGCAGATGGGCCAGGATCGCGGTGAGCACCCACTCGGCGGTCGCCGAGTCGTGCACCCCCCGGGCGTCACAGAGCACCACCCGGTCGGGCAGCCGGCCGATCCAGGCGTCCGCCCCGGCGGAGAGGAGCTGCACCACCCGCAGGTCCGGCATCTCGCCCGCGAGACGCGCGGTGGTCCCCTTGGACAGGAACGGCGGTACCCAGAACGCCACCCCCGCCGAATCCGACGGGATCCGGTCCAGGGCCTCGGCGACCTGCACGGTCAACCCGGTCGGCAACTCGCCGAGCAGCGCCCGGCCCCGCTCGTGCGGAATCCACACCTTCACGGATGTCGACGATATCGGTCGGTGGGGCGTACCCGACTAGGCTGGGTGGGATGAACGTGCGTCCCCGGTACCCCCGGACCACCCGCCACCGCGCGGTGGCCGTGCTCTGCGCGGCGGCCCTGCTCGGCACCGCCGGATGCAGCTTCGGTCCCCCGGAGCCGGACCCGGCCGGTCAGCCGCCCAACCTGCCGACCCCGTCGGCGTCGGCCAGCGGTGGCGGCGGCCAGCAGGTCGCCGCGACGGTGCTGGCCAAGGGGCTACGGGTGCCCTGGGGGCTGGCGTTCCTGCCGGACGGGGGCGCCCTGGTCACCGAGCGGGACAGCGCGAAGATCCTGCAGGTCGGCCCGGAGTCGGACACCTCCGGGCTCAAGGTCACCACCGTGCAGACCCTCGACGAGGTCGACGCCGCAGGCGAGGGCGGGCTGCTCGGCATCGCGGTCTCCCCCACCTACGACAAGGACAGGTCGGTCTTCGTCTACTACTCCACGGAGCAGGACAACCGCATCGCCCGGTTGACCCTCGGCGGCGAGCCGACCCCGATCGTCACCGGCATCCCACGCTCCGGCATCCACAACGGCGGCCGGCTCGGCTTCGGCCCGGACGGGTTCCTCTACGCGAGCACGGGTGACGCCTCGGACCGGGGTCTGTCCCAGGATCCGAAGAACCTGGGTGGCAAGATCCTGCGGATCACCGCCGACGGGAATCCGGCCCCCGGAAACCCGGTCAAGGACTCCCCCGTCTGGTCGCTGGGCCACCGCAACGTCCAGGGCTTCGCCTGGGACGCCGACAAGCGGATGTACGCCACCGAGTTCGGGCAGAACACCTGGGACGAGATCAACCTGATCCAGCCCGGCAAGAACTACGGCTGGCCGACGGTGGAGGGACAGGCCGGCGGCAACAACGACCGGTTCACCGATCCGATCGTGCAGTGGAAGACCTCCGACGCGTCCTGCTCAGGGGCGGCGATGGTCGAACGGGTACTGGTCACCGCCTGCCTGCGTGGCCAACGGCTCTGGCTCGTCGAGCTGACCGCCAACGGCGGGGTACTCGGCCAGCCCAGTGCCCTGCTCAACGGTCAGTACGGTCGGCTGCGTACCGTCGTCGCCGCGCCGGACGGCTCGGTCTGGCTGACCACCTCCAACCACGACGGGCGGGGCAACGCGAAGCCGGAGGACGACCGCATCCTGCGGCTGGTCTTCTCCGGCGGTGGTGCCGGCCGGAGCTGAGCGCACGACGCGCGTTTCCGGCAGGTTTACCAAGATCCCCGATCGGGCAGGTGAGAATCTGAGTATGGACGGGCAGGCGGACGAGGAGTGCACCCCGCGGGTCGGACGGACCCCCGGGGCCGGTGCCGTCCGCCGTCGGCTCCGGTGGGTGCTACGCGTCCTCGGGGTACTCGTGGTCAGCCTCACCGGCATCGTCGTCGGGGTGCTGCTGGCCGGGCACACCGAGACCGACATCGGGCCGTTCCGGGCGGAGTTGTCGATCACCCCGGCAACCCACGGCGGCACCACCGTCGCCATTCCCCCACTGGGCGCCCTCCTGCTCGACAGCCACTCCGGGCCGACCCACCTGACGGTCCGGCTCGGCGCCCTCGACCAGCGCCGCACCGAGGCGCTGATCGACAACCCGGCCGGGCTGGCCCAGGCCAGCCAGTCGGCGGTCTCCGACGTCCGCGCCGGGGTACTCCGGCTGGGTCTGCGCACGGTCGGCGTCGCGGTCCTCACCGCGCTGCTGCTGGCCGCCCTGGCGTTCCGGGACAGCCGCCCGGTCGCCTGGTCCGGCGGTCTGGCCCTGCTGATCACCGCCGGCAGTCTCGGCTGGGCCGCGCTCACCGTCCGACCCCAGTCCATCGAGGAACCCCGGTACGAAGGGCTGCTGGTCAACGCCCCGGCGATCGTCGGTGACGCCCGGAAGATCGCCACCGACTTCGGCAAGTACTCCGAACAGCTCCAGCGGCTGGTCGGCAACGTCGGCAAGCTCTACACCACGGTCTCCGCGCTGCCGGTGTACGAGCCGACCCCGGGCACCACGCGGGTTTTGCACGTCTCCGACATGCACCTCAACCCCACCGGCTGGCAGCTGATCCGGACCGTGGTGGAACAGTTCAACATCGACGTGGTGATCGACACTGGCGACATGACCGACTGGGGCAGCGAGCCGGAGGCCTCCTTCACCAGCTCGATCGGGCTGCTCAAGAAGCCGTACGTGTTCATCCGGGGCAACCACGACTCACCGGCGACGGCCGCCGCCGTCGCCCGGCAGCAGAACGCGATCGTGCTGGACAACCAGGTCACCTCGGTCGCCGGGCTGACCATTGCCGGCATCGGTGATCCCCGGTTCACCCCGGACAAGAGCACCTCACCGAACGGCTCCGGGCTGACCCGCGAGGGTGCCGACCAGCTGATCGGGGCCGGTGACCGGTTGGCCACCACGGCCAGGGGTTCGGCGGTACCGGTGAACATCGCGCTCGTGCACGACCCCTCGTCGGCCGGACCGCTCTCCGGCGCCTGCCCGCTGGTGCTCTCCGGGCACACCCACAACCGGCAGGTGTCGAAGCTGCCCGAGGTGCCCGGGAAGACCCCCACCCTGCTGATGACACAGGGCTCCACCGGTGGCGCCGGGTTACGTGGTCTGGAGGGCGAGCAGCCGACCCCGCTCAGCATGACGGTGCTCTACTTCGACCAGCAGAAGCTGCTCCAGGCGTACGACGACATTACCGTCGGCGGCACCGGCCAGTCCCAGGTCAACCTGGAACGGCACCTGGTCCGTGACCCGAAGGCCGGCGCGCCGGCACCGGTCACCCCGACCCCGACCCGCTGAGCCCCGCCCCGCCCGTTCCGTTCCGCCCCGTTCCGTTCCGTTGCCGTTCCGTTCCGCCCCGTTCCGTTGATCATGAAGTTGTTGTCGCGACACGCCGGTCGTGATGACAACAACTTCATGATCAACGGGGCTGGCGCGATGGCTGGGTCATGACGCAACCGGGCAGCGGCCGACGGCGAGGGGTTCGCCTGCGCCCTTTGCTCTGCTTCAGTGAAGGCAACACACTCAGCTGCCTGAAGTGTTGCCGTGACTGAAGCAGAGCAAAGGGGCGTGGTAAGGGTCTGCCGGCCGACGCAGCGAGGCCCGCAGCGGCAACCAGGTCAGCGCAGCGGCAAACAAGTCAGCGCAGCGGCAACCAGGTCAGCGCACCGGCAACCAGGTCAGCGCAGCGACAGCGCCGCCAGAGCGGCGTTGACGATGCTGCCGGGCAGCAGGTCGTGCAACTCGTACAGCTCGTGCACGGTGCCGGACTGGCCGAATTCGTCCACCCCGAGCGGTACCGCAGGCACCCCGAGGGCCGACCCGAGCCAGGCCATCGCGTGCGACGCGGCGTCGTGCACGGTCACCACCGGCGCCCGCTCGGCGAACGCCGCGCGCAGTACCCCGGGCACGCTCGGCACGGTCGCCGTCCGTACCCCCTGGCGCAGGGTCCGCTGCCAGGCCCGGTAGAGCCGGTCCAGCGAGGTCACGTCAACGACGTGCGCGGCGATACCCTCGTCCGCGAGTTCGGCCGCCGCCGCCAGCACCTCCGGCAGCACCGCGCCGGAGGCGGCCAGGTGCACCACCGGGGCGTCCACCAGTTCCGGGTACGCCTGATGCGCGTCCACCAGCCGGTACGCCCCGGCGACCGCCTGCCGGCGCAGCACCGCGTCCCCGATCCGGGCGCGGGCCGCCTCGAACGGCGCCTGGTCGATCGGCCGGGTGGTCAGCCGGAAGTAGTACGCCCCGTCCTCGGTCGGCGCGGCCGTGGTGGTCCGGGCCGGGCCGCCGGCGATCTGCCCGAGCGCGTCACAGAGCAGCCAGTCCAGCGCGGTGGCGTACGCCGGCTCGATGAAGGTCACGCCGGGCAGTTCCAGCCCCACCGACGCGGTGATGGTCGACTGGTGGGCGCCGCCCTCCGGGGCGAGCGTGACACCCGACGGGGTACCGGCCACCACGAACCGGGATCCGGAGTAGGTGCCGTAGAGGAACGCGTCCAGACCGCGCAGCACGAACGGGTCGTAGACCGTGCCGACCGGCAGCAGCGGCTGACCGGACAGGTCCCAGGACAGACCGAGCTGACCGAGCAGCAGGAAGAGGTTCATCTCCGAGATGCCCAGCTCGATGTGCTGGCCCGACGGACCCTCCGTCCAGCGCAGCATCCGGTCCTCGGACCAGGAGCGCTGCGCGCTGGGGGCGAAGACGCCGGTCTTGTTGATGAACCCGGCCAGGTTCGTCGAGGTGGCCACGTCCGGCGCGGTGGTCACCAGGTACGGCGCGACCTGCTCGTCCCGGGCCAGGTCGACCAGTACCCGTCCGAAGACCTCCTGGGTGGAGATCGGCTTGTTGGCGCGTACCCGGGTGGTCTCCGGCACCGCGATCGGCAGTGCCTGCTCGCGCGGCGGCCGGGTCAGGGTCTCGCGGCGCGACGCCGCCCAGACCCCGGCGGGCGAGGCGGGGTCGAGCCGGTCCCACTCGGTGTCGGGGGTCAGCCCGTGCACGGCGCGCAGGGCGTCGATCTGCTCGACGCTGAGCAGCGCGGAGTGGTTGCGTGGGTTGCCGGCGATGGGCAGGCCCCACCCCTTGACCGTGTACGCGAAGACCACACTGGGCCGGTCGGTGACCGCGTCACACTGGGCGTACGCGTCGAGCATGGCGGTCAGGTCGTGCCCGCCCAGGTCGGTGACGAGCGGCCCGAGTTCGTCGTCGTTGATGTCGGCGACGAACTCCGCCACCTCGGCCGGTGCCCCGTCGAGGAACTGTCGGCGCAGCGCAGCACCGGTCAACCCGAACAGCGACTGGTACTGCTCGTTGGGCATCCGGTCGATCCAGGCCCGCAGGTGCTCCCCGCCCGGCCGGGTGTACGCCACAGCCAGCTTCCTGCCGTACTTGACCTCGACCACGTGCCAGCCGGCCGCCTCGAACTGCCGGCGCCACTGGTTGATCCGGACCCCGGGCACCACCCGGTCCAGCGACTGCCGGTTGAAGTCGACCAGCCACATGACGTTGCCCAGACCGGTGGTGGCCGGGTCGGCGACGGCCTCCCAGATGTTGCCCTCGTCCAGCTCGGCGTCGCCGATGATGGCGACGAACCGGGACCGGGGCCGTTCGCCGAAGTGCGCGTCGACGTACCGGCGGGTCACGGCGGCGAAGAGCGGCGCCGCCGCACCCAGCCCCACCGAGCCGGTGGAGAAGTCCACCCCGTCCGGGTCCTTCGTCCGGGACGGGTACGACTGGAGGCCGCCCCGGGCGCGCAACCGGGGCAGGTAGGACCGGTCCAGATTGCCGAGCAGGTACTGCACCGCGTGGTAGACCGGCGAGGCGTGCGGCTTGACCGCGACCCGGTCGGCCTGGTCGAGGTGCGCGAACCACAGCGCGGTCATCGCGGTGGCCAGGGACGCGCTGGACGCCTGGTGCCCACCGACCTTGACCCCGTCACCGGTGACCCGGCCGTGGTTGGCCGCGTCGACGATCCGGGTGGCGAGCCAGAGCACCCGCCGCTGGATCTCGTCGAGTACGTCGAGGTTGAGGTCGGGGCGGGGCGGGTGTTCGGTCACGTCGGACTCCAAGGGCCGGACCGTCGCCGTTGACGGCCCGTCGAAGGGGCGAGTGGCGCAGCGGTGGTACCGGTAGGGGGTGGGGGTGGGGGTACGAGTGCGGGGGTGCGATGCGGCGGGGCGGTGCGGGGTACGGCGGGGCGGGGTGCGGGGTGCGGCGGGGCGGTGTTAAGAAGGGCCCCTTCCTATACCGAAAGCGTTAAGAAGGGGCCCTTCCTTACATCTCAGTCCTGGGAGCCGAGGCGGGCCAGGATCAGCTCGCGGACCGTCTTGGCGTCGGCCTGGCCACGGGTCGTCTTCATGACCGCGCCGACCAGCGCACCGGCCGCCGCCACCTTGCCGCTACGGATCTTCTCGGCGATGTCCGGGTTCGCGGCGATCGCCTCGTCCACGGCGGCGGTCAGCGCACCGGTGTCCGAGACCACCTCCAGACCCCGGTTGGTCATGATCTCGGTGGGCGTACCCTCGCCCGCGATCACGCCCTCCAGCACCGTACGGGCCAGCTTGTCGTTGAGTTTGCCCGCGTCGACCAGACCCTGAAGCTCGGCGACCTGATGCGGGGTGGCGCCGATGTCGGCCAGTTCCATGCCGGTCTCGTTGGCCCGCCGGGACAGCTCACCGAGCCACCACTTACGGGCCGCAGCCGGGCTGGCGCCCGCCGCCACGGTCTGCTCGATCAGCTCGACCGCACCCGCGTTGAGCACGGACTGCATGTCCTGGTCGGACAGGCCCCACTGCTGCTGGAGCCGACGGCGGTGCAGCCGGGGCAGCTCCGGCAGGGCCGCCTTCAGCTCGGCGACCCAGGCCGGGTCCGGCGCCAGCGGCACCAGGTCCGGCTCCGGGAAGTACCGGTAGTCGGTGGCGGTCTCCTTGGACCGGCCGGACGTGGTCTCCCCGGTGTCCTCGTGGAAGTGCCGGGTCTCCTGGGTGATCCGACCACCGGCGTCGAGCACCATCGCCTGGCGGAGCATCTCCGAGCGGACCGCCCGCTCCACCGAGCGCAGCGAGTTGACGTTCTTGGTCTCGGTCCGGGTGCCCCACTCGGACGAGCCCACCGGGTTCAGCGACGTGTTCACGTCGCAGCGCAGCGAACCCTCCTCCATCCGGACGTCGGACACGCCCAGCGAGCGGATCACGTCCCGCAGCTCGGTGACGTACGCGCGGGCCACGTCCGGGGCGAGCGCCCCGGTGCCCGGCACCGGCTTGGTGACGATCTCCACCAGCGGAATGCCGGCCCGGTTGTAGTCCACCAGCGACTCGGTCGCGCCGTGGATCCGGCCGGTGGCGCCACCGACGTGCAGCGTCTTGCCGGTGTCCTCCTCCAGGTGCACCCGCTCGATGCCGATCCGGACCAGCTCGCCGTTGACCTCGACGTCCAGGTAACCGTCCACGCAGAGCGGCTCGTCGTACTGGCTGATCTGGAAGTTCTTCGGCATGTCCGGGTAGAAGTAGTTCTTCCGGGCGAACCGGCACCACTGCGCGATGGAGCAGTTCAGCGCCAGGCCGATCCGGATGGTCGCCTCGATGGCCGCCTTGTTGGCCACCGGCAGCGAGCCGGGCAGGCCGAGGCAGACCGGGCAGACCCGGGTGTTCGGGTCGCCACCGAAGTCGGTCGGGCAGCCGCAGAACATCTTGGTGTTCGTACCCAGCTCGACGTGGGTCTCCAGGCCGATCACCGGCTCGTAGCGCGCGACCACCTCGTCGTACGCGGGCAGTGTCGTGGTCATCGGTAGCTCCTACCTCACAGGGCCGGCGGGGTGAGGGTGCCGACGGCGCTCTCCAGCGCGGCGGCGACCCGGTACATCCGGTCGTCCGCCATCGTCGGCGCCATGATCTGCAGACCGACCGGCAGCCCGTCGGAGAGCCCGCAGGGCACCGAGATGCCCGGCCCGCCGTACAGGTTGGTCGGGATGGTGTAGAGGTCGGCCAGGTACATCTGGTACGGGTCGGAGGTACGCGAGCCGATCGGGAACGCCACGAACGGGGTGGTCGGCGAGATCAGCGCGTCGACCTGCTCGAACGCGGCGGTGAAGTCCCGGGTGATCAGGGTCCGGACCTTCTGCGCCTGCCCGTAGTAGGCGTCGTAGTAGCCCGAGGAGAGGGCGTACGTGCCGATCATGATCCGCCGCTTGACCTCGGGACCGAAGCCGGCCTCCCGGGTCATCGACATGACCTCCTCCAGCGACCGGTTGCCGTCGTCGCCGACCCGCAGACCGAACCGCACGCCGTCGAAGCGGGCCAGGTTGGAGGAGCACTCGCTCGGCGCGATGAGGTAGTAGGCCGGCAGCGCGTACCTGAAGTTCGGGCAGGAGACCTCGACGATCTCGGCGCCCATCTTGGTCAGCGCCTCCACCGCCTCACGGAACGCGGCCTGCACGCCCGGCTCACCGCCGTCGCCGGAGAACTCGGTGACCACACCGAGCTTCACCCCGGTCAGGTCACCGGTCGCGCCGATCTTCGCGGCGGCCACCACGTCCGGCACCGGGGCCGGGATGGAGGTCGAGTCACGCGGGTCGTGCCCGCCGATCACCGCGTGCAGCAGCGCCGCGTCGAGCACGGTACGGGCGCACGGGCCGGGGGTGTCCAGCGACGAGGAGAACGCCACCAGGCCGTACCGGGAGGTACCGCCGTAGGTCGGCTTCGCGCCGACCGTGCCGGTGACCGCGGCGGGCTGGCGGATCGAGCCGCCGGTGTCCGAGCCGATGGAGAGCGGAGCCTCGTACGCGGCGAGCGCGGCGGCGCTGCCACCACCCGAGCCGCCCGGGATCCGGCCCAGGTCCCACGGGTTGTGGGTGGGGCCGTACGCGGAGTACTCCGTGGAGGAGCCCATGGCGAACTCGTCCATGTTGGTCTTGCCGAGCATCACCGTGCCGGCCGCGCGCAGCCGCTCGACGATCGTCGAGTCGTACGGCGGACGCCAACCTTCGAGGATCTTCGACCCGACGGTGGTCGGCACGCCCTTGGTGGTGAGCACGTCCTTGACCGCGACCGGCACGCCGGCCAGCGGCCCCAGTTCCTCGCCGGCCGCGCGGCGGGCGTCCACCTCGCCGGCCGCCGCGAGCGCGCCCTCGGTGTCGACGTGCAGGAATGCGTTGACCCGGTCGTCCACGGCGGCGATCCGGTCCAGGTGGGCCCGGGTCACCTCGACCGCCGAGGTCTCACCGCTGGCCACCAGCGCCGCGATCCGGGTCGCGGTCATTCTGGTCAGGTCAGTCGAGTCGCTCATGAAGCCACATCCTCATCCAGGATCCGCGGTACGCGGAAGCGCTGCTCCTCGGCGTCCGGCGCACCGGAGAGCGCCTCGGCCGGCGTCAGGCCGGGTACCACCACGTCCTCGCGGAGCACGTTGGTCAGCGGCACGGAGTGTGAGGTGGGCGGGATGTCGGCGGCGGTGATCTCGCCGACCTGCGCGACCGCCTGGAGAATCACGTCGAGCTGGCCGGCGAAGGTATCCAGCTCCTCCTCCGTCACGGCGAGCCGCGACAGTCGCGCCAGGTGCGCGACCTCCTCGCGGGAGATGGCGGCCATCGGTGCCCCCTTCATGACTGGCGTGCCTCGTGCGTCGTCTGCGTGTCAACCGTCGCATGCGGTGCGGCCGGTGACCCGAGCGAGTCTATTTGTGACCCGGTGCCGGGCTGGCGTCAGCCCCGCACCCCGGGCGCCGGGGCGGGGCGCAGCGGCCGGTACCGGGCCAGCCAGGCGGTCAGCTCCCCGGCCGGCATCGGCCGGGCGTAGAACCACCCCTGGGCCACCTCGCAGCCGGCCGCGTGCAGCAGCCGCCAGGTGCGCTCGTCCTCCACCCCCTCGGCGACCACCCGCAGACCCAGGGCGCCGGCCAGCTCGATCATCGACCGGACGATCGCGGCGTCGTCGGGGTCGTCGGCCATTCCGAGTACGAACGACCGGTCGACCTTCACCTCGGACAGCGGCAGCCGGCGCAGGTGCTGCATCGAGGAGTACCCGGTACCGAAGTCGTCGAGGGCGATCGCCACCCCGATCTGGTGCAGCCGGGAGATGGTGGCCAGCACCCGCCGGGGGTCGGCCATCAGGGCACCCTCGGTGATCTCCAGCTGCAGCCGGCCGGGCGGTACGCCGTACCGGTCCAGCAGCTCGGCGATCCGGTCGGCGATCTCACCGGTGTGCAGGTCCCGGACGCTGACATTGAGTGCCGCCCGCAGGGTGATGCCGGCCATGTCCCAGCGGGCCAGCTGCGCCAGCACGTCGTCGACCACCCGCCGGGTGAGCAGCCGCATCACCGCGCTCTGCTCGGCGACCCGGATCAGCTCCCCCGGGTCGACCATGCCCCGGACCGGGTGACGCCAGCGCAGCAGCGCCTCCACCCCGACCACCTCACCGGTCGCCACGGCGACCTGCGGCTGGTAGTACATGGTGATCTCGCCGACGTCCGCGACGGAGCCGGGCTCGGCGTGGACGGACCGCCCGGTTCGGGCCGGTACCGGCCGGCCTGCCGGACCCGGCGACCGGTCCCGGGCCGACGGCCCGTCCGGCGACGCGTCCCGGACCGGTACGCCCGGGGCGGGCGGGGCACCCGGGCCCGCTGGCGAATCCTCGCCCCGCCGGTCGGACAGGGTCGGCGGCCCCTCCGGCGATGCCGGAGCCGGTGGCGCGGCCGTGCCGCCCACAGCGGCGAACCGCCGGTGCGCCGCGCCCCGCCCGGTCGGGTCGGCACCGGCGATGATCCTGCTGATCAGCTCGTCGGCCGGCACGTCCGGCCCGGCGGGCGACCGGCGCCACCCGGACCAGTACCGCCGGTTCCCGCTGCGTCCGCCCCGCTGCCCGGCGCCGGCCGGGCTCGGGACCGGGGCGGCGCCGGGCAGCGTCACCGCGTCGGCCGGTTGCCCCTGCTCCAGGACCCGGCGCAGGTCGGCCAGGAGGCTCAACCGCTCCGGGGAGTTGTGGTCGGACTCGGCCGCGTACACGGCCACCGTGTCCCCCCGGTGCTTCGCCTCGTACATCGCCACGTCGGCATGGCGCATCAGGGTCTCGAAGTCCTCGCCGTGCCAGGGGTAGAGGGCCACCCCGATCGAGCCGCCCACGTCGAGCGGCAACCCGTCCAGGGCGACCGGCTCGGCCAGCCCGGCGACCACCTCGTCGGCGAGGCGCCGGGCGTCCCCGGTGCCGCGCAACCGGGGCACAACGATGGCGAACTCGTCGCCGCCGAGCCGGGCGACCAGGTCACCGGGGCGTACCACGCTGGTCAGCCGGCCGGAGACCTCGATCAGCAGCCGGTCACCGACCGCGTGTCCGAGTGCGTCGTTGACGTGCTTGAAGCGGTCCAGGTCGATCAGCAGCAGGGCCAGGTGGGCGTCGGGCAGCCCTTTCGCCGCCAGGGCCGCGTGCCGGCGTACCTGCTCGGCGACCTCCTGCAGCAGCGCCTTGCGGTTCGGCAGGCCGGTGAGCGGGTCCAGCGCCGCCAGTCGGGCCTGCTCGGTGGAGAGCCGCATCATCCGGTAGACCGCGACGAGGGGGACCAGCATCAACGGGATGAGCGCGGCACTGACCTGCGCGGCAGCCACCAGCACCGGGCCGAGCAGCAGCAGTGAGCCGGTGGAGAAGAGTTCGAACGGCAGCCCCTGGCGGAACTCCGGCCACCATGGACCGCCGAACCGCAGTCGCCCCGCGACACTCGCCGTGCCGTACCGGACCACGAACCAGGTGACCGCGGCGCCGGTCATCACCGCCACGTCCTGCCAGCCGGGACGGCCGTCGACCCGGAACGGGCCACCGGGGGCGAGCCGGAGCACCAGGTCGGCGGCGGCGAACGCGCAGGCGTACTGGGCGATGGTGAAGCCGATCCGCCCCGGGGCGTGCCGTAGCCGCCATCCCGAGACTCCGACGGTGAGCGCCTGCACGGCGATGGCCGGGCCGGGGCCCCAGGCCAGCATGATCGCGAAGGTGAAGCAGATCGACGGAAGGACCGCCGCGCTCTGCCGCCGCCCGGGCGCGGCGAAGGGCCGGATGTCGCAGATGGCGGCCAGGGCGGCCATCGTCCAGAATGCCGGTGGCAGGTCGGGCAGTCGGTCGGGCAGCGCGGCGAGCGGCCCGCCGGCCGAGATGGCGGCCACCGCGACCACCGCGCTGACGAAGCCGAAGAACGACATGACCCGACCTCGGGGCACGACGTTCCGCACGGCCGCCGGCTCCATCCGACCTCCCGACGCAGCGGTCCGGGGCGCGGCGGGTGCCGCGCCGTGTTGCCCCCATCAAACGCTGCGAACGGCGCCTTGTGCGGTACGACAGCCGCGAATAGGACGTAGTCGTAATTAACTTGGTATACGCGGCGACTTCCCGACAAGATCCATATTTATCCGGCGTCGCTTTCCGCAGCATCCTGGTCACTCTGGGCGACTGCACGGGCCGCCTCGGGCCCTTCCTCCAGCAGCACCCGGAACCCCGCCTCGTCCAGCACCGGCAGCTTCAGGCTGACTGCCTTGTCCGCCTTGGAACCGGGGTTCTCCCCCACCACCACGAACGAAGTCTTCTTGGAGACCGAGCCGCTGACCTTACCGCCACGCGACTGCACCGCCTCGGCCGCCTGGTCCCGGGAGAAGCCGGCGAGGGTGCCGGTGACCACGACCGTCGCCCCCTCCAACGGTCGGGGCCCCTCGTCGGCCCGCTCCTCGGCCATCCGTACGCCGGCCCTGGCCCACTTCTCCACCACGTCGCGGTGCCAGTCGACGGCGAACCACTCCTTGAGGCTCGCCGCGATCGTCGGGCCGACCCCGTCCACCGAGGAGAGCTCCTCCTCGGTGGCCGCCTCGATCGCCGGGATCGAGCCGAAGTGCCGGGCCAGCGCCTGCGCGGCGGTCGGACCGACGTGCCGGATCGACAGGGCGACCAGCACCCGCCACAGGGGACGCTGCCGGGCCTCGGCGAGGCTGTCCAGGAACCGGCCGGCGTTGCTGCCCAGGCTGCCGTCCTTGTTGACGAAGAACGGCACCTGGGTCAGCCGCTCGGCGTCGAGGAAGAAGAGATCGCCCTCGTCGGTGATCACTTGGGAGTCGAGCAGCGCCGCGGCGGCCTTCTCCCCCATTACCTCGATGTCCAGCGCTCCCCGACCGGCCAGATGGCTAAGTCGTTCCCGGAGTTGCGCCGGGCAGGTACGTGAGTTGGGGCACCGAATGTCGATGTCGCCCTCCTTTGCCGGCGCCAGCGGCGAACCGCAGTCCGGGCAGGTGGTCGGCATCTCGAACGGATACGCTTCGTCCGGCCGCAGGTCGATGACCGGCCCGAGCACCTCGGGGATCACGTCACCGGCCTTGCGCAGCACCACCGTGTCGCCGATCCACACCCCCTTGCGGGCCACCTCCCGCGCGTTGTGCAAGGTGGCCAACGCGACGGTGGAGCCGGCCACCCGGACCGGCTCCAGCACCGCGAACGGGGTCACCCGGCCGGTCCGCCCGACGTTGACCTGGATGTCGAGCAGCTTGGTGGTGACCTCCTCCGGCGGGTACTTGAAGGCGATCGCCCAGCGCGGCGCGCGACTGGTCGAGCCGAGCCGGCCCTGGATGGCGACCGGGTCGACCTTGACCACCACACCGTCGATCTCGTGCTCGACGTCGTGCCGGTGCTCGGCGTAGTAGGCGATGTACTCCCGGACACCGGCCAGGTCAGGGACCACCCGCCAACGCTCGCTGGTCGGCAGACCCCACGCCGTCAACGCCGCGTACGCCTCGGACTGCGCCACCGGGCGGAATCCGTCCCGGGCGCCGATGCCGTGCACCACCATCCGCAGCGGACGGGAGGCGGTCACCCGGGGGTCCTTCTGCCGGAGGCTGCCGGCGGCGGCGTTGCGCGGGTTGGCGAACGGCGCCTTGCCCTGCTCGACCAGGGAGGCGTTGAGATCGGCGAACGCCTCGACCGGGAAGTAGACCTCGCCCCGTACCTCCAGCAGGTCCGGCAGCACGCCGAACCCGTCCGCCGGGGTCAACTCGTGCGGCACCTCGCGGATGGTGCGGACGTTCCCGGTGACGTCCTCGCCGGTGCGGCCGTCACCCCGGGTCGCCGCCCGGACCAGCCGCCCCCGCTCGTAGGTGAGGTTGATGGCCAGGCCGTCGACCTTGGGCTCGCAGAGGTACGACACCGGGCCGCCCGCCTCGCGCTCCACCCGCTCGGCCCAGCCGGCCAACTCCTCGTCGTCGAAGGCGTTGTCCAGCGACATCATCCGCTCGGCGTGGGTGACCGGGGTGAAGAGCGTGGAGAACGTCCCACCGACCCGCTGGGTGGGTGAGTCGGGGGTGCGCAGGGCGGGGAACTCCTCCTCCAGCGCCTCCAGCTCACGCAGCAGCTTGTCGAACTCGGCGTCGGAGATCACCGGAGCGTCCAGTACGTAGTAGCGGTACTGGTGGTCGGTCAGCTCCTGACTCAGGGTGGCGTGCCGCTCCCGCGCCCCGACCGTCGGCTCGGCACCGGCGGCAGCCTCTTGCGCCGGGCTGACCTGCTGAGAAATGGCTTCTTCGGACACCTGACCTCCGTCTCGCTACCCCCGCACGGTAGCCGGCCGGTCCGACAGTCCTCAGCCCCGCGGTTAGGAAGGGGCCCTTCCTCTACCAAAAGCGATAAGAAGGGGCCCTTCCTTAGAGATCGCGCAAGTAGGTGGTTTCATGGGCGGCGGGTGGGGCGGGTGTTCCAGCGGTAGAGGGTCCAGGCCTGGCGGATGAGGCTACGGAT
>NZ_JBAKHU010000022.1:0-101032 GCF_036906895.1 Micromonospora sp. CPCC 206060
CAACTCGGCCTCCACCTCGTCTACCAGCCGGAAACACAAACGGTCCGCGCTGAAGTGGATCTCAACGCGGACCGTGGGTGTATGGTTCGTGTCCGAGGGGGGACTTGAACCCCCACGAAGGGCCGCTGTGAGCTGGGAGAATCCTATGGCGGCTGCTCATCCCGTGTCCAGTCGTAGCCCCTTGTGGCCGGTGGTGGCCCACTGTTCCCCGCGATGTTCCCGGCGGGAACAGGCTGGGACGGCTCGACCGGAGAGAGGGCCGGCGCGGCGCACCGACCCCCTCCTATCCGGTCACAGTCAGTCGAGTTGCCCGTACACGAAGTCGGCCAGATCGACAGGGATCTCCTCCCAGCACCACCGGCCGCCCATCACGACGTACCTGCCGCGCTCGTTCGGCTCGATGCGGACGATACCTTCGCCGGTCGCGCTGAGGTCGACGACGATGGCATCCCCGCTCCACGACATGGGCGGCACCGGGCCGTCGACGAGCTGGGTCAGCCTCGGCTCCTCGTGGCCGGCGACGGTCATCAGCTGCCGGTAGTGGCGGCGGTGCATCTCCTGGTCGACCACCACGGCGGTGGCCACGTCCCGGGTGCACTCCCACACGGCCCAGCCGTGCCACCGGTCAATGAGCATGCCGGCGTACGCGCCCTCGTAGCGCTGGCCGCCGTCGTAGTCGTAGGCCAGCCACTCGCCGGCGAAGTACCCGGCCTCCCCGGGCAGCAGCTCGGGGTCGAGGTCGAGGGGTGGGGCCGCCGTCTCGGGCGGGGCCGCAAGAGTCAGTTCCACGTGAACTCCTTCGGTCAGTAGTCGAACAGGGTCGGTGCTGGAGGTGCCGGCCGCTCGGCCAGTTCTGGGACGTCCTCGTCCGTCTTCTCCTGCCACCAGTCCGCGAACATCCGGCGGTGGCACCACGCGTTCGGCGGCGGCACCGACAGGTCGCAGAAGCAGAGGAGGACCAGCCGCTCGTCCTCGGCCTGGTCCGCGATGTCGGCCAGCTCGGCCTGGATCGCGTCCAGCCCGGCGGACTCCAGTCGCTCGACGTAGATGTGCCGGTACGGCTGCTCGTCGAGCTTCAACATGTTGTAGCTCGGGGCGAGCAACCGGGCGTACCCGGCCAGGTCGTACGGCAGCTGGTAGCGCGGGGCGCCGACGGTCGTCCGGACCGGGGCTCCCTGCGCCGGCTGGAACCGCTGGTAGCGGCTCGTGAACAACTTCAACTCATCCTCCGTGAGGTGGCTCGTGGTCGTAGTAGAGGCGTGCGATCTTCGGGATGAGTTCCTCCAGGTGGACCCCCAGCGCGCTCACGGCCGCTCCGACCACCGGTGCAGGGCCGGTGACGGTCAACAGCTCCACCTCGACGGGAACGCCGGCCTCGCCGGCCGCCGCCCGATGCTCGGGCAGCGGCGGCAGCGGCAGGACCGCTCTCGCCGTCACCAGCGGCACCACAACGGCTCCGTCAACCGCGAGCACGACGCTGGTCGTCACCTGGTCAGCCATCGGCTACCTCCTTCCTCGAAGCCGGGCGGCTATCGCCCGGCACCATCCGTGGTCGACGCCCAGCCGCTCGGCCACCTCGTCCGGCTCGTAGCCGTCGGCGAGGTACCGGGTGACCAGCCGCGCCACGCTGTCGTCGACCCGGGGGCAGAGCCGGCGGCGGCGCTGCGGAGGCGGGGCGGTGCCGCCGGGGTGGCGGCTCCGCTCCGGACTCGCGGCGAGCGGCTCGGGCCCGGGCCAGCGCCCGGCCCTCCCGCGTCGTCGGCTCCGCCCCGGTCACTGGCGGGCCCGCCGCCGGTGGCCCGATCGCCGCCGGTAGGCCAGGTGCGCCACCCGCAGCCACGCCCGCCGCTGGTCCGCCACGCGGACTAGCGCCGAGGCCGCAGGGCGTCCCGTCCGGCCAGCCCGGCTGGGAAGGGCGGCGGGCGCGATCATGCCGCCTTCGCTCCCCTGCCGGCGTCGGCTGGCGGCGTCAGCGACACCACCGGCTCAGCCGGTCGGCTGGCCAGCCACTCCCGGCCGATCCGGGCCAGCCGGTCTATCAGCTCGTCGCGGACCTTCCTCGCGCCGTCGGCGTACTGCTCCAGGTAGGGAACGGTCTTGCGGTGCTCGGGGCTGGTCGACGCCTTCTTCCGGGCGGGAGCCAGCAGCCACCGTTCGTTGGCGGCCACCTCCTGATCGGCGATCTCGCACGCGAACGAGATGCCGCGCAGCTCTGCCGCCTTCTGGATCGCGTCGACCACCGCCTCGGCCAGGTCGCGGGCGTCCCGCTCGCGGAGGTCCAGGTCGAGGTCTTCCGCCATCGCGGTCAGGGCTGTGGTGGCCAGCTCGCGGACCGCCCGGTAGTCCGGTAGGGCCGCCTTGACCTGGCGGGCCTCCTCTTCGGTCTTCGGGTCCAACTTCACGCGGAATCCCCCGACTGACCGAGGCCGCCGCAGTTGCTTATTGCGGCCGTACAGCTTGCGGACACAGTAGTCCCCTCTCCGTTCGGTGACGGCAGCAGAGCTGCCCTTACTTCCGCGACGAGCGCCGGACCTGCGTGGTCATCGAACACCGCATGGAGGGCAACCCGAAAGGTCGCCGGCCCGAGCGGGACCGCGTCCAACAACCGCGCCTGCCAGTACAGATCGGACTGGGCTCGCCGCATCGCCTCCTGAAGGTCTGCCGGGGCACTCGGCAGCGGCCAAGCCCAGAGGACCCTGACCACACCGCGCGCACCGATAACCTCCAGAAGGCGAGAGTTATACATAAACATTGTAGGGCAAGGAGCCACAGCGGTCAAATTGTGACCGTATAGGATGGCTGCCACGGTCGGAGCATACGCAGCCGCCGAGGGCCCGGATAGAGCTCGCCAGCACACCGGTGGGCGCCCCTGCGCGGGACGCCCACCAGCCACGGACTACCGGGACGCCGGCTCCGGCATCATGTCCGCCAGCTCCCCCGGCACCACCACAACGTCCGGGTTCAGGTCTACCGTCACGGCCGCCGCGAGCGCCTGGGCCTTGCGCAGCTTCGCCGACACCTTCCCGGCCAGGGACTTGAGGTCATCGACCCGCTGCCGGTACCCGGCCACGCCGCCCTCGGCGCCGGCGAGCAGCTTCGCCAGCTCCACCGGCTCCATCTGCGCCAACTCGTGCAGGATCGTCCCGGCGGTCGACAGCCGGTCGATCTTGCTCACGACCTTCTTGCGCTCCTTGACCAGCTCTTCCTGCGCCTCCTCGTCGTGCTCCTCGGAGTCGAGGCGCAGGATCTCGATTTGCGCCTCGGCATCCCGGCACGCCTTGGCGAACGCCTCAGCGTCACGCGCCGACGAGAACTCGCCCCGCGCCCACTTCACCAGGAACCGCCGCTGCTGGTCGGGCGACAGCTTGCACACGTACCAGGCCACGCCCACCTGGAGGTGCCCCTTGGCGACGAGCTGCTTGGCGTCGTCGATCAACCCGAGCAGGTCGATGCGCCACCCGATGTACGGCTGGGTCTTGCCGAACAGCTCCGCGATCGCCTCCACCTCCCAGCCCTTCTCGGCCAGTCGCGCGTACGCGGCAGCCTCCTCCATCGGGGTCATGTCCTGCCGGTTGACGTTCTCGGCGATCTGCGCGATGAACGCCTCGTCGCCGTCCATCTCGAACACCAGGGCCTGGAGCGAGTCGATCTCACCCCGAAGCGCGGCCCGCCAACGCCGCTCGCCGACGACGAGTCGGTAGTGGCCCGCCTTGTCCGCCTTCCGCACCGCGATCGGCTGGAGCTGGCCGACCTTCTTCAACGAGGCCGCCAGCTCGTCCAGCTCGGCGTCGGTGAACTCCTTCCGCGGCTGGTCGGGATCCGCCTCGATCTTGCCGATCGGGATGCTACGCAGGGCGCTCTTCGCTGCCATCGATCGTCCTTCCACATGAACGGTACGTGCCTTACGTACATATTCATTGTAGACTGCGGACGATCTTGCCGTCAATATTGTATGTACGGACCTGCTGGGGTCACGCGCCCACCATCACGAGGGCGGACCGGAGTGCGCCGGCCGCAACGCCGACCGTTCCGGCGAGGCACGCAGAGGCGCTCAGCAGAGTCGCCTTCAACACGCCGTTCGCCGGCAAGACCGACGGGGGGCGGAGCATGGCCGCCACCTGCCGCAGGGTCTCGTCCTCCATCTCCACGTCGTCCACTCGACCGGACTCCACCTCGGCGGCAATCCGCTGGGCCAACGTCAGTACCTCGATCGTGCGCTTCCGTGGCAACAAGAGTTCCCCCACCTCATGCTTCACCGCTGCCTCGATGCTGGGGCTATCCGATTGTGACCCTATAGGAGGGCCGCCTCCTTAAGGCGCTCTTAAACCTGAGACGGAGAGAGCTTAGTCCTGGTCAGCCGGATAGCAACAGGCCCGAAAACGGTTCTACCTGCTCAAACGATGAGGCCACAAAGACTGATCGAACGATCGCAACCTGTCAACTAACGCACAGTGGGCGGCCCGGCTGACACCGGACCGCCCACACCGGACGCTCACTTCCAGACGAACTCCAGGCGGTCGACATCCAGCCGAGCCATGCCTGGGCGGGTAGCCGGCTTCACCACGATGCGCTCCAGGACGAGAGCGAGCAGCTCTCGACGTCGCTCCAGCGGAGCGTCTATCCACCACTCCGCCAGCGCCTCCGGCGTCGTCGCCGGCAACCCTCGGAGCCGCTCCGCTTGGGCGACCCGTTCACGCACCGCCTTCTTCTCCTGGCCGACCTCTGCCTCGATCGCCTTAAGCGTCACCATGCTGATCTGGCGTTTCGCGTACTCCTGGCCCGCCTCGGTCAGCCGCTCCTCCAGCGCCTTCATCGCTGCCTCGACGTGCTCAGCCGTGTTGCCCACAGCCCCGATGGCAGCCTCCAGCCGACCCCGGACCTTCGGCGACCCGAGCCGCGCCAGGGCGCGCACGGTCACTTCCTCCTCAAGGGCTTCGGCGGCGATCCGAATTCGGCCGCACCCGTAGCTCGGGCTGCCGGAACGGCACACGTACCCGCGCTTGCCGCTGTTGCTCGGCTGCGTGTAGAGCGGCTTGCCGCAGTCGTGGACACCCGGTCCGCCGTCGTCAGGAAGCGGGTAGCCGCATGCCAGGAACCCTCCGGACAGGAGGTACTTCCGCACGTTCGTGGCGGCCGGCTGCTTGCGAGCCGGGTCGTCCAACAGCTTCAACAGCTGCTTGTGCGTCTCCCGGTCGATGATCGCTTCCCACTGCCCCTTCCCCACCACATCTCCGCGGTAGGTCTTCAAGCCGGCCAACCGCGGGTTACGCAGCAGACGCGACAGTGACTGCTGCGTCCAGGGTCTTCCAGCAGATGTTTCGACGCCGCGGGCTCTTAGATCGGCGACCGCCGACCTCATGCTCTCTCCGGCAAGGACCCGCTTGACGACCTCGCGAATCACCGCAGCCTCAGCCGGAATGACCGTCCGACCGGTCTCGTCATACCCGTAACAGCGCACCCACTACTCCCGGGCTAGCGGCGGCGCGGGTTGCGGGCCGCGCCGTCTCGACAACGCATTCACCTGTCCGAGCTGGCGATCGGCCCACCGCACCGCCCTCTTGGTCGGCTCGCACGGTTGCCTACCGCCAGGCGACACCGGAGGCGCCCGCCGGCACTGCGCTGTACCGTCGGTCGGGAACCTACCGGGTCGCTGCATCTACCTCCCTCAACTGGCAGACACACGACAATGGCCAGCCCTCGACTGGCCACCTATACGCTAGCAGTGCCCCATGGCACCGTTCTACCTACAGGCACCTATGAGGTACCGCCGCAATCCCCCCGTCGCCTGCGGCGTACACCGTCGTTACCCTCCCGCAATAGAGGAAGCCCGGAACCTTCCCACCTGGGAAGATTCCGGGCTCCTACTGCCATCTTGACGCATCGCGGGCCTGGTCAGGCTTCTGTCCCCCGACGGCCAACCCGACCAGGCCCGCGACCGGCCTTGCCGTCACGTGAGCAGGCCGGTCTCATTAGATCACTGCGGCCGGACTGGTCGCCACTACAGAGAAGTCCACCGGCCACGTGCGTCGCGATACTGGATGTCGACACACCCGTAGTGAGGTTCGCCGAAGTCGCGCAGCGGACCGAAGTCCTCCGGCCCGCCCGGGTCGCCGGCGGTCCAGATCAAGCCCTCGTAGACCACGCCTCGTTCAGCCTCGTCAACGTCCCGCCCGTCCGCGATCGCGCCCTCGTCGATATCGCCCAGGTCGAGCATGCGGAACGGCCGCCCCTCCGCACGTGCCCGCTCCAGCATCTCCTTCGTGGCCCGACCCGGCCCGGTCGTCCCAACCTCCGACTCCGACGTGCCGTGCAGCTCGTGGTCGCGATCCCGGGTCAGCACCCAGGCGTACGGGTGCTCGGGAAACTGCGCCTCACGCTCGGCCCGAACGACTGCCATTCCCACCATCGGTCTCCTCACTTTCCGGCGGCAGTCGCCGCCAGCTCTCTCGGTTTCACGGCGGCACGTTTCCGCGCTCGCACGCAGTCCTCGATCCGCTTCCGGCCCCACCGCTCGCTACGGCCGCACCCCTTACCCAGCAGCTCGCCGGTCAGAGGTTTGCCGACTTCGACCGACTCCAGGTAGAGCCGGTACGCCTCCTCGTACGACTTCCGAGTTCCGGCATCGAGGCGCCCCACCTCGGGGCCGAAGTCGTACGGCAGCGGCCGTTCGCCAGTACCGCCGGCGTCCCGGGGCCACGGTTCGGGCGAGACCACGGGCGTCAAGCTCGGTAGCGGCAACTGTCCTATGCCGGTCGCCGGCACGGCGTCCGGCACCGGCACCGGCACTGCCGCCGGCACGGGCTCAGGCTCCGGGTCCGGCACTGCCGCCGGCACCGGCACAGGCACCGGCACAGGCACCCGCTCAGGCACCGGCACGGGCTCCGGCACTACCGCCGGCACCGGCACCGGAGCAGACGCCTGGCCCGGCACGGGATTCGGCTCCCGGGTCGGCACCGGCATCAGGTCCGGGCCGACCAACGACGCCAGGGCTGCTACGCGCTGCGGCACCGGCACCGGCACCGGCATCGGGGCAGGTGGCGCGACGGCAGCAGGCGGAGGTGCCCCGCGCTCACCAGCGGCAGCCGAGGCAGCAGCACGACCGGCAGCAGCGGCCAAGACGGCAGCACGCTCGGCAGCCACCGCCGCGTGCCGCATCTGCGACAGCACAACCAAACCGATCGACGCCACGACCACCAGGCCGTCGACGGACAGCGGCAGGGTGCTCGCCGTCAAGTTGTCCTCGCCGTACTGGAGCGCCAGCCCTCGCATGTGGCGGTAGCTCGCCAGAGCGGCAACGCCGGCAACGATCACCGTGCCGAGGATCTGCGCCGCTTTCAGCAGCGGGTGCCGCGGTGCCGGCACTCGCGTCATCACCTCCGAGCACAGCAGCAGCGCCAGCGGCGCCCAGCCGGCAACCGCCTTCGCGCCGGCACCGGCACCGGCATGCGCGATGTTCGCCGCCAGGGACGCAGCGATGCCGGCACCGAAGGCCAGCCACGCAGACACCCAGGCACCCTTGCTCGGCCGCTCCGGTACTTCGTTCTCCACGTGAACCACTGCCGGCACCTACCCGGCAGCCCCGGCGGCGGTGCCGCCGTCGAGCGGCAGTGCCGGCAGCGCCGGCACCTTCTTGCCTTCCATCGGTTTCGCTCCAACGGGTCGAGGCCGCCCGGGGATACCCGGGCGGCCGTTCTTGATCTCTACAGGTGGGTCAGGGTCTCGCCGCCCCGCGCCTCGTACCGCTCGCTGGCGAAGATCGCGCGCTCGTACTCCTCCAGGTGCTGGGCGCAGAACAGCTGCTCCTCCGTCCAGGGCCCGGTCGGCTCCGCGCTCATGCCGTTGCCCACCAGGCAGAGGCCGCCGCACATGCAGCCGTTGCCGTGCTCGGTGACCAGCTTGGCCACGGCGCGAGCGGTGCACGGCCCGCCGTCCTGCGCGGGCACGAACTCGGCGTTGAAGGTCGGGATCTCGATGCGCTGCGTGCACACCAGTGCGGTCGCGGTCGGGGCAGCCAGCTTGGTCATATCTCGGTTCTCCTCAGGTTGGGTCGGGTTGGGTCGGGAGCGGCGGGCGCGCTGGAGGCGCGCCCGCCGAGACGGTCAGCGGCGGCGGTTGAGGGTGAGGGTGTACTCGGCCCCGTTGGTGCACCGGATGAGGAGCCCGTTGTTCGAGCACATGACGCCCGCGTCGGCCAGCGTCTGGACCTCGCTGACCTCGATCGGCTCGCCGTCCTCGCCGATCAGCGGGCGGTCGTCCGCCGTGACGGCGGCCGTCTCCAGGTCGAGGTCCTCGGCGACGAGCAGCAGGGCGCGCTCCAGGATCTCGTCGAAGCTCAGCATTGCTTCCTCCTCTGTAGGATGGGGGGCGGTGTGTACATATTCATTGTATGCTTTGGCCAGCTCTGCGTACAAATTTTATGTACAACCGGGACCGTGTAGCAGGTCACACGTACCGGTGGCTCCGCCTCCACGGAGACCGCCGAGCGCCCTGTCGGGTGGTGGAGTGGGCAGGTCGCCCCTCCCGGCTTAGGCAGGCTGTGAGCGGTCGGGCCGCTCCCCCAGCCGCCTCTCGTCCAGCTCGGCCGCCGCCTCCAGCAGCCACGCCGGGGGAGGCGGCCTTCGACCCGCAGGGCGGGGCAGGGCTCGGCCACCCGGCGCGGTTCGCTCCGCGCCGCACGCCCGACATCGGGTGGTCAGCCACACCAGGCCGCCGCCCTCCTGTGCGGAGCCGGAGAGCATCCCCGCGCAGGTGTCGCACACCCCTACCGCGCCGACCTCGGCGGCACCGGCGAACGCCTCTACGTCGACCAAGCCCTCACGCACCAGCCTCGCGTCGATGCCCACCGCTCACCTCCGACCTCCGACGTGGGGTGGGGCCGGGCGACGGTCGTCCTCCACCCGGCCCCGCCCTGCCCTACTCCTGCGGACTGGCCGGCAGCGCCAGCAGATCCGGCAGCGCCAGCCGGCCGTCCCGGTAGGCCCGCGCCACCTCCTCACGCCCGCCAGGCTTGAAGGTCAGCCGCGTCGACGGCGGGGGCGGCTCCGCGACTTCCACGAAGTCGAGAACCCGGCCCGTCTCGCCGTCGACCACCGTGCCGTCCTGCTCGACCTTCATCCGGGCGAGCAGCGCCTTCCGCCATGCCGGCCGCACCGATTCGACCGGTGCCGGCACCGTCACCTGCACCTCCGACGGGTGCTCCTGCTTGCACCAGGCGAGGAACCCCGCCTCGTCGACGATGAAGCCCGGCTTCGGATCGGAGAGCGTCACCTGCGCCACAGGGGCGTCGTGGCCCGGCAGCCGGACCTCGATCGCCTTGACGCCGAACGAACCGTTCAGGCCGACCATGCCGGAGTCGGCTTCGGCGCGGGCCAGGTCGTAGACCTTCTTCACCTCGTCGAGCAGTGCCTTGAGCACCGCCGCCCGCATTGCCCGCTCCTGTGGCCCGCTCACCGGCCCGCTCCCGCCGCCTCGGGCTGCCTGCCGTTGGCCATCCGTCCGGCGTCACGGGCCATCTGCGCTCCGGCCGCCTCCGAGGTGTCCGGGTCCGTGGCGCGCACGCCGGCCGCCGCGGTCGCCGCCCGGTCGAGCTGGGTGCTCGGGGCCTCGGCCACCCGCCGCGCGGCGGCGATCTCCGCGCCTCGCGCGTTGAAGGCTTCCCGCAGCCGCTGCGTCTTGCCGAGGCGCTGCGCACGCTGCCACAGAATCTCCAGGTCCTCCCGTGAGGCGCACGCGGACAGGGCCTTCGGCCAGTCGACCTCCTTGGGGGGCTCGCCGTTGTCCAGCCAGTCGAGCAGCTGGTGGCCCAGCTCCGCGCCCGGCTTGTGGATCACCTGGTCGGCCAACGCGTCGCACCGGCTCTTCGTCACCCGCAGGTAGTGCCCCTGGTCGAGGTCGCCCACCAGGTCGAACTCGTACTCCAGCCCGTCACGCTGGTCGGGCTGCATGCCCAGCTTGGACACCTGCTTCCGGCCGTCGCTGCCCTCGGTGATCTCGTACTTCTGCTTCGACCGCAGGCACACCACGACGTGTCCGGGGAAGCTCATCAGCGCCTCGATGTACGCCCGCTCGATCGGGCGCACGTCCTTCCAGCCGTCCATCGACCGGCCGCCGTGGTTGCGGGCGAACAGGTCGACCAGCTCCAGGATGCCGCCCGGCCCGAACCAGTAGTGCGACGCCGAGTCGAGCATGAAACCGGTGAAGCCGGCGTTCGCCGCCTCGTCGATCAGCTCGACGAGCTGCCGCGGGTCGTACTTGACCGGCGAGAACTTCTGGAAGCCGTAGCCGCCGGCCTCGTCGGGCGTCATGTCACCGACGCCGGGCAGCTCCGGGTTGACCGCGTACTTGTCGGCCGAGTCCCGCTCGGTGTCGACGAACGCGATCCGGTCCAGGCCGTCCGAGACGGTCTGCGCGCCGGTCAGCGTGTACAGCAGCTTCAACCCGGTCAGGGTCTTGCCGGCACCGCTCGGTCCGGCGAGGGCGATCCGCGCCTTCGCCTTCTTGCGAGTAGCTGGCATGAACCTCGAACTCATCCTTCGTCCCTTTCCACGTGAACGAACGTCCTACATAGACTTTATACGGTCGCTATCTATGACCGTAGCCCTACACCCTCAAGCCACGAAAAGAGCCGTGCAGCCCGAGCAGGCTTCACCTCCGACCGAGGCGGGCATGCCGCAGCCGTCGTGCCGGCAGATGACCGGCGCCCCCAGCTCCGTGCAGCCGGTGTTCTCCTGGTGCCGCCAGTCGTCGCCGGCCGGCACCAACACCCCGCCGCAGTCTCGGCACTGGGCGACCTCTACCGACGCGAGGGTCACCTTCATTCCCCGATCACGCTCCTCTCTCGTCTGGACACCACATTGATACGACGGCTGTGCAGCGGTGCCGACCGCTTGCACCCGGGCACGGCACAGTGCCCGTTCGGCCCTTCGATGTACGCGTGGTCGTCGCCGTCACCACGACCACCGACCGGTTCTTGATCCCTGTATGGATTGAGTTCGCCTGGCGGACCAACTTCGTCCGCCTGACGGACCAGAGTTAGTCCGCGCGGCGGACCAACGGCCCCCTTGACTGGTCCGCGACGCGGACCAGCAGACCGGGGCGATTCGGACGCAACTGGTCCGCCTCGCGGACCAACCACCCCCAGTTCCGTCAGCAGACGCAGGAGCTCCGGCGGAACCTGCATCCGGTACGTCGTCTTCGCCTTCTTGCGTCGAGCGTCGGCCACCGTTGGCCGATGCCGGTCGACCCACCCCTCCTCTTCCACCTTGTTGAGCCACTTGGCCACCGACGAGCGGGCCATCCCCGTCGCCTCCTCCAAGTCGGTCAGGCTCGGCGTGAACCGCTCGGGGATCACCGCCGTGTGCGGGTCGGTCCAGGTCAGCAGCGTCAAGACGAGGTGCCGGCCGGGCGGATCCAACGTGCATTCCTTGTGCCTGACCGCGCGCTCGACCGTCCACCGGTCCACCATGCAGGCGGCCTCCCTGTGCAGCGCCGCCAGCGCAGCGCCGCCCGAGCTGGCGTACGATGCGCGTGCGACCCGTTCTCCGTTCCGGGTACGTCCATGTCGGCCCCGCCAGATGACCGCCTGGCGGGGCCGAGACGTTGTCCGGCACCCTACACCCGATATGTACGGCCGCAATGGGTTCCGGCGTGCTCATATCTAGGCCGCCGCGTCGTCGGGTTCGAGGACGTCCCACGGGTCCCACACGATCTTCCGCTTGGTCTCCTCGGCGAAGGCGTAGATCGTGGTCAGCTTCCACACCGGGTTGTTGCTGACCTCGCCGTCCTCCTTCGGCAGCACGCCCTTCGACCGCCACTGGTACGGCGTGTTGTCCTTCACCCCGAACATCCGCACCAGTTCCTTGAGTCCCACCACCGGCGGCAACTCCAGCGGGCCCGACTGCACGAGCTGTGCCGACACCTGCCGGGCGACCGCCTTGAGCTTCGCCTGGTTCACCTTCACTGCCCTTCTCCTCCCACGGCCGGATGCCATACAAGGTCAATGTACGGCACCCGCCGGGGACGATCAGGCCGCCACCCGGGCGGCACACGACTCGCTGCACAGCAGCATTCGCACCAGCTTTATCAGGGCTTCTCTCATTCACTCCTCCGCACAGGGTCGGCAAGGTGTACAGAGACATTGTATACGACCAGGCCCCCGACGTCAATATTGTATGTACGGCTGGCGTCTGCTTTGCCCAGCGTCGCCACCGGCAGCTATGCTGGTGTCTCCACGTGAACGCAGCGCAGCCCCGAACCTCACGGTCCGGGGCTGCGCTGTTTCTACGTACGGGTCGGCTAGTAGGTCACCTCGACGATCACGATGCCGACTCGGCCGCTGCCGCCCTGGCGGGACGTCGCCGAGGCGATCGCGCCGGCCCCACCACCGCCGTAACCGTCGGCGCTCGGCCCCGCATTGCCAGTGGTCACAGGCGGCGGTGCGCCGGCACCCAGTAGCGAGTGGCCGCCGTACGCAGTGAACAGGTGCTGGCGGTCGAGAGTTCGGCCCGGCCCTCCAGACCCACCGGGCGAGTTCAGCACGTTCCCTCCCGTCGCGGTACCGCCGAGACCACGCCCGCCGCTGGTGCTCGTCGTGTTCGCGGTCACCGCCACGCCCGGCGAACCACCGCCGGCCGTCCACAACCCGCCGAAGCTCGACGACCCGCCCGCGATCCCGTTGCCGAACGCCCCGCCGGCACCAGCCGCACCGACCGCCACCTCCACCTCGGCCGGCAGGTCCGTGGCCCTGAACAGGCTCTCGCAGTAGCCGCCGCCACCACCACCGCCGGCCGCGCCGTCCGAGCTGGCGGCTCCGGTCACCCCGCCGCCGCCACCACCGCCGCCGACCCCGTACGCGCGGACCCACCGCGCTCCGGCCGGCACGATGAACGTGCCGGCCTCGGTGAAGGTCTGCGCCAGCGGGCCCGGCGGCCCGCCATGTGCCGGCGTGCCGGCCCACCCGACGATGTGGTTGCCCGCCGGCGGGGTCGCCAGCACCATCACCCGGGCCCGGACCGCGACCGGGCCGACCATCGACACGACCCGGATCGGCACGTTGTCGCCGTCGTGCAGTACCCGCACCGTCCCGTCGCCGGCAACGCTGACCACCGTCGCCGGCCGGAGTCTCCACGTCAGGCCCATGCTCAGCGCCCGCTGAAGCACCGCTTCGGCGATCGCCTTCACCGGCAGCCCGTCAATCCCGCTCACGCCACCTCACCGTCCGTCTCCGGGTACGCCCGCCGCAGGGTGTGCCGCATCAACCCGCCGGGCACCAGCGGCATCGTCCATCCGGTCTCCAGCCACCGGGCCCCGTCCCAGCGGACGACAGCCCAGCCGTCGTGCCGAGGGTCGGCCGGGGTGCTCAGCTCCACCGACTCGTAGACCGTCTGCTGGAGTCCCAACGTCCGCGCGTACACCGTCGCCTGCGCCTGCGACGGCACCTGCGCATCGAACGTCCTCGGCACCACGTATCCCCGCTGGGCGATCGAGTGCGGCGCCGACGCCGGCACGTCGTACGTGCCCACGACTGGCTCCGCTCCCGAGCCGGGGTCGTTGCTGACCACCACGAACCTGTTCGGCGCGGTCAGCAGTCCTGACACCCGTGAGATGGACCCCCGGACGACCCTGCGGGAGGCGTCCAGGTCGACCGTTGCCCGCTGCGCCCCCGGGTCGAAGGTGCGCCGCAGCCTCAGCCGGCCGCGGTGGTCGAACCACGGCGCGAGGTAACCGCCCGACGTGGCCAGGTCCCGCAGTGCTGACGCCCGCGACGTGCCTGGCGACCAGGCCCCCACCGAGGTGTACTCGGTCGCGTCCAGGTGCAGCTCGCCGATCGGCAGCCCGTCGACGAGCCGGGCCACCGCCTGGTCGACGAGCTGGCCGCCAGCGTCGAAGCCGGTGTCCATCTCCTGGTCGACGAGGAACATCTCGTCGAACAGCGTCAGCGGGGCCGTCGACCCCGCGCTCGTGACGAGCTCGGCGGCGTCGGCGACCATGTACCGCCCCAGCGGGAAGGTGCTCCTCGCCACGTCGCCGAGGACCATCGCCACGGCGATCCGGTCCGTCAGCGGCCGGATCCGAGAAGCGTCCGCCACGCCCAGCGTGACCCCGGACAGCCGCCGGGGGATCGTCGACGTGCTGTCGTGGCTCAGGCTCGGGGCGGAGTCCCGCAGCGGCCTCAGAGTGCCCCTGGCGACTCCGGTCCGGCCGTCCACGAGGTCGAACCGGTACGACGCCGACCGCTGGCCCATGTACGGGGGCAGGTCCAGCAGGTCATGCGAGCCCGCAGATGCCACGGCCGTCCACCTCCCACAGGTTGCCCGCGCTGTCGGTGAAGCTCGTCGTGCCGGCCGGCTGGCTCCCGAAATCGGGGGCCGCCATGAGGGGCCCGTCGATGCCCTGTCGCACCTCGGCCCGCACCACCGTCACCTCACCGGTCAGGACCAGAGCCAGTCGGCCCGGGTCCACGGTGGGCGGCTCCGCCGGTCCGGTCCCGGAGCCGACGCCCACCCACGTCGCACCGTCCTCCGAGACGTACCAGGCCACCGCTCCCTCACCGCCCGACCAGGCGTTGTCGTAGATCGCCCGGATCCAGCGCCGCTGGTTGCGCACCACTACGACCGACGTGTCCTCGCACGCCGTGATGCCCCCGCCCCCGAACAGGTCGAAGCAGGTCGACACGACACCCGACGTCAGCCGCCACCCCGACGAGGGCTGACCGCCCGGCCCGTCCGAGAGGTGCGCGAGGTCCACGGACCAGTCCGCTCCGGTCGGCCGCAGCTCCAGGCGCACGTCCAGGTTGTTTCCGGGCGGCTCGTCGACCAGCAGCTCGGACACTTCCACCGTCGGGTCGTCGTTCGTGTTGCCGGCCGCCAGTACGGCGCGTACACCGACCTGGCCGGCGCCCGTCACGGAGGTGTCCGACGCCGAGACCTCCCAGCGCCACATTTGCTGACCGACCGGCCAGACCGCAGCCCGGACCGCGCCGTCGCGGACCTGCACTCGCAGCCAGTACCACAATCCGGGTGCGTAGGTGACGTAGTCGCCGCTCGGGGTCCGCACGTCCGTCAGCGGCGTCAGGTCGGTCGCTACGCCACCGGCCACAGCCTGCAACGAGACCGCCAGCCGGCCGGTCGTGCCGGCGGCCAGGCGGGCCCGGTAGTAGTTGGAGCTGTTCACGTGCCGGGCGAGCACGTACGCGTTGAGGGGCTGTCCGACCGCGACGGCGCTGAACCGGAACCGGGCCCGTACGTCGACGTCCTCCCAGCCGGGACCCACCACGGCCCGGCGGCTGTCGAGCAGGCTCAGCACCGCGTCGTCGATCCACAGCTTGTGCCCGGCCGGCGGCGTGCCGGTCATCTGCACGAAGAGCGTCGCCCGGACGGCCGCCGCCGGGGCGGTTGCGGCGTGCTCCAGGCGGGTCCACGTGCTCACCCCCACCGACACCGCCGACGCGGTCGACGTCGACAGGAACGCGCCCGAGCCGTCGTACCAGTTGATGCCGATCTGCACGGTCCGGCTGACCGCGCAGTACACCCACGCCGCCGCCCGGTACTGGGGGCCGTTGGGTTCGATGTCGAGGGCCTGGAACGTCTCCGCCCGCACGGTGGCCGCCGACCCGCTCGGCGTCAGCAGCCCGGATGCCGGGCCCCTGCGGGCCTGGGTGACGTCCCGCGCGAAGGTGCCGCCGGCCGCGGTCCAGCTGCTGCTGCTCACGTCGAAGGTGGGGTTCGCGTTCAGCGGCCGGCCGAGCTGGATCGTCGCGCTCTCCGGCGCCACCGAGAAGTCGTCTGCGGCTCCGTTCAGGATCGTCCAGCCCGGCCCCATGCCGGCGGGCACCGTCCGGTCGTCGAAGTAGTCGGAGAACACCCGCGGTGCCAGGGCTGCGGCCGGCGTCGGCGTGCTCGCGGTCACCGACGCGGCGGCGCCCTCGGCGCGGAGCCCCTCGCAGGGAGCCGGCCCGCCGGCCAGCGGAGCCGGCGTGGCCGTCACCTCCACGACCGTCACCTGGGCGATGTGCAGCTGGCCCCGCTTGCGGCGTTTCACCGACGCCGACGGCACCAACAACGTCGACAGCCACCGGTTGTTCAGCTCATCCCGCACGCACACGTACGGCGTCGTGTCCCACGCCAGGTCCCGCAGGTCGCGGAACCCGTTGTCAAGGGTGGCCGGCGGAACGGCGGCGGCGTTCACCAGCACCGACCGGGTGAACTCGACCCCACCGCGCTCCAGCGGTCGGAACGCCGTGCGGTAGTCCTGCCCGAACATCTCCTGCAGCTCGACCTGCTCCGCCTCGGGAAACGTGAAGTCCTCGACGGCCTGGCGATCCCAGTTCAGCAGGTAGGCCAGGTTCCCGGCCGGGTGGTGGTTGCTGGTCAGGATCAGCAGACCGGTGGCACCGTTGACGCCCGTCACGCCGGGAGCAGCGATCGTCGCCGCCACCGGCTCCGACCACTGGCCCGCGATGCCGATCCGGTGCATCATCCTGATGCGGTACCGCGACTCGACGCCCACCCGGGCCTCGTAGTCGTCCACCGCGGTGACAGCCGGCGTGACGACCTTGGCGATCGTCTCCCACTCGTCGACGGCCATCGTGTCGTCCTGGCGCTGCACCTCGTAGTAGCCCCAGCCGCCGACCACGGGCGAGTTGATGGCGCTCCACGACAGCCGGTGGTAGCGAATGCCGTCGGGGATGCGGCCGGCCGACCGACCGCAGTGCTCGTCGACCGGCGCCAGCTCCTGCACCGCCGGCGTGACGGCGAGACCCGTTACCGCGTCCATCTCCTGAACCAAGGCCAGAGTGAGATCCGCGTGCTCGTCGGCTTGGCCGTCGTACGTGGCGAACAGCGCGCTGCCGCCGTACCCGGCGACGTCCGACAGGCTTGCCGGGCTCTGCGAGGCCGGGTTGGCGTCCGCGCCGAGCACCTGCCAGGGAGCATCGCTGCCCGATGAGCTGGAGAAGGCCCACCACAGGGTGCCGGCGAGTCCGTCCGACAGTAGGGGCGGCTCCAGCCGTACGGTGACCTCCCGCCACCCGCTGGCGAGATCGGGCAGGGCATCGAACTCTTCGACCGTGATCTGGCCGCCCGGCCCGAGCCGCTCGTTCGTGTTCAGCGGGTTGACCTGGAAGACCTCCAGCGGGTCGGTGGCGCCGGGTAGGTGCCGGGCGTAGAAGCGGGCCCACACAAACTCGGCCTGTACGTCGTCGCGGATCTGCTGGGTGGTGTCGCCGGGCGCCAGACGGTCGTCGACGGTGGCGACCGCCTGGGCCACGTACGGATGGCAGGCCAGCTCCGGCACGCCGCCGGCCGTGAGGGCGACGATCGACGGCATCTCCGCGACCGTCTCCACGGTGGGCGTCGACCCCTCGTGGAGCGTCTTGCGGAGCAGCACGCCCCGGTGGGTCGGGAACGGCTCGATCGAGGCGAGACGGTCAGCTCGCACCGGCACCGGCGACGCCACCGACAGTTGCCCGCCGTACGCCTGCCCGACCGTCAGCGCGTACTCCCGTCCGCGCGGCAGCTCGACGCCACCGTTGAAGGTCACCGCGTTCGCCATCGGGATCTCGTAGTAGTAGCCGGTGGCGTAGGTCGCTCCGCCGGAGATGTCGATGCCGCCGGCACCGACCCGGTTCTCCACCCCGTATGTCACCTCCAGGGCGAGGTAGTGCACCTGGAACACCATGCCGGCCTCCGCCGACGAGCTGTTCTGGAGTCGGACGTTGATGTTCGTCCCGCCGGAGGCGGACAAGGCGGTGAGGCCGGCGACGGTGCCGGCGACGGTCCGCGCCCGCCACGGCACACGGCCCTTCTGCGTCGTCGGCGACGCGGTGGTGTCCCACCACGGATTCAGCTCTCCCAGCCGCGAGCGGCCCATCACGGTCGTCCCGTTGTGGACGGCCGGCCCGGTCAGCGTCTGGTCCATCTGCCAGTTCACGCCAGCCGAGGGGCGCTCCAGGCCAAGCGTCACGGCCGGGGCCAGGTCGGTGAACGGGCCGGACATCACGTACAGCACGGTGACGTCGAGGATCCGCCGGTCGTCCAACGCGGCGTGCGTCCGGGCCGAGTTGGTGTCGAACCAGAAGCGGGCGGCCGCGTTCGCCCCGGTGAGGGCGACGTGCCGCAGGTCGGACGGGTTCTGCACCGCCTCGCTGGGCTGGGCCGCGCCGCCGGCGAGCGCCGCGCCGCTCAGTAGCTCTCCCGAGGTGCACGCAATGGTCAGCTTCCGGATCGGGCCGGTGCCGGCCACTGCAGCGGCCGGGTACAGGTTGACCAGCAGCTCCTTGCGGCTCGGCGCGCCGGGTGGCGGCTCGGCCACCGCCAACCGGACCCGCGTCAGCCCTCCGCCGGGCGGGTAGATGTCCCGGGCCCGGAAGGTGTACCCCACCTCGCTGCCGGTGTCGAACTGCACCGCATCGGCCACCAGCGGCGGCCACTGCATCCCCATCACGTATGGCCGGTCCGGGTTGTACTCGCCCACTCAGATCGTCCTCACGGTCGTGGCCACGGCTCGCCGGGCCAGGGTGTCCAGTACGCCTTCACCGACCGCCCGGCCGGTGTCCAGCGCTTCCTGCCTGGTCGGCAGGACGCCCTCGAAGGTCACGCGGATCGCGTCTCGGCCGAAGACGATCGATCCGCCGCCTTCTCCCCCGCCGAGCAGTCGCATCAGCCCGGACTGCTCGGCCAGCTCCCGGGCGCGTCGGGGTCGGGTCAACGGCACCACCACTTCGTCGCCGGCCTCGCCGCCGACGAACAGCGTCGGCCGGCGCAGGATCGCGCCGTTGGCGAGCAGCGGGATACGGGGCAGGCCGCCCGGCAGCTTCGAGTCGATCGACGCGATGCCGCTGTTGATCTTCCGGATGACCTGGTTGATGAAGCCGGTCAGGGCGGAGGTGATCGACCCGGCGACGTCGCCGATGAAGCTGCCGACGTTCTTGAAGCCGCGCATGAACCCATCGATCAGGCTCTTACCGGCGGAGACGAACCGGCTGGCCAGGTTGGCGATCTTCCCGGGCACGCTGGACACGAACGAGACCACGGAGTTCGCGCCGCTGACCGCCGCGTCCCTGGCCGCCTTCCACGCGCTGCTCAGCGCGCCCCCGAGGAGGCCCGGCAGGGCTTGCAGCGCCGACATGATCCGGCCGGGCAGCGCGGTCACGAAGGACAGCACGGCGCTGACTCCCTGGCTGGTCAGGCTGCTGACGGTCGCCCACGCGCTGGAGAACAGCCCGGCCAGCAGGCCGGGCAGGGCAGCGATGCCCGCCAGGATCAGCCCCGGCAGCTGGGTCACCGCGAAGATGACGAGGCCGATACCGACACCGATCGCCTGGAGCGCCAGGCCGAAGGCCGACGTGAACAGATTCCACAGCATCGACGGCAGGCTGGCCAGGAACTCGCCGACCTTCCCCGGCAGCTCGGCGAACCAGGTGCCCACCGAGGAGAAGAAGCTCACCACGGCGTTCCAGGCCGAGGAGAACGCCCCACCGATCGCGGCGCCCACGCCCGCCCAGTCAATCGCGGAGAGCCAACCGGCGACCTTGCCCAGCCACTCGGCTACGCCGGTCAGCGGGGACAGCAGCCAGGTCAGGGCGCTGGCGATCGCCGAGACGAGGGGTGCGACAGCCGCCGTGACGAGGAACTGCGCCAGCAACGCGACCACCTTGATCAGCGGCGCGGCCAACTGGACCACCACGGCGGCGAGCTGGGCGGCAAGCTGGATCAGTGGTGTCAGGGCGACGACGATCTCGACCAGGGGTGGCAGCAGCGACACGATCGTCGGCACCAGCGGCAGGAGGGCCTGGACGAGGCCGACGACGAGCGGGCCGATGGCGCTGAGGATGGGGCTCAGCGCGCCGCCCAGCGCGGTCACCACCTGGCCCAGCGGCGGGCCAAGCTGCGTGAACAGCTCGGCCAGCAGGCCGGCGACCGGAGCGAGGACCGCGGAGAGGGTCTGCCCGATCTGGAGCAGCACCGGCCCGAGCGCGGACACGAGCGGGGCGATCAGCGGCCCCAGGGCGCTCAGGGCGGTGGCCAGTGGACCGATCAGCGTGGTGACGAGTTGGCCGACCACCGGCAGCAGCGGCGCGAGGGCAAGCGCGATGGAGGCGATGACCTGGGCGATCGGGCCCAGCGACGGGGCCAGGGCCTGGATCCCGGCGGACAGCGTGCCGATGACGGGGCCGAGGGCGGCTCCCAGTACGGAGATCGCCGGTCCGAGGGCCGTCGCAACGGACTGCAACGCCGGAATGATGGCCTGCGCGATCGGCATGAGGGCTGGGACCAGCGAGTTCCCGATCACGCCGAGCAGAGTCATCAGGACCGGCGAGAGGCCACTGGCGAGGGTGCCGAGGGTGGCGAAGAGCCCTTCCAGCGCGGCACCGCCCTCGGCGGAGGACAGAAATTCCCTCAGCGCGGCGGTGGCCGTGACCAGGGTGCCGAGCAACCCGCCCGTACCAGCCTCAGCGTTCGCCGCAGCGAAGACAGTGCCCAGGATCGCGCCCACGTTGCCGGCAATCTGGCCGAGCTGGCTCAGCACACCGAGGGCCGTGTCGAGCGCGGCTGCGGCCTGCCCGCTGGCGGCCATCGCCGACAACCAGCCACCGAACTTCGCGCCCAGCGTGCCGGCGACGCCCGACAGCTCGCCGAGCATCGGGAGGGAGACGGCAGCCAGGTCACGGAACCCGGCCAGCAGCGGACCGACCGCAACGGACAGACCGCCGACGGACACCTTCGCGGTGTCGAGCACCTGCCCGAGAACCTGCACGGTCCGGGCCTCGCGGGCGAACTCCAAGGCACGCCGGGCCGCGTTGCCGTACTCGGCGGCGATGCCGGCCAGGCCGGCGCGCAATGGACCCGCGAGAACCCCTGCGGTCTGCTTGATCTGACCGACGAGCGGGGCCGCGAAGGCGTCCTGGGTGGCGGTCCGCACCCGGTCGATGGCCGGCTGGACCGCGAGGAACTCCCGGGCCACCCGCTGTGCTTCGGGCGACAGCTCCTTCAGCGCCTCCTCGAACTTCTGGACGTCTCCTTCGGCCGCAGCCTTGAAGGCGTCGCCGAGGCCGGAGGTGGCGACACGCAGCGCGCCGAGGGCGGCCTGGCTGACGGCGACGGCCCCCGGGATGGCGAAACCAGCGCCCGCGACCTGCGACAGCGAAGCGGCCAGCCCGACGAGCGGGCCGGTCGCGCTGGTGGCGACCGCGCCGATCGAGGCGATCTTGAACGCCTTGGTCAGCCCGGCCCGGAGATCCGGCGCGAACTTCCGCACGTCGCCGACGATCTCGATGTAGGCACGACCCAGCGACACGCTCACAGCGTAGGCCAGGCTGGGGGGTTACAGTCAGCGATTGCGACCGCATATGACTACGGCAAGACGAAGGGCCCCGGTGACGCAACCGGAGCCCTTCGCGTTCGCTCATCCAGAGCCCGACCCGTCCCGCGCCGGATCTCCACACAGCCTAGCGACGCCTCCACGACCACCGGTAGCCCTCGCGCATACCGCCCGTCGCCGCGCCCGCGTACCCTCAGCTCAGGTAGGTGCCAGCCTGGCACAGTGCCAACGCTCGGAGGTGCAGGCAGTCTTGATCAGTCCCCTCGCCCGCCGTCTCCGGCTCGGCAACTCGATCCGCGAGCTGCGCGACGCCGCCGGCCTGACCGGCGCGCAGCTCGGCCGAGAGGCCGGGCTGGACCGCACCGCCGTCTCCAAGGTCGAGAACGGCGAACGCCGACCGCTCGACACCGTTCTCCGCCTCCTCGACGTCCTCCTGCCAGAAGGCGACGAGCGATACCGCAACCTCCAGCGCGTCGCCCGCGATGGCCTGGCCAAAGGCTGGTGGACCGGCTCCGAGTTCGCCGGCATGGGAGAACGGCAGGCCCGCACCGCCGACATCGAGTGCGGCGCCCGGCTGATCCGCGAGTACCAGACCAGCATGCTGCCGGGCCTGGTGCAGACCGAGGCGTACGCCCGCCACCGAGGCCAGGTCGCACTCGACGACGGCGCGGACTTCAACCTCAACGGCACCGTCGCCGGCCGACTCCGCCGGCAGCAGCAGATTTCCGGCCCGGACGGGTCGGAGTACGACGTCGTGCTGGAACCGCAGGCGATCGAGCGGCCACCCGTGCCGCCCGCCGTCATGCGGGAGCAGCTGCTCCACCTGCTCGATCTGGCCACGACCAGGTCGAACGTGCGAGTCCGCGTCCTGCCGGTTGACGCCCGGCTCGGGCGCGGATACGTGCCACGCTCGCCGTTCGCCCTGTACGCCTACCCCGACCCCGAGGACCTCACGCTCGTCGCCGTCGACACCGTGACTGCCGACCTGCTGGTCACCGAGGCCGAGGAGGCGCAGCGGTACGCGCGACTGTTCGACCAGCTGCGCGACGCCGCGCTGTCCCCCGAGGACAGCGCGGACCTCATCCAGAAGGCGGCCGACAAGGTGGCCGCCGACGCCTGACCCAGGAGTCCACCATGAGCGATCCCACATTCCGCCGCTGGCGGAAGTCCACCCGGTCCGACGGCGGCCAGAACTGCGTCGAGGTGTCCGATGCCGTTGACGGCAGCGTGATGCGCGTCCGGGACAGTAAGGACCAGGCGGGGCCGGCTCTCACGTTCACCCGCGCAGGGTGGACCGCCTTCATCGCAGGCGCGAAGGCCCGCACGTTCGACCTGTCCTGATCCACCCAGCTCCACCGAGGGGTCGGCACCGCACGGTGCCGGCCCCTCGCGCCGTCTACAGCGAACACAGCCAGTCAAATCGCCCATGCCCCTTGTGACATCGACCGGCTCCGTGCCAAGCTAGCACCGTGCCAGTCAGCACGGTGCCAGCACGGCACAGTGCGGAGATTGGCACCCCGTCAAACGGAACCTCTGGGAGCAGTCATGGTCCACTTCGGCAATGCTCGGCCCGTAGCGGCGAGCCCGACCGTGGGCACCACCTCGACCCCGGACATGCACCGCAAGAGACGGCCGGCGGTAGTGCCCGCCCAGCGGACCGGCGAGGACCAGGCAGCCAGCAGCCCCACGCTGCTGCGCGCGCCGTTCATCAGCTTCGCCGCCCACTCCTGCTGCTGGCATGGAGCGACGGGGACGGGAACGCCTGGCGCGCACCGCTGTGCGACGGAACAGGCGGAGAAAGCGGGGCTAGGGCGCGCGGTAGCGCGGTACCTCCGCCCTTGGGCGCGCATCCGTCGCCAGCCCATCTGCGGCAACGGATGGACTGGCTGCGCGCCCTGCACGTCCCGGTGCTCGGTGCCGGGAACCCTCCCGGCACCGAGCACCACCAAGGAGGCACCCGACGCCCCGTTGCCCGACCAGTCCACTGGTGGAGGGTCGGCGACCGGCGCTCAGCCGCCGTGGAACCGGCCGACGGTCATCGACTGGAACCTCGCCGCGCTGACGACCACCACCGCCCAGCAGGCACGATCGGCAGGAGCAGCGCGATGACCAGGCCCACCGAGGCGACATCCGACCTCCCCGCCAGCCGCATCTTCACGAGCGCCGCCCAGCTCTACCGTGGGCACCAGCCCGGCCCGATGGAGACCTGCTCAGGCGGGCATCCGGGCTGCCGCGCCCGCTACAACGCTTCACGAGTGATCGAGGCGGCGGGCGTCAACCCTGCCACGATCACGGCCGCGTACCTCGGGCCTCAGTCCCCGCGCGAGCGGCCACTCGCACCAGCCGCCCCGGACGCGGGTTCCCGGGCGGCCCAGGAGCCGGCATACCCGACGGACGACGCGTCAGTGGCCGACGCCGTCCGGCCGGCCCTGCCTGGGGGGCGGGCAGGGGGTGCGTCTGCCCGCCCCCCAGCCAACCGGGGCAGCACCATCCAGCCCGGCCGCCCGCCGCTGCCCATCCGGTCGAGGATGCGCGCCAGCAGCGACCCCTACCTGCTACGCGCGCTTATCTGGTGCGCGAGCTGCGACCTGCGGATGCTCTGCACGGTCATCACGACGCAGCAGGTCATCGGCGGCATCGACGCCGCCGTGCCGGTCCGCACCTACCGGTGCGTCCGGGACTGCCGCCAGGGACACGTCCGGGCCGAGGCTGCCGAATCCGTGATCTGGACCGCCGCCGAGCGGCGGGCGACCATCAGCGACATCCTGCCCCCTTACCGGCAGTCGGTCCTTGAGACCCTGATCGCCAGGGTGGTCGTGGGTGCCACCACCGACGACATCTCCTGCGTCTGGGCAACCTGAGACCCCCGCCGGTCGCGCTTCCCGCGGAGCGCGGCCGGCGGGCCCAACCCGCGCACCCGAGATTCCTCCCGTGGTCTCGGTGGCGCGAAGAGCAGGTCCGCTGGCACCCCTGGTGGTGGGGGTGGTTGCGGCAGCGGGCCTGCTGCCCGGAGTGGGCGCGTCGACGTCGACGGCGCGCCCACTCCCCCGGGCGGGCGCGTTGTCCCCCACGACAGACGGCGCGCCCGCCCAAACTGACCGAGCAGGCATGTCTGACCGTCCGTCGAGGGCATGTCGGCTTCCGGGTGGGCGCGTCGTCCCCGACAGTCACGGCGACGCGCCCGCCACCCGGACCACGACCCGCCGCCGGTACCGCTACCGTAGACTCGTCCGCCCCCGACAGCCGCGTCACGCTGCCGGGAGGTCACCAGTGGACATCATCAGCCGCGCCGAGTGGGGGGCCCGCCCGCCGCGCTCCCGCTCCACAGTTCCCTGGTCCAGCCGGACCGGAGTCATGGGGCACTACTCGGGGGCCAGCGCCACCCAGACGCCACGCCAGATCCAGGACTTCCACATGGACGTCCGCGACTGGAGCGACGTGGGCTACAACTTCCTCATCAACTCCATCAACGGCGCCATCTACGAAGGCCGCGGTTGGACCGTCATCGGCGCGCACTGCGCCAACCACAACACGCCCAACGTCGGCATCTGCATCATCGGCCTCGACAAGGTGGGTCGCCAGGACGTCTCCGACGCCGCCCGCCGTTCCTTCCGCTGGCTCTACGAGGAGGCCAACCGCCGCGCCGGCCGGCGGCTCGCCATCCTCGGGCACCGGGACCGCGGTGCCACCGCCTGCCCCGGAGACGAGATCTACTCCTGGCTGAAGGCGGGCCTGCCCATCGTCGGCTCCACCCCCGCCGCCCCGAAGCCGCCCACGGGCCGGCCGGCCCCCGGCACTCCCATCACGTTCCCGCTGCCGGCCGGCTGGTACTTCGGCCCGGCGTCCGGCCCGGACTACTCCGTCTCTGGGCTGCACGAGCGTTACTTCAAGGGCCGCACCGACCGGGCGTGGATCCAGGAGTGGGCCACCCAGCTCGGCCGACGCGGCTGGTCGATCGGCAAGGGCCGCACCTGGCTCCGCCAGCACGGCAACGACGGCATCTACGGCCCCGAGTACCGCAGCCTCATCGAGGCGTTCCAGAAAGACCAGGGCCTCGCCCACGACGGCCTACTGGGCGTCAACACGTGGAACGCCGCCTACCGCAACCCCGTCCGGTAGGGGCGGCACGATGGGGCCCGAGATCCTCGCGCTCATCGGCGGCGGGTCGGTCGCGGGCATCGTCATCGACCGTCTGCTCACCTGGCTGATCAACCGCCGCAAGGAACGCGCCACCCTCGCCGACTACGGCACCCAGATCGCCGAACGGCTGCTCGTCCGCATGGACGCACAGCTTGCCGGTGCCGAGTCCAAGCTCCAGATGGCCGAGACGCAGCTCGCCGCCGCGAACGTCAGCATCGGCCAGCTCCGAGAGGAGCTGGCCTCGACCAAGGGCGAGGTGGCGCACCTACGCGCCGAGCTGCACAGCCGCAAGGACGTCGCCGTGGAGCGAGACGCGCTCCTCGTCGAGAACGCCAAGCTCAAGGACCAAGTCCGCAAACTCGGAGGTACGCCGTGACCCCAACGACCCAGACCCGGCACCCGTGGCGGGCAACCGTACGCACGATCTTCGCGGGCACCGTCGCCGCGCTGTCCCTGCTGCCGACCGTCGCCGTCACCGCTGGCGTCGACGGCGTGCCGCTCGTCGCCCAGGCCGTCGTCGTGGCCGGCGCGGTCACCAGGGTGATGGCCCTGCCCGGCGTCGACGACTTCCTCCGGCAGTTCGTGCCGTGGCTCGCCTCCGCGCCGGCCGACGAACAGCAGACTCCCGGGACGCTGCGGGGCACGACCTTCCACTGATCCCCCACGACGAGGAGGGCGGCCCCTGGCGGGGTCGCCCTCCTCTGCTATCTGCCGCCGATCGCCCGGGAGAACGACTCCTCCGTCTCCGCGTCCGACCATTCCTCGCGGCCTTCCAGCTCCGCCTCCGTCGGCGGGGCCTCCAGTGCCTGCCGAAACTTCGCCACGTCCTTCTCGCTGCCGCCCTCCACCCACCAGGCGTAGATCACGTCCAGCAGCGACGGCAGCGGCAGATCCAGTGGCTCGCGGCCGGTGCGCAGCAGCATCGCACCATGGAACTCGGGCCAGCGTTTGACCGCCAGGGTCAGAAGCCGCTGCCCGACCCAGTAGGGCGCGCCGACCACTCCTCGCACACGTGCTGGAAGATCGCCATCGCGTCACTGAACTCGAAGCTGTCGTTCGTGCTCAGCAGCCGGCGCTTGAAGACTGCCAGGCTGCCCGGCTCCAGCGTCTGCTCGAAGAAGTCGAGCACCGCCGCCACCTGGTCCGCCTCCGTACGGCCGGCCGACCCCGCCGCCATCAGGTACGCCAGCTGCGCGTCCTTCGGAGCCCGGCACACCATCTCCACGCCGTCCAGCTTGAACGGCACATCCGGCAGCTTCCGGGCCCCGTCGGGCTGCTGCGCCACCTTCGCGCTGGTCGTAAACTCCTTCATCTGCTTCCCTCCCTAGGAGCGGACGACCCGGAACCCCGCCGGGACTGCCGCCTCTTCCATCGCCTCCCGCAGCCACGGCTGCGCCCGGGTGCCCGGGTGGTTCACGTACGACGTGAAGACCACCTCCCCGCCCTTCTCGAACCGCAGCACCCCACCCGGCCGCCGGGGCCGAATCTGGTGCGGCCCGGTGCCGTCATGCACTGCCGCCGCGTACTCGACGTCGTTGATCACGAACCCGTACACCTGGCCGGCACGGACGCCGACCTCTTCCCGGTGCGCCGCCCTCAGCCGCCCGGTATCGACCGGGCACTTGAGCACCGCGCGGGTTCGCACCTGCCGGGCGGCGCTGCGCACGAACCGCAGCACCGGCCCCACCGGGCCAGTCAGCATCCTCCGCATCTCGCCCGCGAACAGGTCGACGCGCGGCCGGACGACGAGCGCCATCAACGCGACCTCGTCCGACGTGGCCGGGCCGTGGCGCCGGCCGGCTGCTCGTCGTCGCCGGCAGGCGCACCCACCTGCGTCACCGGATCGACGGTCGCCGCGGTGCCCGGCTGCTCTCCGTCGCCGGCCGCGCCGACGACGGCGTCCGCCCGGTCGCCGCCGCCGTCCTCCAGCACCTGGTACCGGCCGGCGTCAACGAGCGTCGCCAGCCTGAGGCCCCACTCGACGTGCAGCACCTCGCCGTCGGCTACGCCCGGCATCGCCGTCAGCGCCTTCACCGTGACCTTCTGACCGTCACGCACCGCCGGCCTCCCCGCACACGCACACGTTGGTCATCACCGTCACCAGCGCCTCCTGGCCGACGCAGCCACCGGAGGGGCCGACGCTGGACTGCTCACCGATGAACACCGCCTCGGCGGCCGGCTCCTTGACCAGCTCGCACAGGACCGACCGGCGGATTCGGCCCGCGTCGTCGGCCAGCTCCGCTGCCGCGCGCTCGAGTTCGGTCGCCGTCGGCGGGTTCCCCGCGTCGTCCGGGCTCGGCGCGCACCTTGCCGTGCCCACGCCCAGCTCCACCGCCCAGAAGGCTCCCGGGTCGCCTCCACCGTCGAGCGGCGTGCCTCGACCGTTCGGGAACTCTCCAGGTAGCACCGGGTACGTCCGCACGATCCGCACCCACGCCTGCCCGTCGCAGCACGAGTCGATCGCCACGTCCCGTCCCGGGACCACCGCGCACACCGCCGGCGTCCCACCGAGCGCCCCGTCGAGGGCCGCACCGGCAAGCTCCCGCAGACGCACTGCGACTGGCCACGCCACGTCGTCGACGGGCCCCGCTGGCTGGGTCACGATGTTCTCCTTCTCCCTCGATCCAGGTCCGGCGACCACACCACCGAGTCGCGGGGCAGCCGGTACGGGTTCACCACCCGCAGCCACTGGTCGACCTCGGGCAGCCCGGTCATGCCGTCCCTGGCGAGCTGCGCCGGATCGGCGAACGTCTGCTGCACGCCTTGGCGGACCAACGACTGCACCCGCCGGGGCAGTCGGCACGTGTTGTCGTTGGCCAGCGCCTTCGCCACCTCGCAGGCGTACTGGCCGGCGGCGAGCTGCCCGCCCTTCGGTACCGGCACGCCGCGCCGGTACGTCACCGCCCACGCGCCCGGCTGGTCGTCGGCGGCCGTCAGGTCCTGCCGCATCGGCCAGCAATCGCCGTCAACCCGGACCAGCCACCGGTGGTCCTGCACCACGTAGGCGCCGGCCGGCACCTCCTGGCCGTCGACGCGCACCCTGGAAACCTCGTGCACCGGCCCCGGCAGGGCGAGTTCGCACCGGGGCGGGATGCACCGACAGGCCCACCCCGCGCACCCGCAGAAAGTGGTCACCACACTGCCGAACGGCAGCGTCAGCCACGGCTCCCCCCACCGCCAGGCGTCCGGGTCGTCCCGCCGGCACGGCCGGACCGTGGACTCGCACAGCCCGAACCGGCGGCCCGACAGCGCCCACAGCACCTCGGTGACCGTCGTGGCGGCCACCGCACGGATCGCCTCGTCGAGACCGTCCCAGCCCTTGCAGCCGGCCGTGTCGAGCGTCCAGTCGCATGGGCCGGTCCTCACCGGCTGCGTCACGGCTACGCGGCCGGTGCCACGAACGACTTGAAGCGCTGCGCGCCCGTGACCGTGTCGGCGACAGTGATGAGGTACGTCCCGGCGGTCGCATACTGGTGGCTGACCGATTCCGTCTCGGCCGGGCCAGCCGACGATGCCCCGTCGCCCCAGTCCACGGTGTACGCGTGCGGCGGCGGCCCAGCCGGCACGTACGCCGCCGTGAACTCGGCGGTCATGTCCGTCGCGTCCGTTGCATCGGCGGCCAGAGCGCCGTCCGGCGGCCGCGGGGTCAGCCCGCACGTCGGCGGTGGGGGCGGCAGGTACGTCCAGTCCATGTGCAGCAGGTCGGCGTCGCCCATCGGGTCCATCAGTGGCGCGACGCCCGTCGACCGGAGGTACACGTCGTACGGGCCGGTCTCCCACGCCGGGTTCTCGATCGCCTTCCCGGTCAGGGTGAAGGTCGCGGCCCCGTTCTCGACCGTGAAGTCCCCGATCATGCCGTCGATGAGCTGGGGCAGCAGGAAGTACCCGTACCGGGGTCTGGCCACCGTGCCGCACTTCTTCTGCGCGGTGCCCGACCACAACTCCAGAGCCACCGCCGAGTCGAGGTTCACCTTGCTGGTGACCCGCAGGCCCGTCGCGCTGCCGTCCTCGTCCAGGACGACCGGCTGCCCGGTGAACAGCGTGTACAGCTCGGGGTCGACCCGCCCGCAGGTCACCGTGACGTTGTACAGCTTGATGCGCCGCCTGGCCGGCTCGTAGACGAGGCTGTCGCCGTTGGCGTCCTTCTGGTCGATCTCCTCGCCGTCGTCGACCTCGGCCGCGTACTCCACGGAGACGAAGCCCTTGGAAGTGACGTGGACCGGCCAGCCACCGGCGCCCAGGATCGGGTCACCGCACGCTCCGAGCTTCGTGGCCCGGAGCATCTTCCCCTTGACGGGGGTGTCGCACACTGCGGACATCGGCACATCCTCAACAGGAGAGCTCCATGCCCGGCCCGCAGCCAGCGGCGAATACCCCGCCAGCGTAGCCGAGAGGGCGCTGGCCCCGGGTGGGACACAGCGCCCTCGACGGCCCCCTCGCGGCAGGCTACCGCTGCGCGCTCGGGTGGGTTCCGAGCATGAGGTCTCGGATCAGCGCCTCGATGCTCTCCGCGCTGCCGTGGGGCACCCGGAAGTCGATCGTCGACGCCCCGGCCACCACCGACACCGCGGTGTAGAGCCCGTCGCGCCGGCTGGCCACCGACTGCACGGCCCGCATGGCGAGGACCTGCCGGCCCTGCTCCTTGAACCGGGGACGACACGCCGGGGCCAGCAGCGTCAGGCCGATCCCGTAGACCGTGAGGACCACGAGGAGCACGTTCGTCACCTTCGTGCGTCCCGGCTGGCTCCACTCGATCCGGTCCGGCCGGATCGTGACCGCGCGTTCCCGCCGGCCACGTTGCTCTCGAAGGTCGTCGGCGGCTGCATCTTCCATCCATAGTGAACGGGGCTGCACCCGGTGGGTGCAGCCCCGCACGGCCAGCCCTGGCCGGGATGTCGGGTTACAACGTCCGGCCGTCGATCACCTCGACCATCCAGCCCAGCTCGGCGAACTTGGCGAGCGCCGCGTCCTTCACGCTGTCCCAGTCAGCCCCGTCGAGCACCTCCATGCTCCGGCGCTCACCCTTGGATGCCTCGACCAGCACCGCCGTACGGACGTCGAGCACCTTGCCGCTGTACCGGCAGAAGATGGCCCGCGCGACCGCGTGCCGCAGCGTCTCCCGGTTGACGAACGCGTCCCGGTCCTGGTCGGTCCCGAGGAACGCCTTGGCCATCTCCTCGTTCACGGCCTCCACCCCCGTCGCATCGGTGCCGGCGAGACCTGCTCGCCGTCGACGTTCGCCTCCGCGTGGCAGGACCCGCAGATGCCCCTTTCCGGCGTGCCGTCCGCGAGGTCGACCGTCAGCAGCGTCGGCCACTCGCACCGGGCGCACCGGAGCACCCACGTGCGGCGGATCGACAGCCCGAGCAGCAGCATGTCCTTCGGCACAAGCGTCGACGTCGGCCGACCGTCCGGCGCCCGCTGGATCAGCAGGACCACCGTGTTCGGGAAGTCGTACGCCTCCTGACGTCCCAGCACGTTCACCACGGCACCGAACAGCAGGATCCGGTCGCCCCGCTCCAACCGCTCCGCCTGAATGGGGAAGCCCTGCCGGCTTGCAGTTCCCGCCCTGCTCATGCCACCGTTCCCTTCTCCAGCCAGCCGTACCGCGACTCGATGTCGAGGACCAGCTGCTCGTCGAGGCCGATCCACACGTCCGTTCCCAACGTCGCCAGGTGGTTCCACCGGCCCCCGTGCGAGGCGTAGACATGCAGCGCCTCCAGGCCGTACTCCCACAGGTACGCCCAGGCCGCCTCGGTCGGTCGCTCGGCGGGCAGGTCCCCGAAGTGGGTCATCCCGGCCTGGCCGATCGGCCAGGCTCGACCCATACCGCTGAGGAAGGCCCAATCGGCCATGCTCCCGGCGGCGACCTCGCTGGGCCACTGGGAGTTGGCCAGGAACGACCAGTCCCGGTGCAGCAGCTCCTCCACCATCCGGAAGGTGTCCCGCAGGAACTTCCGCTGCCACATCAGCCGCAGCTGTCCGAGGGTCCAGCTCGGCTGGCCCTCCAGGTCGACCGGGCGGGCCATGTACGACCTTCCGTCCGGGGCGAACTTCCCCACCAGCGCCTTCACCGCATCTCCTCTCGGAGCGCGTCCCGAACCGCACTCATGTACGTGCGGAACTGGCTGGCCTGCCACTGGGTGGCGTACCCGTTCCTCTGCACCGCCAGGACCTCGTCGACCGGCAGGACCGGCAGCTCCCGCAGCGACCAGCAGGCCCACGGCCACCAGCGCTTCGACCCCTCCTCCGGGAACATCCCGATGTAGACGTGCAGCCGATGGCCGCCGATCAGGTAGGCCCACTCCCGGTCGCCGGCCGGGTCGTCGAGCCTGCCGATCTCGGGGCCGCCGCTCGTGTCCATCGGCTCGCCGACGAGTTCACCGCCCGGCAGCACGTGCATGTACCTCCAGTCGGACGACAGGAGATGGGCGACCGCCGCCAGCGGGTCGCGGTCGGCGCGGTCGTGCACCAGCGTGCTCAGCGCCGGGACCATCACGGTCGGGCAGCCGTCGTACTGGACGTGCCGCGCTTCGTACGTACCGCCGGCTCTTTCGATGCCGACGAGTGCGCGTAGACCCACGTTTACCTCCACGTGAACTGGGTCTTGCTCGAACAGATACCTTGCAGCTGTACGGGCACTGTCGTCAATAGTGACCGTACAACTAGAGCCGACTAGGGACTCCGCACCGGGGCCGGTCGGCCGACCAGCCCCGTCCACGCAGCCACTAGGCGCGCTCGACCACCTCGGCGTCGACCGGGCCGACCGCGCCAACGAACGTCGCCGGACCGTGGGCCTCCTTGCGCCACACGCCCGCCACCGGCCGGACCAGTTCGAACCCGTGCCGCTGGAGCGTCGTCAGCACCGCCCGGCCGGCGGCTCGGCCGTCGACCGACCGCACCTCCACCTGCACGTCGTACGCCTCCCGCAGCGCGTCCTCGCTGTCGAGCCGGACGTCGCACTCGTCGGCGAAGAACTCGTGCGCCAGGTGCGGGCACCCCATCGCGTGCGGGTCGTCGTGCTGCTCCCCGCAGTGCACGCACTCGCCGTCCTCCGTCCGGCAGCTCACGAAGCCGGAGCAGGGACCCTGCACCAGGGCGACGTCGATCACCGCTCGCGCGCTTTGGTCGAGGGCCTCGACGTACAGCCGGTCGGTCGGCGACCAGGCCGACTGCGGCCACAGCTCGACGACCCGCACACTCTCGCGGCCACCTTCGATGTCGGCTAGGACGACCTGGCCGGGCCTGAACTCTCCGAGCACCTTCCACACCTCCACGTGAGACAGGGCAACTTGCTGTACATATTCATTGTAGGCTTTGAGCCTACCCGCGTACAGTTTTTATGTACGCCTCAGGCTATGTAGCAGGTCACACGGCTAGAACAGCCGCGCCTGCCGGTAGACCGCCTCGGCGTCGAACGTGGACGAGGCGGGCGGCGCGGGCGGCGGCGGAGGGGGCGGCTTCGGCGCAGCCTTGCGCATGTGCCGCTCCAGCGGGTCCTCCTGGCGCGGCAGTCCCAGAACGTGACGCGCAGCCGCGATCTGCCGCGCGACCTGCCACAACCGCGCCACCTCGTCGATCGCCGCCTGGCGCTGCTCCAGGGCCTCGCCCATCCACCTGTTCAGCAGCCCGTCACCGCAGCCGACGACCACCCGCCAGCCCAGCCCCCACAGGTGCATGTTCACCGCGCAGCAGGCCGCCGCCAGCGGGTCGATGTCGTTGGCCCACCACTCACACTCGGTCGGGTCGTGACCGTTCGCGCGCATCGCCTGCGCCGCGCCGAGGAGCTGGGTCCCCGTGCCCGCGCACGGCTCCAGGATCCTCGCGCCCGGCTCCGGGGCCAGGATGCGTCCCATCAGCATCGTCACGCTCTCCGGCGTCAGGTACTGCCCGACGCCGCGCACCGCGCCGCGCGACTTCATGGTCTGGAGCAGCATCCCCAGCAGGTCGGCCTCACCCCAGGCGTCCGGGCCGTACCGCCCGAACAGCCCGCGCCGCAGCACCGCCTGTCCCACGGCCAGCACCGCCCGCCGGAGCGTCTGGTCCGGCTCCTCGTCGATCCACGACCAGAGGTGCTTCGTCCGAGGCAGCAGGTCCGGCCGGACGAGCGACCATTCCTGCCACAGCCGCGACACCAGCGCCGCGAAGCCCTCGTCGTCGAGCCGTAGCACCGTCTCCTCCAGGACCGCCAGGCGCTCGCCGTCGGGTGCCTCCCGGGCCACCAGGGCGAGGGCGGCCACCACCGAGATCGGCACCTCGATCCGCGATCCGCCGTACCGGCCGTGCCACGCCTCGTCGGCCGCCTCCGCGATCGACCGCGCGTGCTCCTTCGGGTCGCTCGGCACGGCCCTCGCGCGACGCCACACCGTCGTCGTCATCTTCGTCCTCCACGTGAACTGCCGCCGGCTCTCCGCCGACGGGAATGGCGACGCCCCCGCAGCCACTGGGCTACGGGGGCGCTTGGTCCCGGGGTGCGCCGGCCGCAGCTTGGGCCGGCGCACCCCGGACTGCTCAGCTCGTCCGGCTGCTCTTCGCGTTCTCGGCGACGAACGCCAGGGCCCCCCGGCGCTCGGCCACCTTCATCAGCGCCGCGTCAACCGCCGCCGCCTTGCCGCTCACGGCGGCCAGCAGGTCACCGCGCACCGAGGTCCGCAGGTCACCCGCCTTCGCGGCAGCCAGCGCGCCCCGGGTCGCCTCGGTGAGCTCGGCGGTGTGCCGCTCCAGCTCCCGCTCGGCCTCGGCCACCCATGCGGCCAGCCGGGCGACCATCCCGCCCCGGTCGGCACCCTCGGTCGCCACGTTGAACTCGGCGAGCAGCTCGTTGACCCGGCTCTCCATGTCCTACCCCTTCCCGTATTGAGATCGCCTGCTGTACATATTCATTGTATGCGAATGACAGACCCCCGTACATGTTTTATGTACACCCCTAGCTGTGGAGCGAGTCACACAGAAACGCCGCCCCTGCTGGCTCGGGGAAGGAGCCAGCAGGGGCGGCGCGAGTCCGAAGCGCGGGGCGACGGTCAGCGACTCCGCGAAGAACGCGACCGCGACGCCTTCGACGGCAGCTGGGAGGCTCCCTCCGTCTCGGCGTCCGCCTCGGACACGTCGGCCCCGGCGTCAGCCGACGTGCTCACCAGGCCGGCACCGTCCGGCCCGCTCGTCTCGACCACGGTCCGCTCGCCGTTCAGCACCTGCTGGGCCAGGTCGTCCGGCACCTCGAACGCCACCCCCAGCGGGCCGTCCGTGGTCGTTCGGATCTCGTCGCTCCGCGCGCCGGCCGCCGCCAGCAGCTGCCGCGCGACCTCCTTCGCGTCCGCCCGGTCGTTCGGGTAGATCAGCGGGGCCATCTCTCCTCCTATGCCGGGGCGCCCGGCAGCTTGACCTTGACGGCCGCCGCCGCGCAGCTCCACCCCACCGAGTAGAACCGCTCCGCGACGGCGAACACCTCGTTGTCCGTACGGTCCAGGGCCTCCGGCAACCTCGGCAGAAACACCGCCGACCGCCGCACCATCACCGGCCCGGTCGCATACAGCCAGGCCTCGTCCGCCCCGGGCACTGCCTGATCCGGGCCGACGCCGGACGTCTGCGCGAACACGATTGGGTTCCCCAGCGGGGCCACCAACCGCGGGTTCTCCAGCCGGGTCAGCGACTTGCCCACGAACCACCCGGCCGTCCATCGTGGCGCCCACACCACACCGAGCACACCGGTGCGGTCAGCGATGTGCGCCTCCAGGAGACCGAGGCCCGTCTCCAGGGCAACCGGCGTCGTGTCCGACCCGCCCAGCACCGGCGTGTCGGGTGCCGCAAGGTACGGCGTGTTCTCGGCCCCACCGGTCCAGACGTAGTGCTCCAGCGACTGCTGCTCGACCAGGCCGAGGGCGCGCCGGCCGCGGTCGAGCAGGTCCGGCCGGGCCACCGACCGCCCGGTCAGCCCGGCGTACAACCGGATCACGCCAGCCTGCACGCTGCCGACCCCATCGGGTAGGGCCATCGGCGTACGCGCCGGATCCGACGCCGCCGCCGCGTTCGTCGGCGCGGGCGCGTCGGCACACAGCGGCTCCCACTCCACACCCGCCTGGAACTCGCGCTGGTCGGCCGGATCCACCACGGCCGCCGCCGAGAACAGACCGTACCGGTAGGGCGTCACGCCGGGCGCGTCGACGTAGACCAAGGGCTGAGTCACCCGTCACCTCCTTCGGGCAGGGGCCGCGCCGCGCGGGCGCGGCCCCGGCGACCGGGCGGGATCAGGCCGCCGCGCATCCGAGCGCGACCGTCGACCCGGTGACACCGGTCGGGCACAGCGGCACCGTGACCTTGTAGGACACGTAGCAGCGCTTCAGCAGCAGCGTCGCCTGCTCGGTGAACAGCGCGATGTACTCGTTGTCCTTCAGCTTCATGCTGTCGTAGACCGCCGAAAGGTCGATGATCGGCTTCGTGCCCTTCACCCACGTGCCGGGCGCGTAGATCAGGAAGTCGGCGGACTCCGGCCACTGCCCCGGGGCGGTCGTCCCGCCGAACCCGGCGCCGCCCGCGTCGACGTATCCGTCCTGCCAGTCGTAGACCCACTGCACCCGCAGGTGCCGTCGGGAGAACCAGGCCGCGATCTGCTCGTCGGACACGTCGAAGTAGTTCACCCCCGCCCGGCGGGCCATGTCCGCCCGAACCCAGTCGAGCAGCCACAGCGGGGCCACGCACTCGAGGAGCGCCCGGCGGGCCATCCGGTACCGGTACCGGTAGTCGGTCGCCGCGAGGGACAGCGCGCCGAGCAGGGCGGTCGTGGTCTCGTCGCCGTCGACGTCGCCGCCCAACGTGAGGGTGAAGGCCGTGGACTGCGCCGGGGCGGTGGCCATGCGCTGGATCAACCGCGCGTTGATCTTGTGCTCGTGGGCGGTCATGGCCCGGCGGACCACGTCCCGGGTGAGCTCCGGCCAGATCGCGTTCTGCACGATGTCCTGCTCGATCTGCACCCCGTCCACCTCAAGGCGCGTCTCGACCCAGTTCACCGTCGGCACCCGATACGAGGGCTTGTCAGTCCCCGCGATGCTGTCGGCTTCGCTGTGCGCGAAACCGACACCCGAGTACAGGTCACGGAAGTCGAGATTGGCCGGAACCTTGATACCGCCGCCACGCGGGATCGTGATGCCCGGAAGGTCGAGCAGGCCCTCGGTCGTCTCCAGGCCCTCGCACAGCTCCCACAGCGTCTCCGACGGAGCACCCCAGCCGCCCGCAGCGACGAGGTTGCCGCCCGACAGTCGCGACTCCGACGCGGCACGCTCCACCAGCTCCATGTCGGTGAGACCCCTGTCCCCCGCGACAAGCGCCTGGTCGACTGGCAGTTCCACCCGCGCGACGTTCTGCTTGATGCGCGTCGCGACCCCCACCCCCCGCGGGAAGCCGGCGAACTTGTCGTCGAACGCCGCCGCCACCTCGGTCACCGAGCCGAACACGTGTCCGTGCGGCACGTTCGGCACGTCGGCGGCTGCCTTGATAACCGCCGACGTGCCGCCGATGCTCACCTTTGGCTTCGGCTGCCGACGAGCGGCTCTCCGCGCGAGCGACGCGACCACCGCTGTCGGCTGCCCTGCGGCCACGTCCTCGGCCGAATCTCTCTCTGACGCGCCCCCGTCGCTCTCGTCACCCTCGTCGTCCGCGCCGGCGGCGCTGTCACCGTCGCAATCCTCCGGCGTGCCGTGCACGGTCGCGTCGAGGTCGTTCAACTCCGAGGCCACCTGCAGCGCGGCCTGCTCGATCTGGGCCTGCTGCGTGCGCACCGACTGGACGAACGTCGCCAGCTCCCGCAGTCGGGCCAGCCCGGCCGCGTCCAACGCAGGGTCATCCCGCAGGGCGTCGAACGCCGCAACAGCAGCAGTCTCCAGGTCGGAGAGGGCGTCGAGGTCGAGCCCGTCCAGGCTCGCCGGGATCTCAAATTCCACCGTCGGCTCCTCAGCACGGTAGGGGTCTCATCCCCGACCGGCCCGCAGCCAGCATCGGTGTTCGCCTGACAGCGTAGCCCGGCAGAGCCGCTACGAGCGCACCCGCCAGGCCGTCGCTACTTCTGGACCCGGCGAATCGTGCCGCCGCCGCCCTTACGCACGTCCGCGATCTCCGCGTCCGCCTTCGACGCGTACTCGCCGCCCTTGCGGCCGTCGTCGTAGGACACCACCCACACGGTGGCCGTCCGGGCCTTGCCTCCGCAGTTGCAGGGCACCACTACCTCCTTCGCTACCTCGTGTGTACCGAGGCGGTCAGCGCCGCCAGGAGGCTCCGTCGGTCCCTGCCGATCGTCGCGGCGATCCGCTCGGCGGCCACCGCGTTGGCCGTACGCTGCCGCTCGGCGGCAAACCCGGCGGCCACGGCGCGGCGCACCGCCGCGTCGATCGCGGCCGGCGTCGCCGGGGCGCCCTCCCGCCGCCGCTGGCGGCCGGCCGGGTCGGATGGCAGCCACCCCGCCCAACCGGAGGCGACCATGGCGTACGCGCGGCCGCCGGACGACCGCCCCCGGACCACGGGGAACCCGCCGACATTGACGCACAAGGCCGCGACGAGCTGCCGCGCCCCGCCGATCCACCGCCAGTCCCCCGACAGCGGAGAACGGCGCAGCAACTGCACCTGCTCCTCGGTGGCCTCCGGCACCAGCGACCCGGCGATCCACGTGCCGTGAGCGTCCCGGCCGGCCCGGACCACCGCCACCTGCATGCCGGTGTCGTCGTAGTGGGCCACCGCCCTGGCCGCGCTCGCCGCCAGGTCGGCGTGCCCGGTCCCCGCCGTGATGTGCCCGACCGCGACCAGCTCCCCCTCGGCTGTCTGAATTTCCGGCCGGTGGAACCAGTCGAACCCGCCCTCCTCCGGCGGCAGCACACACTGCCCGCCGTTGAGGAAGGACAGGTGGCAGTCGCGGTCGGCAAGGTGCCCGAACACCCGCCCGTCGGCGGTCACCGTGACCGGCGTCAGCTCGGCCAAGCCCGGGTCGTCGAACCACGCCCTCGGCGGGTACAGGGGCGCGACCTGCTTCTTCGTCGCCACCGCGCCCGCCGCCGCGACCGCTGCGGTTTCCTTCTCCTCGGTGGGTTCCTTCTCCTCCTCGTCGGAGGGCCCGTCGCCCTGGGCCGGCTCGTCGTCGACCAACTCCAGCCGGGCCTCCATGAACGCCTGCGTCCCGACGAGGGTCACCGCCATCACGCGCCCCTTCGTCACGGTGACGTACGGCTCCTCGCCAGCCTCGAAGAACGCCTCCCACTCCTCGTCGCTCATCTCCTCGATCGGCTTGCCTTCACCGTCGGTGTAGGTGAACTCGAAGTCGTCGAGGTCCACCGACGGGAACAGCACGCCGCTGCGCAGCAGCTCCAGGGCTTCGCCCAGCTCCGGCACCGCATCAATGAAGTCCCCGACGCCGGTCAGCTTCGACTTCTGCACCTCGCCGGCGGTGATCCGGCCGATCGTCACCGCGCCCTCGTGCCCGGGTGCGTCCTCACGCGCCCACCGCAGCGGCAGCGGCAGGTCGCGGAACGACCATTCCCCGTCGACCGCGAAGATCCGCCGGTCCCCCGACCTGGCACCCAGCGGCGCCAGCGTCCCCTTCCACGTCGCCATCTGATTGCCACCCTTCGCGGCTACCGCCGCCGTCACCGTGTCCAACGCCGTGGCCCGATCCCGTCGGGGCCACGGGTGCTCAGGGATCGCAGGCAGGGGCGCGTCGGCCTCCACCTCGATCATCGTGCAGCGGCACTGCACCGTCTGTCCGGGCGGAGCCGCCGGGTCGCCCGGGTACCGCAGCGGCACCCCACCGACCATGAACGTCGCGTCCAGGGCGACCCGCTGCCCGTCGGCGGCCCGGTGGTCCGGCCGGGTGCGCTCGTCGTGCGTGGCCACCCACACCTTGTCCAGCTTCTCGTCGAGCGCGCTCGCGGCGGTCAGCCACCCGGTCAGCGTGCCCGCGTTGTACGCCCCGATCGTCTCGGTTCGGGCGATCGTCACCGCCCGTCCTTCCCAGGACCGCTCGCCCAGGATCGCCTCGATGGCATCGCGGATCCGCGGGATGCTCGCGCCTTCGGCGGTCAGCTCCGCGATGGCTGCCGTGACCTCCGTCCACGCGCTGTCCGGCACACCCGACAGCCTGTTCGGCAGCGCCGCCAGGTACTCGTCCTTCATCATGGCCACCCGCACCAGCTGCATGTCGCCGCCTGCGTCGGCGACCCCGGCGAGGAACGTCGCCTCGACCTCGGGCAGCAGGTGCACCGTCATCGCCTCGAACCACGCCTGCCCGGTGCCGGCGAGCGCTGACGGGTCCGGTGGCAACGCCGCCGCGGTGACGGCCGGCAGGGTGGCCGCACGGGCCGACCGCAGCCACGCCGCCAGCGCGGCCCGGGCGGCGCGCTCGACGCGCTTCTCGGCAGCGACGACCCGCGCCTCGTGGTCGAGGCGCAGCGGCAGCCACGGGTCGGCGTCGTCGGCCATGGCTACCGGTCCGCCAGCGGCTCGTCGATGGACGGCGGGTCCGAGGGCCCGTCGTCCGGGTCCCCGGTGACCACGGGGATCGTCGTGGTGGTGACCTGCGCAGACCCGTCCGGCATCCGGGCCGGCATACCCACAGGAGTTCGCGCCAGCCGGTGCAGAGTCAGCACGTCCTCGGACAGCTCCAGCCGCACGAAGTCCTTGTCGAGGACGATGCCCGCAGCAGCCAGCCCCTCGGCGAGCTTGCTCATCAGCACCTTCTCGGGATCATCCATCCTGTCTCCTCAACGTGGGTTCCGCCGCTCCACGGCGGCCGGTTCGCAGACGTGCCCGGCGTCGAGCAGCGGCGGCTGGTCGCCGTCCCACAGCTCGCCGTGCCAGCCGCAGGCCCGGCACTGGCTCCACCGCAGCGGCTCACATCCCTTGCCGGGCCCGGACCGCTGACACAGCCAGCCCCCGGTGGCCTCCAGCTCAGCGGTCGAGGGCTGGGCTGTCGGGGTGCTCACGCCCCCACCAACTCACCGCGTACCGTCCGGGCCAGGTGCTCCCGCAGCTCCGCCGGGTCGTGTCGGCTGCCCGACACGAGCAACCCGCCGACGTACCCGGTCAGGGCGGCGGTCAGCTTCTCCGCGTCGACGCCGAGCCTGGTGGCGACCGCCGGCACCGCTGTCCACGCATCGTGGAGCAACCTGGCCACCGAGGGCGGGGTGGACGGTCGGACCGTGTGGTACTCCCACGCCTTCAGGTGCACGTGCTGGTAGCGCCCCCTGCCGAGGATGCGCTTGCCGGCGATCTCCAGGGCCCGCAGAGCCAGGACCTCGCACGCGGCCACGAACGGCTCGGCCAGCGCGTCGGCCGCCGACGCGGCGACGGCGTTCTGCTCCGGCGGGCCGCGGTTCTCGGTGTCGCCGTCCGGCGGCTTCTCGGTCGTCGGCTCCTCGTCCTCGGTCGGCGCTTCGCCGGGCGGCAGCTCGGCCGGCTGCGGCGCCGGCTTCAACGCCTCCGGGTCGATGTCGACGCTCACCCCCGCGACCTTCAGCAGCCGCTGCACGAGCAGCGGACCGGACGCCGGCACCGTCCGGATGATCTCCAGCAGCCGACGCAGCTCCCGCTCTTCGTCGGTCGGCTTGTCCTCCTCGCCGAATCCGGTCTCTCGACGTAGGGCGGCTCCGGACAACTCTCCGAGTCCGTACAGGTCCTTGGCGTCCGCGCCCTTGTCCGGGCTCTGCGTCAACTCGCTGGTGTCGTACCAGACGATCCACCCGCGCGGGTCGGCAACGCCGGGCGCGCCGTCCAGCGCCGGCCACAGCATCTGCTGCGTCAGTGCCGCGCAGAACAGCTCCAGCTTCGACTCGACGTGGTACTTGATCGTCGCCTCGTCGGTCAGCCAGGCACCCCAGTGGTTCGCCTGGGTCATGCCGAGCAGCATCTCCGGCGGGGCGTCCAAGCCAAGGGCCAGCCGGCGAATCGCGCCGTCCAGCATCGATGGCACGGTGGAGCTCAGCTCCGTGGCGAACGACAGCAGCCGGGCCTTCTCCAAGTACTCGGCCGGTCCCTGCACGACGATCGGGACGAGAGCGGCCACCGAGTCGCGGTCCTTGACCGCAGTGGTCATCGCCTCAGTCAGAGTGGCAAGGAACGACGACACCCCGTCCTCGGGGTTCTCCTCCTGCTCAGCGGACGCGAAGCTCAGCTCGTTCGGCAGCAGCAGGATGCCCGCCCCGGCCAGCCGGGAGTCGATCTGCGACTGCACATACTGGGTCAGTCGCTCGATCAGCCGCAGCACCCGCCGGTTGGCCTGCACCTGCGACTTCGGTAGGGCGTGCCTGCGGGGCGACGGCGCCCAGATCCGCACGATGACGGTTTCGTCGGCTTCCAGCTCACGCGGACCATCGCCCTGGTCGAGCACGTACTTCCCAGCACGCTCCTGCAGCTCATCGTTGGAGGCGATGAACCACCTCTCCCGGTCGGTGGCGCTACCGTCCTCGTCCTTCTCCTGCTCCCCGATCAGGTAGCACTCGCCGGGTACGCCGAGCTGGATCCCGGCGTCGTGCAACAGCTCGCTTTGCTGGCCGGGGCCGCCGAGGAACGTCTCGTTGACGCCGGCCGGCGCCTGATCGGGTGTCTCGACCGGCCGGCCCTGATCGTCGACCTGGGTGATGTACAGCCGGGCACGACCCATCGCCTTCGCGATGAGGTCGACCAGGTACGCCAGTTCGCCGCACTGCTCGTAGTGCCGCCAAGCCTCTTCCTGCCACTCCTGCTTGGTGACCTTCCGCAGGCTGCCGCTGGACTCGTAGCGCATCTTTGCCGCCGAGGCGACGACGGCGGTCGCCTTTCCGACCTCACTGTCGACGTTCGGTTTCGTGCCCCACCACGCCATGCACTACTCCTCGGGCTCGGCTCGCACCAGCAGGCCGGTCGCGTACGACAGAGCCAGCGCAACCGTGGACACATCGACCCACCAGTGCCCGGACCAGCGAGGGATGTCGGAGACGTGCCACCAGCCGCCGGCTGCCGGCGCGGCGATCCACACGGACATGCACCAGCGGCAGAACAGCAGGTACGCGAAGGCGCTGCCCTCGGGCAGCCGCCTCACGACCGCCTCTCGGGGTCTCCGGGTGATCTCGTCAGCTGTAACCAGCCTGGTCACGCGGGCGACAGCGAGAAGCACCACCACGATCTCGACCAACCCCACCACGGTTGTGAGCATACGCTTAGGCACTGCGGCCGGACACCCTTGTCACCCATGGTGGCCTGAGTCCACGCCGGGATACCCCCACCCCTGCCCCACCTCGCGGCTGATCTACTCAGCTTCTTCGCTTGTCGTGGTCGTGTTCATCGCGGCACAGGTGCCAGCGCCGCCATCACCGAGTGGCCCCCGAGGCGACCTGGTGCGAGCAACAGACCTACGCCCCCCTTCACTGTGAGTAGCGACTGGCAGGGGTTCAGAGCCCCGGCAAAGTCGTCAGGTCATGCCGAGAGTGCCAGCGGCCAAGGTGCTGTTTGGACCATTAGCGTCGTCGCATGTGGATTGTCCTTGTTGGCCATTCATCCATACAGGAATAGAATGCCCCTCGCTTTCAACTCGCCAGAGCACGCCTGAGGCGTTCGTGCCGGGCATGCCCGGGTCACCAGCAGAAGCGCTCCGGCCCTAGGGCCGCCAACCCCTGAGCAGCAAGGACACCCCGACTGATGGCAGTGACTCAGCAGGAGATCGAGAACCGGTTGTGGGACGCCGCCGACGAGCTACGCGTGGCGATGCCCGAAGCGCAATACTCCTCGGTCGTCTTCCCGCTGATGTTCTGGAAGTACCTGTCGGACACCTGGGAGCACCATCACCAGGAGTTCCTCGCCGACAACGAGGACCTGGACGGCCTCTCTGTCGAGGAAGCCCACGAGATCGAGTACCGCGACTACCAGTCGTTCGAGATCCCGTTCATCCACCCCGGCACCGTCCAGCAACGTCGCGCCTCCTGGTCGTCCATCCTCGCCACCATCACCCAGCCCGGCCTCGGCAAGCGGGTCCGCGCCTCCCTGCAAGCCATCGAGACGGCCAACCCTGACAAGTTCTCCCGCCTGTTCGGATCCATGACGTGGACTTCCGAGGAAGTGCTGCCGGGAGAGGTGCTGGCGGCGGTCATGCAGGCGATGGACCGTGTCCCGCAGATGCACGAGGGCAACATGTCCCACGACGTGCTCGGTGGGGCGTACGAGTACCTGCTGAAACGTTTCTCCGACGGGTCCGGCACCCGCGCCGGCCAGTTCTTCACCCCGCGCGAGGTCGTCGAGCTGATCGTCGAGATCGTGGCCCCCAGGAGCTTCGAGTCGGTGTACGACCCGACCTGCGGGTCGGGCGGCATGCTTATCGCCTCCGCGAACCTCCTGAAGGCCCGCGGCGGGCGTGGCTACACGCTCAAGCTGTACGGGCAGGAGGCCGTCGCGGACACTGCGGGTGTGGCTCGCATGAACCTTTTCATGCACAACCTCACCCAGTTCCAGATCGAGGTCGGCGACACCCTCAAGAACCCGCGCTTCAAGAAGCCGGACGGGTCCATTGCACAGTTCGATGTGATCGTCGCCAACCCGCCGTACAGTCTGAAGTGGAAACCCTGGACAAAGGACCCACGCGCAGTCGGCGGTGTCGCCCCGCAGTCGTCGGCGGACTGGGCGTTCGTGCAACACATGATCGCCAGTATGGACCCGAAGAAGGGCCGCGCTGGCGTCGTCTTGCCTCACGGCGTCCTCTTCCGCGGCGGCCAGGAAGCAGCCATCCGCCAGCGCGTCTTGGACGACGACCTCCTCGAGGCGGTCATCGGCCTGCCCCCCAACCTTTTCTACAACACTCCTATCCCCACGGCGATCCTGGTGTTCCGTACATCGGGAACCAAGCCGGTGGAACGGCAGGACGGTGTGTTGTTCATCGACGCATCCAAGCGGTTCACCAAGGTCAAGAATCGCAACATCCTCACCGAGGCCGACATCGCCTACATGGTGACCACCTACCGCTCGGACTTCGATGCCGCCGGCAGTCCAGTGGACCCCGACGGCGATGATGGCCTGGCAGCCCGCTTCGTGCCCACCACCGAGATTGCGGCGAACGGGTACGACCTCAACATCGGGCGGTACATCAAGCAGTCCGCCACTGAGAGCGAAGACCTAGGCACCCTGATCAAGGCGTACAACCTCGCCCGGGCCGAACGGCGGAAGACCGAGCAGCGGATGCTCGACGTACTCACCGGTGCCGGCATCGAGGGCTTCGATGAGTGACCCGATGAGTGATGACCATGCCGCCGGCTTCCAGGAGGGTTGGGTCCGGGCTCCTCTGGCACGGTTCCTCAGCCTGAATCTGGAATCCGTAGACGTGGACCCCGGACAGATGTACCCAACCGTGGGGGTGCTCAACAGAGGGCGAGGGCTGCTCTACCGAGATCCCGTAGCAGGGAGTTCGACCTCCTACAAGCAGCTTAATCGAATCGGCCCAGGGGTGCTCGTCTACAGTCGACTCAAGGCGTTCGAGGGCGCTGTGACCGTCACGCCTGACGACCTGCCGGAATCGTTCGCTTCACAGGAGTTCCCCACTTTTACGTTCGCATCCGACGCGGACCCTTCCTTCTTTCGCATCCTCACCACGACGCAGGGCATGTGGGACGCCCTTCAGGGAGCGTCTAAGGGAATGGGGGGCAGGCGTGAGCGGGTGAAGCCCGCCGACTTTCTCAGTATCGTCGTGGACATTCCGCCCCTGCCTACACAGAAACGGATAGTCGAGATTGTCGAAGCGGTGGACGACCAGATCACCACACTCGACGTCGAGGCCAACGCACTCACCCGGGTTCATCATGCAACGCGTGAGTCGCTGCTGCAGGATGCCCCGCTGATCCCGCTCTCCGATGTCTGCGAGCTGACCGCACGGCTCGTGGACCCAAGACTAAAGGAGTACGCGGACTTGATCCATATCGGTGTTGAGGCGATTGCCAAAGATACCGGTGAAATCATCGGCGCACGAACAGCTCGGGAAGACGGACTCATTAGCGGGAAGTATCTGTTCGGCGAAGGCGACGTCATCTACTCGAAGATTCGTCCGTCGCTGCGGAAGGTTGCCGTCCCGGGATTTTCAGGGCTGTGCAGTGCAGACGCCTACCCACTTACGCCCAAGGATGGCGTCCCTGCGACGCTGCTGCGTGAGGTACTACTCCAGGAACGTGTCGTCGAATCCTCGGTTTCGATGGCTGGGCGAACCAAGATGCCCAAGGTTAACCGCAAGCAGCTGTTCTCGATCCTGGTGGCACTTCCTCGCCCGGAGAGTCTTGCTGTGGTTGATGCCGCACTATCCGCGCTTCGGAAGCAGCGTGAGGCTGTCCTTGCTGAAGCCGCCTGCCTTCGCAAAGTCCGGGCAGGGCTTCTGTCGGGGCTTCTAGACCGCACCATCGATATCAAATCCGCCGAACTGAAGGTCTGATCCGTGGCGAAGGGCATTCGGGAGCGCGAGTTCCAGAATCTGGTGATCCAGTGGTCTCTCCCAGCGGGCTGGGGCTACACAGCGGGCAGATCGCTGCCGCGTGAGACGACGCAGACTGTGATCGCCAGCCAGTTGCGGGACTCCCTCGTCCGGCTCAACCCTGCGGTAATCGGCGGGTTCGACGTGGATGCGGTGGTCGAGGAGATCACCGCCACGGTCAACGCTGTCGAGGGCGGGCTGGTGCGGGCCAACGAGCAGGTGCTACGCCTGCTGCGCGGGCAGAAGGAGTTCCGGGACGCCGACGGCATGTGGCACGCCCTGAAGATCATCGACGTCAAACACCCGACCGCCAACACGCTTGTCGTGTCAGACGAGGTGACCATCACCGTCCCCGGCAAGACCTCCCGCCGGTTCGACCTCGTGTACTGGGTCAACGGGCTGCCCCTGGTCGTGGTCGAGGTGAAGTCGCCGACCGCGAAGTCCGGGTGGGCTAACGCCGCCCGCGAGATCAATGACGTGTACGCCACCGAGTACCCCTGGTTCTTCACCCCCAACGTCTTCGCCGTCGCCTCCGACGGGCTGAAGCTGCGGTTCGGTGCCGTTGGCGCGCCCCTGAACCTCTGGCAGCCGTTCCGGTCCACCGCCGACGACGAGAACTTGTCCGGGCAGGCCGACGTGCAACGCTCCGTCGAGCTGCTGCTCAACCCGGCGACCGTCCTGGACATGCTCGCCAACTTCGCCCTGTTCGACACCTCCGGCGGCGGCGCGGACAAGAAGTACCTGCCCCGCTACCCGCAGAGGGAAGCCGCCCACCTGATCCACGAGCGAGTCCTCGCCGGCGGCCAGAAGGGCCTCATCTGGCACCACCAAGGCAGCGGGAAGACGCTGCTGATGGTGTTCGCCGCCTCACTGCTACTGGCCGACACCCGTACCGAGTCGCCCACCATCATCCTGCTGTCAGACCGGACCCAGCTCGTCCGGCAGACCTCCGGGGTGTTCACCTCCGCGATGGGGGACGCCTACTTCCATCAGCCCGCCACGAGCCAGGAGTTGCGGTCCTTGCTGGCCGGCGACGTGCGTGGCGTCATCTCCACGACCGTCCACAAGTTCGCCAACGCCGGCAAGAACCTGTCGACCCGGGACAACATCATCGTGCTGGTCGACGAGGCACACCGCACCCAATCCGACAGGGAGAAGTCCCTGGCCGGGCAGATGCGTGCGGCACTGCCGCACGCGAAGTTCTTCGGCATGACCGGCACGCCCATCCGCAATCTCGCCACCGACACCTTCGCCCTCTTCGGTGAGGAGGCCGACCCGGGCAGGGTGTTGCATCGGTACTCGGTGTCCCGGTCTCTGCGGGACGAGGCGACCGTCCCGGTCATGCTCGACCCGCACCCGGTTGCCTTCGAGATGAACGACCAGGAGTTGCAGGCCGAGTTCGACCAGTTCGCCGACGACTTCGACCTCGACGACCCCGACCGCGAGGCCCTGTCCCGCAAGTTCGGGCGCCTCACCTCGGTGTTCGCCAACCCCGAACGCATCCACACGGTCTGCCAGGACATCGTCGACCACTACCTCGCCGGCGCCTACCGTAACGGCCTCAAGGCCCAGGTCGTCGCCTACAACCGCGAACTGGCCGTCACGTACACGGACAAGATCAACGAGCTACTGGCCGGGTTTGAGGCGTCACAGGTACTCGCCGAGGTCGGGAAGCACAACCGGATCACCGCCGAGGTGAACATCTCCGTCTCCGACTCCAAGGACGAAGACCCCGCCATGCGGCCCTACCAGCTCTCGGAAGCCGAGGAGGAAGAACAGAAGCGGAGGTTCCTCACCCCCGACGACCCGCTGTGCTTCCTGGTGGTGACCGCGAAGCTGATGGTTGGGTTCGACGCCCCCAACGAGGGCGTCCTCTACCTGGACAAGCCGCTAAAGGCCCACACCCTGTTCCAGACCATCACCCGCCCCAACCGTACCTGGGTGTCCCCGACCGGGTTCGTGAAGACCTCCGGCGTGGTCGTGGACTACATCGGCCTGGCCGAAGAGGTCCAGCGGGCCGTCGTCGACCCCACTGCGGCAGGGGCCGGCAAGGGCGGAGGGTTCGTCACCGACCCGACCGAGCTGGTCGCCGAGTTCCGCACCACCTTCGCTCGCATCGAAGACCTCCTCGCTGACGTAGACGACCTAGACCTCACGGTCCACGGATACGAGTCCGTGCGGGCGATCAACGTCTTCCTGGACGCCAACCCCGGTGCCGCCGAGGTGTTCAGCAAGGATTACCGGCTCCTGGCCCGCCTGTATCCGCTCATCAGCACCGACAAGCGGGTCACCAAGTACCGGGACGGCTTCGGGCTGTTCGGGTCCGTGTACACGACCCTGTTCAAGAAGTCCTCCGACGAGGAGAGGAAGGAACGGCTCAGCGAGTTGGGACCGATGGTCCTGGAGATCATCAACGCCCACGTCCACTCCTTCTCCGTGGTCGCCTCCCAGGAGGAACCCCTCGTCCTGGACGCCCAGGGCATCGCCATCCTCAAGGAGCTGATGGCCCTCGTCCGCCCCAAGCCCGACAAGGACAACGGCGAGGACAAGAAACCCCCGTCCGCGGCGGAAATCCTGGACCAGATCAAGGCCGCCCTCGACAAGGGGGTCGAACCAGGGTCCGCGAAGTACACCGCCCTCGCCGAGCGGATCAGGCTGCTGCGCGACCGGATCATCCAGAACGCCCAGGACGCCCTGGAGTTCCTGGCCGAAGCCCTTCGGATCGCCCGCGCCATCGTGAACGCCGAGAAGCACCCCGATGAAGCCGTCATCGTGCTGGACGATGACCACGTAGGCGTCCTGTCACGGATCATCCACGACCACGCACCGCCTGGCCTCACCGTCACCGAGAGGAACCTGGCCGAGGAAATCGACAAGGTGGTTACCCAAACCCTCGCAAAGTCATGGGACAACGCAGATGCTCGCAACCGAGGCGTCCGCCGCGCCACCGCCGCCGTCTTCCGCCGGTACATGTTGAAGCCAGTGGGAGAGCCGTATGACTCCACCGTCGCCTACATCGAAGCCCACTACCTCGTTGACTGACGAAGGGACGACACCCGGGCAACCGGACCGAACGCGAGTGACTTACGGCGGGAGGGCAGGATGCTCTGGTGCTCATCATCCCGCTCCCCGGCCACGACCGGGAGAATCTGCGCTCCATCCTGACCGGATTGCACCAGCAGCTCGTCAACCTACGCGGCGGCGGTGGCGGACAACGTGCCCTCGGGCGGGTCATCTCCTACATCGATTGGGCGCAGGAAGCCCGGAGGATGCTCCGCAACCAGGTCCGCCCGGCCGAGGCAGAGCACCTGGTCCCGACGAAGAGCTGGGAGTTGGCGCTCACTGCCACGACCACCTTCGCTTCCATCGACCCGGCTGGCGAACGGCTTCTCAACGGATTCGTGTCCGCCGAACTCGACGAGCGGATCCACGTGCTCACGCGAGTGCTGGCGGACCTGACGGACGAGATGGAGAGGTTCACCCGACCGGGTGAACTGATCGTCCTCGACACGACGTGTTTCATCGAACACCGCGACAAGCTGGAGGATCTCGACCTCGCCGCAGCAATGTGCGCGGGCACCGACGACATCCACATCATCGTGCCCATGGTCGTCATCGACGAACTCGACGGGCTGAAGCGTGTGCACGACAAGAAGTGGCGCGCCAGCTACACCCTCGCCTACCTGGACAAGCTCCTACCGTCGCCAGACCAAATCGGGGTCATCCGTCCATCCGGTCTGCACCAGCTCATGGCCGGCGGCGAGTTACGCGGCTCGGTGACCGTACAGATCCTGTTCGACCCACCCGGCCACGTCCGGGTGCCGATCGCCGATGACGAGATCGTAGATCGGGCAGTCGCCGTTCAGTCCCTGGCCGGCCGCCCCGTGTGGCTGGCAACCATCGACACCGGGATGGCGTTCCGCGGCCGAGCCGCCGGCCTGAACGTGCTCAAGATGGAGAAGCCCGACGACGAGGAAGAACAGCCAGGCTCATCAGGCAAACGCAGGGGCAAGGCGGGGATCGGCAGCGGCGCCGCCGCCGAGGTGCGGAAGATTCAGGACCCGGCCGAGCGGATCATCCGCGCAAGTGAAGCGATCGCGGCCGGCAAGCAGGACGACGCGGAGCTGAAACGGCTCCGTCGAGCGGCACTTGAACAGCTGGCGATCGACCTGACCCACGTCGAGATCGCGGCCAGAACAAACCTGACCGAGCAGCAGGTGGGACAACTGCTCGGCACGCCGAAGCCGACCCCGTGACCGCCCGGCCGAAGCCGCCGCCGTTGCCGCAGACGTCTCCCACCCGGCTACCTCCGGTGTCGCGAGCTACCAGGCTAGGGGCCGACGCTGGAAGAAGAGCCTCCCGGTGGGGCCATCCGATGGCAGGGTGGCAAGCCACACGAAGGTATCCGCAGCCTCATCCGGCGTACAGTTCGCCTTCCCGTAGGCCAGGCGGGTGTCGACCTTTCCCGGTGAGGCGGCATTCACCAGAATGCCGTCGTCCTTCAACTCGGCCGCAAGAATGCAGGTCAGAGCGTTCACTCCCACCTTGGACACCCGATAGGAAACGCTTCCCGGCCCCATCTCGCCAAAGGTGCCCATGTGGCTGGAGACGTTGACAATTCTGCCGTACTTGTTCTTCCTCATCTCCGGGATGGCCGAAGTGCAGCAGCGCCAGGTTCCCATGATGTTGGTGTCCAGGGTTGCTCGCACCTTCTCGATGTCGGCGCTGGCCGCCGCCTGGCCACGGTCGATGGCGATGCCGGCGTTGTTCACCAGGATGTCCAGCCGGCCGTACTGGTGGCCCACGTCGGCCATCGCGCGAGCGACGCTGGCTGGGTCGGCGATGTCGAGCTGATGGCCGGATGCGGAAAGTCCCTCCGCGGATAGCTCGTCAGCGGCCCGCACGGCGGCTTCCTCGGTACGAGCCGTGACGACCACGTGGGCACCGGTCCGGGCTATGCCCCGGGCGATGGCCTTCCCAAGCCCACGGTTGGAGCCGGTGATCACGGCTACGCGCCTGGCCTCACTCATGCGAGCAGAGTACGCACGCGCTCGTCCAGCGCGGTTACGGCGGGGTGTCGATGGACCGTCAGGCGACCGTGGATGTCCAGTAGGCGGCGGTGGTTGCGCACCGAGCGGCTGGCGGCGACGTCGGGGGCGGCCTCGGCCACCAGGGCGCACGCATGGTCGATGTCTCCAAGGTTGAAAACGGAGTCGGCGCGCCAGATCAGGTAGGTTGCGCGGTCTCGACTGCGCTCGGCGGGTTGGAGAGCGAGCGTCTGCTGAAGCCATTGGTCGCTTGCCTGATGCCGTTGCAGGAGGAGGTAGCACGCGGCAACCTGGGCCGAGTACTCCGCGTGATCGAAGTAGCTGGCCCACGCGGGACTGGTTTCATCGTCGGCACGGGACATTTCCGTGTCGGCTTCTGCCAGCCGTCGTTCGCACGCGACCGACTCACCGAGCACCGCATGGGCGCGAGCCAGGCGAGTAGTAAGCATCGCTCGTACCCGCGCGGGCGCGGTCTTCGCCCCAGCCCGCGCAGCGTCGGCAAGGCGAAGCGCCTCGGTGGGGCGCTCCGTGTCGACTCGTTGCAGGCTCATGCACTTCAGGATGTTGGCACCGGCCGCACGGTCGGATGCGGAGTGAGCAGCGTGGAGGGCGGCCAACCAGTAGCGCTCGGCCGCAGCGTGGAAGCCCGCGTCGAAACTTGCCCAGCCGGCGATCCGACCCAGTTCGGCGGCGACGGTCAACAGGCGGTTGGCGGACGCCTCCGAGTAGCTACTGTGGCGCAGGAGATCCGTGACCAAGCGAAGCTCCGCGTCGACCAGGGAACGCACGCTCCCGCCGCCAAGACTGGCGTCCATGCGGCGCAGCGCCGGTAGTCGCTGTTCAAAGCAATCGAGAAGATCCGCGTCGACGCGGCCTCCTTGGAGCGCCGCGTTGATTCTGGGAGGCTCGGCCGCAAGCCACCGCTCCGCTATCGCAACAGCCAACCCGGCCTGCATGATCAGAAACCCTCGGCGATCTAGCACCGCTGGCCCCGCAGTACCGTCAAGGAGAGCCACTGCTCCATCGAACGTCCACGGTGTTGTAGTGCTGATCGCCGGGCCGGTCGGGAGCCAATGAGGCCATCCGAGCGCTTTGACTGTCTGCCGATCAACGCCAAGCTCGTCGGCCAGTGCGAGCTGTGAATCTTCATCCGGCACCACGCCCCATCGCTCCCAGCGCCACGCCTTCTCCCGCCGTGCGGCGGTGTTCAGGCGGCGCGCGATGACGTTGACAAGGTCTTGCTGCGTCCAGCTTCGCTGTTCTCGAACATAGCTCAGCGGATGCACCAAGAGTTGGCTCCGTGGCGATGGCGCTCGCGTCATCCTGCCTCCCCGGTCATCGCCGTCACTCTAGCCCGAAGCAGCCAGAAAGATACGCGCTCAACTGCGGAAACTATTCGATTACGGCCAGGAGACAACAGCGAGACAACACAACCCCCGTCGATTTGATCTAGTCATTCGGCTTTTCTGAACAGGCGATCCGCTCCGGCGTCAGCCGGGTCAATTCCGACCTGACACGACTGCACCGATTGCTACTTCCAGGCGACCTCAGCGGCGTCATCTTCCAACCGAAGCAGCACGCCTCGCATGTGAACCCATGTTTGGACTCCGCAGCGCTACAGCTCGGACCTTCACACCAAGGAGTTGGCAAATGACGGTGATCGAAACACGTGCACCTGCGCCCGCTCAGGTGGTGGGCGCAGACGTCGCTGCTGCGGTTGCCGCCGCTGAGCAGATGCTGGTCGCGCTCGGCGTCGACACCCAAGTAGAGCACCTTCGGCGGACGGCGGAACGGATGGTGCTGTCGTACGGCGAGATGCTGACGCCGACGCCGTTCGAGGCGACAGACTTCCTCAACGAGGCGAAGCACCAGGGCTTCGTCATCGTGCAGGATGTGGCGTTCGCCGCGATATGCGCTCATCACCTGCTGCCGTTCGTCGGCTCGGCGACCGTCGGATATCTCCCGGGTGCTCGGCTCTTGGGGTTGTCGAAGCTGGCGCGGCTGGTCGAGCACGCCACACGCGGCGTTCAGGTCCAGGAGAACGTCACGCAGCAGATCGCCGACGGACTGCAGCGGGTCGTCCCGGACCACGGTGGCATCGGGGTATTCGTCGAGGCTGAGCACCTCTGCATGACGCTGCGCGGCGCGAAGGCGCGGGGTGCCTCGACGGTGACCTCGACGTGGCGCGGCGCGCTGGAACGCGACGCCACGCTGCGGTCGGAGTTTCTCAGTGTGGCCGGGCGGAGGTCGCGGCCGTGAACACCTTCGCACTGCCGCTGGTCACTCCGGTGCCCACGCACGTCGTCGTCATCGTCTCCGGTGGCATGGACAGCACGGTTCTGGCCTATGCCCTGCATCGGGCCGGGTCAGCGGTGACGCTGCTGTCATGCGACTACGGGCAGCGACATCGCCGCGAGCTGGACTACGCGGCACGGACCGCTGAGGCCCTGCGCGCGCCACACGACGTGGTCGACCTGACGGGCATCGTCGGTGTGCTGTCGGGATCGGCCCTCACTGACGTCCGCGTCGATGTGCCGGACGGGCACTACACCGACGCGTCGATGCGCGCCACGGTCGTGCCCAACCGAAACGCGATCATGCTCGATGTGGCCGTGGCGCGCGCTGTCTCGGCCGGTGCGGATGCGGTGGGGTTCGGTGCCCACGCCGGTGACCATCCGATCTACCCCGACTGCCGCCCGGCGTTCCTGGCCGCCTACGAGTCAGCTGCCCGAATAGCGAACGAAGGATTCCTGCCCGCAGGCTTTCGCGTCGTCGCGCCGTTCATCGGCTGGTCGAAAGCCGACATCGCCCGACTCGGTGACGTCATTGGCGTGCCGTTCGTCGATACCTGGTCCTGCTACAAGGGCGGGCAACGGCACTGCGGAACCTGTGGCACCTGCGTCGAGCGGCGCGAGGCGTTCGAGAAAGCCGGCGTGACAGACCCGACCGCGTACGTCACCACATCGGAGGTGAGCTGATGCACCGCATCGGCAAGCAGTTCCGGTTCGAGGCCGCGCACTCGCTGCCCGACCTGCACGAAGGCCACCAGTGCGCGCGCGTTCATGGGCACAGCTACATAGTCGAGGTGCACCTCGTCACCGATGGTGAGCTGACCCGGCCAGGTTTCATCGTGGACTTCGCCGAACTCGGCCCGTTCGGCGCGCATGTCCGCGACCACTTCGACCACCGCGACCTCAACGCCGTCCTGGACGCGCCGCCGACGAGCGAGCACCTCGCCGCCTACTTCTACCGTTGGTGCTGCGAGCACCTGCGGCTCCCGGCCCTCGTGCGGGTGGAGAAGGTCCGGGTGTCGGAGACGGCATCCACCTTCGCCGAGTACGGGCCGGGCCTGTCATGACCGCGATGGCCACGCCCGCCGTGCCGCCGACCGCGACCGGTTCGCCGGTGCTGCCGTTGCTCGTCGCGGAGACATTCGGCCCGACCTTGCAGGGCGAAGGCCCGAGCACCGGTCAGCAGGCGGTGTTCCTGCGCTTGTCGCGGTGCAACCTGTCCTGCCCACGCTGCGACACCCCGTACACCTGGGATGTCTCCCGCTTTGATCTGCGCGCGCACACAACCCAGCGCACCGCCGAAGATGTCGTCAGGTGGGTGTTGAGGCAGCCGACGCGACTGCTGGTCATCACCGGCGGCGAGCCGCTGTTGCAGCAGGATCGGCTGCTGCCTGTGGTGGAGGCGGTCACCGAGGCGGGGCGACGGGTAGAGATCGAGACCAACGGCACCGTCGTTCCCCTGACGGATCTGGTCGCGTCGACGGCCTCGTTCAACGTGTCTCCGAAGCTGCCCGGCTTCGCCGGGGCGAGGGACGGTCGGCGGCGCATCACCCCGGCCGCACTGTCAGCGCTGGCGGCCTCGGGGCGGGCCGTGTTCAAGTTCGTGGCCACCAGCACGGCGGAGTTGGACGAGATCGCCCGGTTGCAGGAGCGGTTCGGGCTGGACCCGGTGTGGGTGATGCCCGAAGGCACCAACAGCAAGGAAGTCCTGGGCGGGATGCGGGACCTCGCGGACGCGGTCATAGCAAGAGGCTGGCACCTGAGCAGCCGCCTGCACGTGTTGCTGTGGGAGGACACCCGTGGCCGCTGAAGCACCGGGCTTACACCCGCTGGATGGGCTTGGACGGGGCCGTCGTTCCCGCCGTGACCAGCCGCGCGTGTTGGGGAGCGGCCCTGCGATCGTCGGCGGCGGGATCGTTCCTGCCGTCCAAGCGAACCCAACGATAGCCCAACCCGCCTCACCTGTGCAGGCCCCAGCGCACTCACTCATGCCCTTCCTGGTAGACCTGCCACATCTGGTGGCGGCGGCGCGGCTGTGCATGCGTCGCGCTGCCGCACCGGGTGCTGACGGGCTTACCTGGGCCGGCTACCGCAATGGTCTGCGAGCGCGTCTCGGTGACCTGTCCGGCCGGCTGCGGACGGGGACGTGGGAGCCGGACCCGTTACGGCATGTGGAGATCATGTCCTACACGGGCAAAGTGTTCCCCGCGGTTATCCCGACGGTCGAGGACCGCATCGTGCACCGGGCAATGCGCCGCGCGGTGGAGCCGATCCTCGAGCGCTCCGTCCTGGCGGACTGGGTATCGGCGTACCGGCCGCGCCGCAACCGGATCACCGCCCTGCGCCAAGCCGAGCAGCACCTGGCGGCGGGACGGCAGTGGGTCGCCGATGTCGACGTGGCCGGCGCCTCGACGGGCGGCAGCACCGAACAGTTCGTGGACTGGCTCGCCGTCCACGTGGCCGACGGCTCGTTCCTGCGTCTGTTTCGCCGCGCCGTCGAGGCGTTGCCGGGGCCGCTCGTCCCGGGCAGCGGCCTGTGGCCGGTGCTGTTTCACCTGCGCCTATCCCAGGTTGACGCACTGCTCACCGACTGGCCGGCCGTGCGCTTCGCCGACAACTACCTGATCTTCGCGGCGGACGAGCCCGGCGCGACCGTCGCATTCGACGCCCTCAGCGCCGCCCTCGCCACGGTGCAGATGCAGCCGCACCCGCGCAAGAGCCGCGTCCGGCCGCCGCACCAGGCGAACACCGAAGACCTGTTCCTCATCGACGGATGAAGGGAACCACCGATGACCATCACACCGAGCAGACCGCCCGCAGTCGTCAGCGCCGTGCGCTGGGTACACGTTCCTTCCGGTACCTGCCTCTACGGCGACGCCCGTAAACCCCGCCCCGTGCCGGCGCTCCTCGTCGCGGAGACGCCGCTCACCGTCGCGCAGTGCGGCCTCGGCGACACCGACCTGCCGGTCACCGGCATCAGCTACGACGACGCCGTCCGGCTCGCCACCGAAGCTGGCGGGCGCCTGCCCACGTCGGTGGAGTGGGAGTGGATCGCCGCCGGATCGAGTCGCCGCCTGTACCCGTGGGGCGACGAACCGTGGACCCCTGACCACGCTCTGCTCACGGGTGCCGGACAGTCACCACGTGCTCCCCAGCCGGTCCGACGGCATCCGGCGGGCGCCACGCCCCAGGGCGTGCTGGGGCTGGCGGGCAACGTCTGGGAATGGACCAACAGCACCGCCATGGGCCAGGGAAAGATCATCCGGGGTGGTTCGTACGCCTCGCCGCCGCTGTACGCCCACACCACCTTCCTCAACGCAGCGCCCGTCGAACGCCGCAGCCCTGGCATCTCCGTGAGGCCGGTGCGCATCCCATGAATCTCCGACGCCCGCGACTGGCCCATCCCGTCGACTCCCTCACCCATACCGCCGACACGGCCCACACCCATCCGGCGGAGCTGGTCATCGTCGGCTGCTCCGCGGAGAAGACGCCAACGACCACGCCGCTGCCTGCCCTCGATCTCTACGACGGTGGCTGTGTCCCAGGCCTGCGCTCCCGGGTCGGTCACCTGCCGCACCAGCGCAGCCGGGTCCGATTCCTGTCCGCCGCGCACGGCCTCGTCACCGCCGACACCCGTCTGCACACCTACGACCGCCCTCTCGACCCGGCCCGCGCCTCCGAGCTGCGCCCGCGCGTCTGGGCACAGCTGCAACCCGACCTGTTCAGCGACCACACCCCCGACGACATCCTCGTGGTGGCCGAACCGCTCTACCTGGTGCTGCTCGCCGATCTCCTCTCCGACAGCCGACGGCCGTGTATCCACTGGATCGCCGACCATGCGGGCGGTTGGCCAGAGGCCGCCGCGATCCTGGACGCGTGGGGGTGGTGAGCGTGCCCGCCACCCTCAACGAGGCGCTCGCCGCCACCGGCAACGACCACCGCCACGTCACCACGGCCTTCACCGACCGCACCGGCCTGGACTGGCATGCCCCGACCCCGCCGCAACTCGGCGACGGAGCCCGGATCAGCGTGGTCATCCCCGCCTGCGACACCGCCTACAGTCTGCCGCCGGTTCTCGATGCGCTTGCCGAGCAGCGCACTGCGGCGTCCGTCGAGGTGATCGTGGTCGACGACGCGTCCACCGACGCCACCACCGAGTTGCTGGCCGCGCATCCGCGCATTGACCGGGCCGTCCGCCTGCGCGCCCGCGCTGGGGCGGGAGCGGCCCGGAACGTCGGCGTGCACCTCGCCACCGGCGACACGATCGTGTTCCTCGACGCCGACGTGGTCGTGCGGGATCACGCCTTGGCCGACATCGCTGCCCGCGCCCGGCAGGACACCGTCCTCGTCGGCTTCCGGCACAACATCCCCTACCTGCCCGACGCCAACGGCTACCCGGTCGTGCCGCCCGGTGAGCCCGACCTGGATGCGGATCATCGGGTGCGATGGACCCCACCGGCAGGTGTGCCGATGTTCTACACCGGCCAGGTCTACCCGAAGGTGTTCGTCGGCCGGCCGCTTGAGGACACCCGGGAGTTCCTTGACCTCGGTCACGGCCGCACGTACTACGACTGGGACCTGCCCCGCATGGTCGTCACCTCCCTCGTCGCCGCACCTCGGCGCGCGGTGCTGGACGTCGGCGGCTTCGCCGACGGGTTCGGGGCAGATGGCTGGGGTGCCGAAGACACCCACCTCGGCGCTGCGCTCATCAGCCACGGCTGCCTCGTCATCCCGCTGCGGCAAGCCCGAGGCTGGCACATCGACCCACCCGATCCCGCCGCCGCGTGGAAAGCCAAGCTCGCTGGTGTCGCACCCCGGATCGCCCTCTACCGGCAGCTCTGTGAGCAGCCCGCACCCACCGCCCGCGCCGCGGACTTGGCCGAGCGCGCCGAAACTCTCCTGCGGAAGGCAGAGACCCTGCGATGATGCGAACCTTCGCCGCTGACGGCGACCTCATCCACGACCCCGCATCCGGGATGACACACCGCGCACCCACCCCCATCGGCAACGGCCGGATCACCCTGGCCCAGGCCACGGTGACCGGCTGGCCACCCGTTGCCCTCGGCGACCTCAACCGGTCAACCCCAGACAGCATCTGCTGGTCGCCGATCGTTCGGTGCAACCTGCACTGCCCGCAGTGCCTCGACGACACCACGGTGGAAGAGGCGGACACCACTGAACGGCACCGGGTTGCCCACGTCCTTGCCAATACCGACATCCTCGGCGTCGACATCTCCGGCGGTGAGCCACTGCTACTGCGAGACCTGCCCAAGCTGCTGGACATCATTCGGAGCGGGGACCGCAGCGCCGCGTCCATCACCACCAACGGCTGGCACCTGGCCCGACGCGCCGCCGAACTGGCCGAGCACACCGACGCCATCCGGGTCAGCCTCGACGGCCCCGACGCGGACCGCCACGACGCCATCCGAGGACCGCTCAGCTTCGCCAAAGCCGTCGAAGGCATCCAGACCGCAGTCGCTCTGCGCATCCCCGTACAGCTCCAGACCGTGCTCATGCGCCGCACCGCCGGCTACCTGCAAGAGATGGTGGACCTCGCCGCCGGACTCGGGGCCTGCGGCTTCAGCGCACTACAGATGCTGCCCATCGGCGCTGGTTCCGCTCTGCCCGACGAACTGCTCAGCGATGACGACGCCCTGACGCTGTTCAGCGCACTGAACGTTCCCGAGCGGCTCGACATGCGGCTGCGTACCCGCGATCTCGCCGGCAACTTCACCGTCATCCGTGCCGACGGCCGAGTCTGGCGCAACGACAGCACCGCCATGAACATCGGCGGCCTACGCCCTCTGCGCAGCCCCGCCGACCTCGCCCTCACCACCCCGGACGGCACCGCATGAACCCCCAACCAGCGCACCGGCCACCTGTCCAGCCACGCCAGTTCCGCCACCGACGGCTCCTCCGCATCCCGGCCGACGCCTACGACCGGGCGATCGAGGTGCTCGCCGACGCCGCCCGGCAGCGGTACCGGCCGATCACCGCCACCATCGGCATCGCCAACGGCGGCCTCGCCCCGGCACGAGCCATCAGCGAATTCCTCCGCCTGCCGACCCACCAGGTCAATGCCAAGCACAACCCCACCGACGCCACCTACACCGAAGCGACCGGCATCGTCACCTACGACCTCGGCCCTCTCACCAGACGACTGGCCGCGCACAACCTGACCGGCACAGTCCTGGTCGTTGACGACATCTGCGGTACGGGTGCCACCTTCGCCGCCCTGCTGCCCGAGCTCACTGCCTACCTCGGCCCAGACGTCGCCCTGCGCACCGTGGCGTTGTGCCGCAACGCCGGGAGCGCCCTCAATCCGGACCTGTGGGTCTGGACCGTCGACGACTGGGTCTTGTTTCCCTGGGAACGGCCACCCGCCGCCGCGACGGTCGAGGACCTGCCGGCCCCGAGCCAGGTCGAGACCGCATGACCATCGCGTTCGTCCTCGTCTCCTGGCGGCCCGATGTGCCGGCCGGGATGGAACGCGCGGTCATCGCGCACGCCGCCGGCCTCCAGGACATCCAAGCCGGAGCCGTCATCGTCACCGCCGACCCGGCCGCGCCATCGATCTACCACAACGTGCCCATCGAGCGACTGCGCAGCCTCGACGTGCGGTTTCCCTGCGACGACGCCACCCTGCGCGCGGCGATCGACGCATCCGCCGAAACGATCGGCGAGGAGCTTGGGCGGCTGTTCCGGCAGCGCCAGGTGCACTCGGTCGTCTACGTCGACGCTCTGTGGGGACTCGGCCGGATCATGCCGACCCACCCGGGCATCCGCAACGTCCTCGCCGCACACGTAGTCGGCCACGATGCAGACCTGCAGGCGGCGCTGTCCCGCAACCCTGACGCCGTCATCGCGCCCTCGGCCACGGTGCTGAGCGAAGCGGCGGCCCGCGGCTACGACAGCAGCGGATGGAGCGTGGTGCCGAACACCCTGCTCACCCTGCCCGGACGACAATCCCCTGACGACCGCTACCGGCTCTGGGCCACCGGCCCCATCCGCGTCCTTGCCCGGCTCGGACCGGAGAAGGGCGTCGCCGAACTGCTCGACTCGATCACCGGATTCGACCGGCCCATCGAGGTCGCGCTCGCCGACGCACCGTTCGAGTTGGCCGCCGGCAGCCAGGCACAGGTACACCTCAGGTGCCTTGCCTTGGCCGCCGAGACACCCGGCGTGGCTCTCCGGCACGGCCTCGTCTGGCACGAGGTGTCGACCTGGCTCGGCGGCGCCAGCGTTGTGATCGTGCCGTCCCACGCCGAAACCTTCGGCCTCGTCGCACTGGAAGCCATGGCTGCGGGCACCCCGGTCGTCGCCTACGACGTCGGGAACCTGCCCAGCCTGATCGGCGACGGCGGCGTCGTCGTGCCGTACCAGCCCCGCCCAGAGAACCTGTGGCGCGCCACCCAGCACCTGCTGGCCGACCCGGTAGGCTACGCCGCAGCATCACGGGCCGCGTACTACCGCTCGCGGGACTATTGGCCCGCCCTTGTCGCTAACCAACTCTTGAAGGTGGTGAGCTGATGGGCGGCTCCGTCCTGCCATCTGCCCCCGAACCCTGTCCACTCCTGCTCATCGACGGACACAACCTGCTCTGGGGTGCCACCTTCGGCTTCCCCGCCGAAATCCGCTCCCGCGACAAGACCCGCCTGCTCACTGGCGTATTCGCGTTCTTCGCCCTGCTCCGCGTTGCCATCCGTGAAGACCTCACCGAGCAGCCCGAGGTCATCGTCGTGTTCGACGGCCAGTACGGCGGCAGCGACCGCAAGGAAATCGACCCCACCTACAAGGCCCAACGGCCCACCGATGAGGCGTCCCTGGCCCCGATCCAATTCCTGCCCGATGTCAAGCGCGGCCTCGACCAGCACGGCATCATCTGGACCGAACTCGACCACGCCGAAGCAGACGACGTCATCGCCACGCTCGTTTACACCACCTCGCCACCGCGCCAGATCGTGATCATGTCCCGCGACCGCGACTACTACCAACTCGTCACCGACCGCGTCCGCGTCCTCAACACCAAGATGCACCCCGGCAAGCGCTACATCGGCCCAGCCGAAGTCTTCGCCCGCCACCAGGTCACCCCCGCCCAGTGGGCCGACTTCCGCGCGCTCACCGGCGACCCCGCCGACAACATTCCGGGCGTCCAGGGGATCGGGGCCAAGACCGCCGCCACCCTCCTCGCCGGTGGCACGACCCTTGACGACCTGCCAGGCACTGGCCGACTAGACACCGGCCGTGGCCGCCTCGTACGCGAACAGCTCGATATTGCCCGCAAGTGGCGCGACATGATCCGCCTCAACCACGAACTGGACGTCCCCGTCACCCCCACCGGTAAGCCGAATCAACTCCTGCCCGCACCGGCCGTCGTCGTCGAGGAGCTCGGCCTGTGGTGACGCCCGCCTCCGTCCTGCTCACCGTCATGGCGCACCCCGACGACGCCGAACTCTGGGCAGGAGGCACCATCGCCCGCCATGTCCACGACGGAGGTACGGCCATCATCGCGGTCCCTCACCGCGATGCCGTCCGCGACGCCGAGGCCGCAACTGGCGCACGAATCCTCGGGGCCGGCCTCTACCTGATGGAGCAACTCTCCGTCTCGATCGTCGCCACCGTGCTCAGGGAAGTCCGCCCCGATGTGCTGATCACCCACCCGGCCATCGACATCCATCCCGACCACCGCCAATGCGCCGAAGCGGTCCTCAGCGCCCTACCCGACGTCGTCATCGCCACCGGCCATCCGAAACGGGCCTACCACAGTGACGGCTACAACAACCTCGACCAGGACGGACGCCCCCTCCGCCTTCCGACCATCATCGACGTTAGTGCCCACTGGCCCACCAAGATCAGTGCCCTTCGAGCGCACGCATCCCAACCGATCATCGATCACTTCGGCCCGATGGCCGAGGCCCTCGGAAGGCTGCACGGCCGCCGGATCAACTCCGCGCACGCGGAAGCGTTCCGCGCGGTGCCGATCCTCGGCCGTCTACCAGAAGCGACCGGTCTTTGACTACCAGGCGCAAACTCGTCCGTGGCGCCTGAGCGTCGCTCCACCGCGCGTGATGGAATCGGCCGGGTTCGTGGGGTTCTTCTGCGACTCGGGCAGCCGGATCAGCGCGACTACCGTCGACGCCGATCAGCCGAGGCTGGAGCGGGAGGTTATCCCTGGGCGGCTGGTCGTGGGGCATGCTGCACCTGCACGAGTTGCCCGTCAACCCAGCAACCGACGTGGTCGGTCGTACCGATGACGGCCTCGCGGTGTTCCGGCGGCACTTCGCCCGGTCCCGGCCGCTGATCACCACGACGGCGTTGGGCACCGCCGCCGGGGTGCACACCCTGGTCGCCGAAGCCCTGGCCGCCAAGACCCGCGTCAGTCTGCTGCCCCGGGTGTGGGACAGCGCCCTGGTGGTCCTCGGCCGCACCCACGCCGAGACAACCGCCGCGCTGCTGGCCGCGCTCACCACCAGCCGCCTGGCCGCCGACGCGCACCCGCACGCCGACTTCGCCGCAGGGTCGGCAAGGCCGCCGGCGTCGACACCGCCATACGGGCCGTCGCGAACCTCGCCGTGTCGGCATACAGACAGCAGTGCAGAGCCAGGTACGCCTGGACGTACATAGCGATGATCAGCGTCCGAGAGCGAGGGTGAGCCCGACGACGTCGGGATGCGAACGACTCAATGGTCACGTTGGGTGACGGACGGGGTGTTCCTAGTGGCTTCCACTCATGCCGATGACAGTGCACCTGATCAGGGCGTGTTGGACGAGAGTGCCGGTCACCTGGTAGGCATTAGGCCACTGGAGGTTAGCTGTACTGGTGGGATCCGCAACGATCAGCGCCGTTGACCCCAATTGGTGCGTGAGAAGAAGGCGGGGAGGCGATTGGGAGACGCCAATTCCATCAACTGGGACCACCTAAGTCAGCCGGAGTTCGATCTGCGGGTCGAGGCTCTGCTCTGTCGGCTGTACAGCGGCCCAGACGACGAAGTGCGGGTTTACGACGGCCGGGGTGGCGACGGCGGCCGTGACGTCGTCGTCCAACAGGGGCAACGTCTCCGCATCTTTCAGTTGAAGTACTTCCGAGACGGCTTCGGAACCGAACGCCGAACGCAGCGCAGGCAGATCGTCAACTCGTTTCGCGAAGCCATGGCACATCAACCCCACGAGTGGATCTTGGTGATTCCAACGAATCCGACTCCCGGAGAGGAACGATTCGTCCACGAGCTCGGCGTGGACCATCCGGATCTCAAGGTTCGAATTCTGGGGAGGGCCGATCTCGACAACTGGTTCGCCAGGCATGCCGACCTTGTGGACTACTTCAACAGGGATCAGCTTCGAGAGGCTGCCAAAGTTTTCCAGCAGGAACAGGCGATCCTCGCGGGCGGACTAGCCGATCTGACCGCACGAACCCGAGCGCTTGCGCGCGTCGCCGACACACTGGACCCGCACTGGGCTGTCAGGACGGTGGTGGACGGCGACGAGGTTGTGCACCGGATCCAGGCGAAGCACCCGCATGCACATACCGTCTCGCCGATGACCTTGACAGTCAGTGACGATGCACTTGGGCCCGAGCACGCCGACCTGCGACCGGTCTTGCGACGAGTTATCGGGTTCGGCAGCGCCGAGCGACTGACTCTTCCGCCTGAGGTTACGCGCAACCTCACCTACGCCGGGCCGCCTTGGCTGCCTGCGCCCAGTGGTCACCTGGAGATTAATGCGGTTCCGGCTGAGCTGCCGACGGACCACGAAGTGACAACACGACTGACTGCGCATGCTAGCGATGGCCAGCCAACCGCCTCGTTTCAGGGCACTGTGAGGCGGGTCGGGAGGGGCCATCTCGGCAACTCGCTGACGTTGAAGTTCGAAGACACCGCCACCATCCAAATGCTCATCGGCAACGACCACCAGAGCTATATGGATGGAAGCTTCAGGTTTACCGGTGCCATGCCCGCCACGATCCTGCAGACGATCGCGCTGTACCGCAGTCTGCAGGACTGCGCCTCGATCGAGTTTGAGCTCGACGGACAACGTCTCGGCACCTTCAACCGCGACGCCCCACTCGCGGTAGACGACGAGGAACGCCGCTTGCTTCGAATCACCGAGATGCTGGCAGATGACCTGGACATCGTCCAGCGCCACTGCCGAGCATACTTCCCTATCCCAGACAGGATCTCCGCCGCAGATCGCATTGACCTCAGAATTGCCCGGCTACTCATCGAGGGGCATTGCGTGGTAATGCGCAGGATGGACACTTACACGGCAACCCTGAACGGAACGGTAGACGATACCCTTCGATGCCTACTCAACCGGGAGACCTCGACCATACGGATCGACGCCGATGTCCGGATGGAGATTTTCGGCATGCGCCTACACCTAGGCGCTACCACATATTTCCATACACAGATCGAGATCGCCGACCGGTTGGGCCTGCTGGCGGAACTTGAAGCGGGTCGCGGATCAGGAAGGACCATCAAGATTCGGCCGGCAGATGGTGAGCCCTTCCGAGCCTTTATGCCTGGCCAACGGGCTGGCCGGAACGATGAGCCGCTCGAGACCACGGGCTGGGGGCTTCCGGGCCTCGACGGTCCCCGGAAACGGCTCGTCCAGTAGATGTGTGCAGCTGTCTGCCCCAGCCTGGGACTCGTTCCCGTCGACGCACCCGCCGACGATCTCCCAGTAGTCCTTGTAGACGGGCTCGACCAGCAACGCCCGACCGGCAGCGTCGGTGAACAGAACTGCCGCGCCCATGCGCTTGCGTGGAAGCGTCGCCGTGCAATCGCCGGATGGTGTGCCCATCGTCGCAGGCTACCCGCGCCAGCGACCCCGGTACGTCACCTTCAGCAGTCTTGGACGGCTGCCGAGTCGCAGAGAATCATCGCAGGAAACCGCCTGCCCCTCGCGACAACCATGTTCATCGAAAGGCATCCGCCGATCGGTGGGAACTGCGACACAGGGAGGGCGGGCCACGTCCCCGTGACCCGCCCCAGGGTTGGTCCGCCATGCGGACTAGCCTCGCCTCGCTAGTCCGCCTCACGGACTAGCGCGGCAGCCGAGGTCGGCCGTCACCGCCGCCGAGGTTCTGGACGATCGCGCCGCCACGCTTCTGCGACTCCACCACGGCGCACGTCATACACAGCGCCAGCGTCGCGTCCGGTGCTCGACTCGCCGCCTCCCGCTGCTTCGGGCCGATCCACATGTCCTGCCGGCAGTCCTCGCACTGCCTCAGCGTGTGGTCGACCGTCGGCACGTACCGCGGCAGTCCCTGGCCCGCCATCAACTCGTTGATGTTCGTTGGCGGACACGCCAGGATGAACCGCTCCTCCCGCGTCAGGCCCTTGCCGTCCCGCTCGACGATCCTCGCCGCCGCGCCGATCTCGACCTCATCCGCGCCCGCAGCCCGTAGCCGATCCGAGTCGAGGGTGCCGTAGCGGGCGAGCAGCACCTCCCGCGCCAGGTCGAACGCGTCACGTCTCCCGTTCTCCACGTGCGAGCCTCCCTTACTCTCCGGCGATCAGCGACGTGACGACGTCCGCCTCGACGCGCACGCGGGGGCCGACGACCTGGCCCCCGGCCGCGCGCACCGCCGCGATCCGCTCGAACACCTGCCTGGCCGCCAGCCCCAACTGTTCAACCGAGGGGACCGCCACCACGTCTGCCCGGCCGGTGGCGATGTCGTTGACGGCCTCCCGCCAGCCGCGGGCACCCAGGTGCTCGCCGACCAGCTCGTAGCCCTGTTCGGTGATCCATCGGTGCGCCATCTCGGTCAGCTCCTCGATAGAGGCCTGGCCGCCCCGAATGGCCCTGCTGAACACCACGGCGCGGCACCGACGCCAGCGGCGCGCGTCCGGGTCCCACCGTGCGTGCTCGTACAGCCGGCTCAGGTTCGGGCCCGAGCCCTCCACGTCCGGTGAGCACCACCCCCACCGCTGGGCGTCGGCGTCCCACCGGACGTGCCAGCCGAACTCGCGGGCTTCCGCGTGGCCTGGCCACCGGCCGGTCCAGTCGGCCCGGCCGCAGTCGTGCCCGGCCGAGTCGCGCTGCGCCCGGCACCACAGACGCTTGCGGCCGGTGGCCAGGCACTCGGCCACGTCGCAGTCGTCGGCGTGAGTCTCGCCGATCGCTACCTCGCAGGCCGGGCAGGTGCCGCGCAGCGGCTCCTCGTCCACCAGGCTCACATTCCTGCCTCTTCGATCAGCTGCGCCATGCGCAGGTCCTTACGGAAGCTGTGCCCGATCTCCGCCTCCACTGCGGCGTACTCGTAGGCCAGATCGGGCCGGGCGCGGCACGCGGTCAGCAGGTCCCGCTTCGACGCCAAGACGCAGAACGAGCACGACAACCGCGACATGCCCAGGTCGTACGCCGGGTGGTACGGCACGCCCGTCGCATGAATGCGCGCCCACACCTCGTCGACGGTCCAACTGTGGATGGGCAGCCACGTCCAGACGTGGCGGGTCGTCTGCGTTGACGCGCCCTGGTCGTACGAGAGCTCTGCCCTGCCGGCTCGGCCGGGCGACTCCTCGGCCCGGAACCCGAAGCACTGCAGAACCCGCGCCGGCCGGTCAAGCCTGAGCTCGTGCACCAGCGCCGTGATGAGCGTCCGGCCCGGCCCTCGCTTGTGGTCGCTGGTGCACCAGCGTCGCGCCGCGTCGGGGAACTTGCCCCGCTGGCGGATGTCTTCCAACAGGTCTGGCCCGCTCCTGCGGCGCACCTCGAACCGCAGTCCGTAGTGCTCTGCCTGCCGTCGGGCGAGGTCGCGCGTGCCGGGCCATTCGACGCGACGCAGGTCGTTGTGCTGCACCACCACCCGGTGAAGCACCCTGGCTGCGGAGGCGGCCACCGCCACGACATCCAGCATCGCTTGGGAATCCTTGCCCCCGCTGGAGTTGACCAGGATGACATCGAAGGTCGCCAGGTCGGGTACGTCCCGGGTCCGCCGGGCGGCGGCCACCTCAGTGGCCGCCGCCCGCTCGTCCCGGGGCCCGGTCGCGTAGGCGACCCGGGCGGGGACGAGGTTGGTCACGCCTGCGACTCCTCGTCCAGGTCGACCTCCGCACACGGGTCGGGCTCGGTGCCGCCCGGTTCGACGTCGCCCTTCGGCAGGTGCACGTCAACGACCGCCGGCTCGCCGTCGTCCTCCTCGTCTACGGCTTCCTCGGCTGCCAGCTCGGCCTCGTACGCCAGGGCCTCCGCCTCCTCCTCGGCCTCGGCGCGCTTCCGCTCCTCCTCCCTGGCGATGAGCTGGGCGCGCATCGTCGCCTCGGCCTGGGACAGCTCGTAGCCGTCCTCCTCCAGCCGGTTCAGCCACAGCACGACCAGGTCCTCGTGCGCCGACCACCGACCCTCGGCGACCCGCGAGGCGTTCTCCTCCTGGGCCCCGATCAGCCGAGCCACCAGCAGTCGGTTCAGCCGGTCCTGGCCGGCGGTCACGCCCTCGGTCAGGTCACCGCCGCACAGCTCCTTGATGAGCTCCCGGTCGAGGGCGTGGTGGAGGAAGTCCGGCCACACCACGGCGAACCGCATCGCCTCGATCAGCAGGCCCTTCGCGCCCTTCGCACTGCCGTACTTCTCGATGAGGAACTTCCGCCGCACGGCCCCGGCCTCCTGGAGCCGGGCCCGCAGCTCCTCCTGGGCCTTCTTGGCTGCCTCCTTCGCGGCGACCTCGGCCGGGCTCTTGTAATAGCTGTGCCCGGTTCGCCGGTAGCCGTGGGCCTCCGGGTCGAGGCAGACGACGATCGCCTCGGCCCCTTCGTACCGCTCCTCGATCAGTGCGCCGTACCCGTCGAGCGCCTTGACCGCCTCCGGGTCGATCTCCTTGCCGTCGGCCGTCTCCAGCTGGTCGACGCGCGCCATCGCGCAGTTGTACGGCCACTCCTTCGGCTTCTTCACGATCTTCACGCCGGCCGCCTCCAGCTCGGCGGTCAGGCTCGTGAGGGCCTCCTTGACCTTGCGCTTGCGGCGCTCCTCGCCGGCCTTGTGCTTGATGCCCCACCCGCTGCCGACGTCCTTGAGGATCCGCTCCATCGCCTTCGGGTCGTCCTCGAACTCGGCCAGCTCGGCGATGTCGTCGAGGGTCAGCTTTCCCTCGTCGGCCGCCGTGGTGGCCGCGTCACCCAGCTTGGTCAGCTTGAGCGCGGACTGGACGTGCTCCTTCTTCCGGCCGGTGCGCCGGGCAATCTCGGTGACGTCCAGGCCGAACAGCTCCAGCTGCGCGTACCCGGCGGCCCGCTCCGACTCGGTGAGGTTGGCACGCTGGTCGTTCTCGACCAGCATGGCCACGATCTGCTCAGGGCTCAGGCCCACCATGTCCGGGCGGACGAGGCACGGGACGGTATGCGCCATGCCGTCCGGCCACTCGCCGGCCTCCAATGCCTCGGCCGCAGCGGCGGCCCGCCGGTGGCCGGCGACGATGCGGTGGCCGCCGTCCTCGGGGACGACGGTCAGGGCCTGCCACACGCCGTACGCGGCGATCGAGGCGCGCATCTCGGTCAGGTCGCCGAGGGCACGCCGCAGGTTGCTAGGGTGCGCGACCAGCTCTCGCGGGTCGAGCTGGGCCAGGTACGGCGCCTTCGTCTTGGGGCGCCTGCTCTTGGTTGGTGCGGTCACCTCTTGGTCCTTCCTGTTCCACGTGAACATGTGTACGGATCAGAGCCGTACATAATCATTGTATCAATCAAGATCATCCCTGTCTAATCAGGAAGCGCCGTGACCTGCGACTTTGCGCCGCAACGGCGACGCCACCACTGCCCGCCGGGACTCCTTCGACCGCAGGTACGTCACCCCGTGCACCAGGGCGTCCAGCCGGTCCGGCGAGTCTCCCGACTCCGGCGTCCAGGTCGTCAGCTGGTCCTCCAACGCCGGGAACGCGCCGACGTGGTGCACCCGGGGCGGGTCGACCTCGTACCGGGCGGCCACCGGCTCGGCACGCACCCGCTTGCTCACCCGGGCCTGCACGACGTCCAGCGGCGGATCGCCGCCGGGCAGCAGGCCCTCCTTCTGCATGGCCACCCACGCGTCGACGAGGATGTCCCGCATCCACGCCGACGACCCTTCGTAGATGACCATGTCCGCGTCGACGTCCAGGTAGCACTGCCAGATCCGGCGGGCCGCCGCCATGCCGGCGATCTTCATGCTCCGGTCGGCCAGCACGTAGTGCTCGCCGTTCTCACCCCGGCCGACAGCGACGATGCCCGTCTCGTCGCTCGTCTCCGACACCGTGTCGGCGGGGTCGACCGACACGACCGTCCGGACCATCGGCGGCACGTCGTCCCGGTCGACCCGACCCGCCTCGATCCACGCCGACTTCCACAGGGCACCCTCGACGTCGGTCAGCAGCTCGGCGTCCAACTCCTGCCGACCGAGCCGGGTGCCGCCGTACTGCTCCAGCAGTTCCTCCAGCGCCTCGGGGCTGAGGTTCGCCGCGTTGTCCAACGTCTTGCCGCGGGTGACGACCACCCGGGGCCGGCGCTTCCGCTTCTGCTTCGCCGCCCGCGCCAGCAGCTTCTTGACGTGCGGCAACGGCTTCGGCGTCGTGCTGATGACCATGTGCGGTGACTCGGCCTCCCGCATGCAGAACCAGGCCATGTCGAAGACACCCTGCGCCGTCTGGACCGGCCAGGCGGCGTACTCGTCACACCAGACGCCGTCGAAGTCGTACCCCCGCAGGGTGTCCGGGTCCTGCGCGCCGAACCCTCGGATGATGGCCCCGTTACGCAGCTCCAGGTACGGCTCGCTCTTGTTGAACGCCCGCACGTCCTTCGGCGGCACCACGGCGAGCAGTCCGGCCCGCCGGGCGGTGAAGCAGACGTTGTACACCTCGCGGTGCGTCTTGGCGATCACCGCGTAGTGCCCACCCGGCTTCGCCGCCGCCCACTTCCGTACCGTCTCCGCGCCGGTCCGGGTCTTGCCGAAGCCCCGGCCGGCGAGCAGCATCCAGATCCGGTACGCCCGGTCGGGCTCCAGCTGCTCCGGCCGGGCGTGCCGAGGCCAGTCGTACCGGACGAGCCCCTGCACCTCGGACACCTCGCGCAGGTACGCGGCCAGCTCGGCGTCCGTCATGAGCGCTGGGTCCGGGTACGCCAGCAGCATCGCTCAGTTCCCCGCCCTCATCGTGCGCTCCCGCTCGGTCAGGTCGACGAGCGCGCACCAGACCAGGGCCACCAGCACGGACAGCATCAGCACCGGACACGCCAACCCGGGCAGGCCCAGCCACCGCACGCCGAGCCACACCGCCAGCGCGACCAGGGCGAACCAGGCGCCCAGCAGCAGCCGCCACGCCCAGGCGCGGCGGGCGAGAGTCCTTCGCTGCACCCGGGTCAGCCGGCGGGGCCGAACCTGCGGCTTCCGGTTCAGGTCGGCCCACGGTGTACCCGGCACCCGGGCCACCCCGACCGCCACCGCTTCGACGGGCGGAGGAACCCGGTGGCCGAGGAGCAGACGCACGGACCTCATCTCTCGGCTCACCGCACAACCAGCACTGTCACCATGGCGGTCGCAGCCAGGCCGACGAGCACCGATCCGACCGCCACGAGCCACACCGCCCACCGGGGCGCACGCGTCTCCACCGCAACCCACACCTCTCCGTCACTCCTGCGGCGACGCCGGCTCACCGGCTTCCTCCTCGCCGTCGTCTTCTTCGTCGTCCTCGTCGTGGCCGCCGTCGCGGTCGGCGTTGCCGCCGACGGCCTGGCCGGCGCGAGCGGTGGCCTCCGCCACCAGCGCCCGGAAGAAGTCCGCCCGCTGCTGCTCGCTCATCTGGTCGACCTCGGCGCGGATCGGTCCGCCGTCCGGGCCGGTGTGCGCCGTCGTCGAGTCCGGCAGGCCCAGGGCCAGGCGCTCGACCCGGGTCGCCACCTCCAGCCAGCGGGCGATGTCGCCGGGACTCAGCTTGGCCGTGTCGAGGCTCTGCAACCGGGCGACGAGCTTCGCTTGCAGCGCGGAGGCGATCCGGGCGTGCCGGTCGGCCATGTCCCGGCGGCGTTCGGCCAGACCTTCGGCGTACAGCCGATCCTGTTCCCGGTCGAACGTCTGTGCCCGCTGGACCCACCTCCACCGCGTGGCGAGCTTGTGGAGGTAATCCCGGCTCTTGTTGACCTCGGTGGCGACCTTGGCGACGGTCCGGGTACGGCCGAGGTCGCGGTACAGGGCGAAGTAGCTGTACGCGCGTTCGGGCTCGCGGTATTGCCGGTCCCAGGGCAGGACATCCAGCTCGCTCAAGGTCACCTCCTCGTACTGGTACGGGTGGCCCGGCCCAGGCGAGGCCGGGTCACGCCCCGGCTCAGCGCACGCTCTTGCGTCCGCCGTTCATGGGTGGTCGGGCGATCGCCGCGTTGCCATACATCAGGGCGTCGTCGAGCGCGGTGAGGACGAGGGACGTCTCCCGGCCGGGCGGGAGGCTGCGCATCGCCTCGGCCATGGCCGCCTTGATCGTCGACCGCCACTGCTGGTGCTGCTCGACCTGCGCCAGGGTCTGGGGCGGGTGGTGGTCGCAGCGGCGGTCGAGTTCGGCGACCTGACGCTCATCGAGGCCGGCGTACGGGTCGTTATCGGTCATGCTCTCCTCCTGTTGGTTGGCGCGATCGTCGACCGGGCCGGTGGGTGCCGGTCCGGCTCGGCCGGGTGGGGTGGTCAGCCCGCGAGGTAGTCGGCGGCCAGGAGTTCCAGGGCCCGCCAGCGCTGGTCGGCGGGCACCTCGCCCTTGCGGACGAGCTGGTCGACGGCGCGGGCGAGCACGGCCGCCGCGTCCGCGGGCATCGAGCGGGTCTCGATGACCGTCTCGATGGGGACGAGGCGGTGTGCGTTGCCGATGGGCTCGCCGGCTTCCGGGTCGTACCAGACGCCGTCGCGCAGCTCCCCAAGGTGCCGCTCGAACACAGCGAGGATGAGCCCGAGCGCCGTGGCGACGTTGCCGACGTTGTGGGCACCGTGGGCGGTGGCGAGGGCGTCGAGGGTGGCTTCGTAGTCGCCGTAGCCCGCGAGCCAGCGGGCGTCGGCGGAGACGACCTTGCGGGCCTCCTCGAAGGACGCGCGGGCGGCGTCCAGCTCGTGCGGCAGGAACACCAGCTGGACCGTGGCGAAGTCGAGGTTGGCCTCGGACAGGCCCTCCAGCTCGACCTGCGCGAGCAGGTCGAGCTGCTTGTCGTCGAGGCCGGAGTATGACCGCCAGTCGACGTCGTCGAGTTCCTCGTAGAGCTGCTTCAACGTGGCGGGGTCGTCCTCGCCCTCGATGGCGTTGTGGGACAGCTGGAGGGCGACCTGTCGGGAACGCGACAGGTCCTGGTCGACCACGATGATGTCGACGGCCTCCAGGCCGACCTCACGGGCGGCCATGATCCGGTGGTTGCCGGAGAGGACCACCAGCCGGCCGCCGGCCGTGTCGTTCCACACCAGCGGCGTGCTGGTCAACGCGCCGTCGCGGCGCACGTTCGCCACCAGGCGGTCGTAGGTCTCCTTCCGCATGTACCGCGCGTTGACCTCCAGCAACGTCAGGCTGTTGGGGTCGACCGCCTGGCGGCGCAGGTTCAGCGGGCCGTCGTCGTGCTCGTCGCTCATCGGCTGTCCTTCCCGTGGCGGCGCTTCCACTCGGCCAGCGCCTCGGCCAGCGTCCAGTCGCCCAGCGGACCGCCGTACTGAAGCTGGTAGCGGTGGATGCGGTCGGCGGCCGGCTCGCTCCGCTTCTGGAGCTTCACGCCGGGGATGCCCCGGCCGTACTTGGCCGAGTTCGGCCGGTCGGTGAACGCCGTCGTCGACCAGGAGGTGAGCCGCCGCGACAGGGACCGCTGTAGGAGCAGTTGCGCCTCGCGGCTCGCGGCCGCCATGACGATCAGCTTGGCCAGCCGGCGGTATCGGGTCCACGACACCGGGAAGTCGCTCATGAGGTACGCGCAGGCCGGGTCGAACTTCGGCGGCAGGTAGGCGAACGCGCCGATGAGACGCCCGTCGACGCTGACACCGCAGGCGAGCAGCGGCGACCCGGGCAGGATCGTCTTGGACATGAACTGCGACCGGACGGCGGCGAACTGCCCGCCGGTGAGCACGTGGATGACCATGCGGTCGCCCAGCTCTTCGTCGCGGCCGATCTTCGGCATGAGGATCGGCGCTACCTGCTGGGCGGGCGCGACCACCCGCCGGTTACCCGACGAGGCGTACACGAAGATCGGCATGCCGCGGTTCGACGTCTGCACGACACCACGTAGCCACGGGCGCAGCTCGTCGCGGGCGATGTGGAGGCCGAGGATCCAGTGAGGGCGGTCGAGGACCGCCCCGATGATCTCCTCCTTCCCGTCCTCGTCGAGGGTGTCGTACGTCGGCGCGGGCCAGTCGAAGAACTCGTCGATGCCGGCGAACTGCTGCTCGTAGTCGCCCGCGTAGAACGGCGGGAACATCGCCACCGGCGCTTCGGCCGGCACCAGTTCTTGGAGGTAGTCGCGGACGTCCCCGCAGTAGTAGGAGGCCAGCCGGAGGGTGAGCGCGTTCAGCTTGGCGACCGTCTTGGCGTGCATCGTCGGGAACTGGCCAACGGTCGCCCGGACCATTCGCTCGTAGTAGACGCCGCTACGGCCGACGTACTGGAGGAACCGGGTGCCGAGCATCAGCGTGGCGAGGATGTCCGTCGAGGTGGCCAGGTAGGGCTCCAGCCAGGCCAGTTCGTCGCGGTGCTCGTCCTTGAGCCGGTAGTCGAGGCCGCGGCCGGCGAGCCACCAGCCGAGCGCGCTTGAGTACGCCTGTACGTCGTTGCTGTGGATGGCCCGGCGCTCGCCGGGCCGAGAGTGCAACGTCCGCTCGATCGTGAAGTTCCCGCTGCAACCGACGTACAGGTCGGTGTCGGGCCACGACTCGGCGTGCTCGTAGATGATCGAGCGCAGGTCGGCCGGGATGCTGCCGTGGAACACGCCGCTCACCACCTTCTCCTGTGGCCGGGCGTCGAGCGCCGGCCAGGACTCGAACCTGGTCCCCCGCCGTGGACCGGCGGTGTGCCACCAACAGCACTTCCAGCGCAGCATGACGTACACGCAGTGCTAGATAGTAGCCCTACACCTTGCAGGGCTGCGAGGGCAAACACGGCCGATCTAACCACTCGTGGCCCGGCGCGGCCCACCGTAGACCTATGCGGCCACAATGGTCTAGTGTGGCCCCACATCCAGACGAAGGAGGCCGACGTGAGGAACGAGTACACCTACTCGGAGGCCGCAGAGAAGCTCCGCATCGCGGAGACCACTCTGCGCCGCTGGGTGTCCAAGGGCCGCGTGCCTTGCCACCGGCTCGGCCGGCTCGTCCGGTTCACGGACGATGATCTGGCCGCCGCCTACCAGGCGTGCCCGGCGTTGGCGCGGCGCTGATCGCGGGGGCCTCCGGAGCAGCGATCGCTATATCGGTTCTAGCGCCGGCCCGATGCCGGCACCCGGAGGCCCCTCGCACACCTTCTAGAGCATCCTAGGAGGATTGGTCCCAGCGCGGGCGGTCAGCACTGCACCTGGCACGCCGCCCGCGCTGCTAGGTGGTGCTGCTGCGGTCCGTGCGGCACCTTGACCTGATCGCTCCCGCAGTGGCCCTCAGCTCGATCGCTCCACGTCCGTTGCCTCACCCGCAGAACCGGCCTCTGCCTGCGCCTCCATGAGCATGCGGTAGTAGGGCAGGACCACCAGTCGCAGGCACAACCACCACGCGTAGACCGCTGCAGCACTCCACGACTGGGGGTCGTTGAGCAACCCGTGCGCCAGGTCGTTACGCAGGTTTGGGCCGAGCTGTTCGCACAGCAGGGCACGCAGTTCTAGGGTGAGATCAGGTCCCAACAGCTCCAGGGACTCCGGCATCTCAAGCAGGGCGTTGAGCCCTTTCTCCGTCTCGACGCCGTTCTCGTCCACGAGGAGTGTGAAGATCCCGTGGGCCTTCAGGTGAACGCGCACCATCTGCTCGACCTGGGGTACGAGCATCGAAATGGCCGACGGGAAGTCGCGGGAAAGCCCGTGCCACAGCCCACGCGCCCACAGGCCGGCGTGCCCCGGGGGGACGGTCGGCGATTCGTAGCAGATGTCTGTGAGGAATCCGGTGTCGAAGCGGTGTTCGAGCATCAGCACCTCGAGGGCAGGGTAGATGAGTGCCTTGACGTGGAGGTCGATCCTCCACCTGAATGCCCGGACCACCTCGGCGAAGACTGCCTCGTCGGACGGCTCGCCCACACCGAGTCCCGCCCGAGCAGCAACCTTGCGTGCATCCGTGCTGAACGTCGAGCTTCCGAACAGACCCGACACGCTCCCCTGCATGCGCTCTCGCTCGTCGGCCATCTCCTTCGTGGCGTCGATCAGCGGCACGATTCCTGCGAGACTCACGAGTGCTTCGAGCCGCTCCTTCCCAGACACCACCTTGCGCGCATCCTCAACATAGGCAGTGATGTCGATTGGGTCCGACTGGATGAGCATCATCTCCTCTAGCGAGAGCTCTCGCATGTCAGCGAGCCGGTCCCGCAGCTCCTGGAGTTGCCCGTCGAGACCGCGCGCGGAGCGGTACTTCCGCGGAAGACCACGTATGGTCGCGATGGCCTTCTCGATAAACATGCCGGCAACGAGCGCGCCCCTGTCCTGCGCTAGTCGCTCGTCCGCCTCGTCGATGTACGCCTGGGCGACGCGCTCGATGCACTCATTGGCGAGGTCAGTCTCGCCCGCCCGCGAGAACCAGGTACAGGCGTGGCGCTCGTACGCGCGCCTGAGCCGATGGTTCCCGGCGACGGTAGCGGCAAGCGATACGAAGTGGTCGGCCAGCTCCCGAGGTGACTGATCAACGGACCTGACTATGCGCAGCAGGTCCGAAATCTGGGTCAGCATGAAACCCGCAGAGCCATCCTTGGCAAGCAGAAACTCGGCCAGCTCCGTCGTCATCTCCATGACGGTCTGGCGGCCGGCCTTGCCTCGGCGCAGCGACAACTCAAGCGCCCGTCGCCAGCCGTCACGACCCGCCTCAAGCCAGGCGTCGCGCTCTAGCGGCACCGAGCGGTACGCATCCACCGCAGCCGACAGTAGGTCCATGTTGCGCCGGTTGCCGTAGGACCATGCGATGTCGGCGGCCCTGGCCCTCAGCGTCGGCTCCTCGATGAGGGGCACGAGGCGCGCCAGCAACTCGAGCTCCGGCTCGCTGAAGTCTTCCGGGACGAATGATCGGCGATTCCCGATCTGTATGGCGGGCGTGTAAGGCTCCGTCCAGTTGTCGGGAACCAGCATGGGGGACGCCGCCTTCGCCAGCACGTCCAGCACGCGCGTCCTGAGGCTGTCCTCTCCTGCATCTACCCGAGCTTCAGCGCTCAGGCGGGCGAGGTCGTGCGAAAACATCTCGGGGCATTCGTTCCCGCGTGAGAGGCCGTTCCCATCTACCACCGCGGGGGCCCACCACGATGGGTCGATCGACTCCTCCGCCGCCCCTCCGTCCGAGGCGATACTCGTCACCTGCGTCTCCTCCATGCTCTCGCCTGCACGGGCCCGGCGCGGCGCGCCCGAACACGATCCTTCAGCAGCAGCGGCCTCGCGTAACGAACCCACGGCCGGCCCGCAGCGGCGCGAAGATTAGTCGGCCTTGCTCTCGGGGTCCGCGATGAAGGCCAGGAACTCAACACCGAGCGGAGTCGTCGCCGGCGCCCACAGTCCGTTCTCCGTCATCATCCCGGTGAGCGACTGGTTGATCAGGCCAGTGGTGGTGAGTGCACCGGCGTATCGGTCGATCAGATCGCGACGCCCGGCAAGCTCCGGCATGCCGGCCTCGATGATGCCGATCTTCGGGCCCATGTAGATGTTCGGCCGAGGAATGCCGTAGCGGTCGAACCAGCCAGGCGGATCGGAGAGCAGCTGCAGCATTCGCATGTGAGTCGGGGTAAACCGGTCGATCATGTCGAAGAGAAGCTGCTGCGTGTCGACGTCCGGCGCGTCGGGCATCGCGGAGTTGACGACCGCATTGCGCAGCACCTCGAGCTTCTCGGCTCGTGAGGTGCGGTCGGCGATCTGCGCGGCGGTGGTCAGCGCGTCCATGAACGCGTCCTCGCTGGTGAGCTTCGCGAAGTCACCGACCTGATCTTCGAGCTGGTGCACCTTCGCAGCAAGGTCGTTCAGCCAGCGGGCGCGCCGGTCGGCAAGGCGCCGGCCAGCGAGTTCGTTGAAGGCGACCTGGAGGGCGCTGCCCGCGACGGGCACGAACGAGATGGCCATCTCGGCGGACTTCGCGAGCCCTTGCCTTCGGTCGCTGTCCTCGGGGTACGGATCCACGCTGGGCATGATGCCCCACTGCCGCAACCTTGGCCCGGAAGGTGGGCGCACGGTTGCCTGCCCGATGCCACTGCAGCACGCTGGCCGATGGCGCCCGAGCGGACGGCGGGTGATCCGCCGCCCGCTCGCTGTCGGGTGGGCCTCGCTACCCGACCGGTGAGCCCACGGTCAACGCATCGACGCCGAGAAAGTCCCCGACGATCTGGCGCACCGGCTCATGGTGCCGGCGGGTCGCGTGCACGTAGACGTTCATCGTCGTCGTCACGCTGGCGTGCCCGGCCATCGTCCGCAGCGCCGCCAGATCGACGCCCTCCGTGGCCAGCAGCGTCAGCAGCGAGTGCCGCAGCCCGTGCATCGTCATCCGGCGCGGCAGGCCATTCTCGCGGGCCAGGTCGCGGATCTTCACCCACCGGTCCGTGTAGAAGTCCTCGTACCGCCAGTGGTTGCCGCGCGGCGCCACGAACACGAACTGCCGGCCCGGCTCGCGGCTGGCGGCCACGCACCGCTCGGCGACCATCCGCGCCACCGCGGCGGTCAGCGGCACCTCCCGGTAGCCCTGCTTCGTCTTCGGCTTGGGCTCAACCACCCACCGCCGGTTCACCTTCCGCAGGACCTGCACGATGGACACCGTGCTGCGGGCGACGTTGACCGCCCGGGGTGGCAGGGCCGACACCTCACCCCAGCGCAGCCCCGTCGACAGCTTGCACAGCAGCAGGTCCGCCGCCTCCGGGTCCACCTGGTACGCCGCCTCCAGGAACAGCCGGGCCTCGTCCGGGCTCTCCAGGATGTCCCGCTCGGTGCGCGGGCCCTCGGGTAGCGGCAGGCCGTCCATCGGGTTCGACGTCCGCACGGCGGGCTCGCCGTCCTCGCCTGGTCGGCACGCCGCCTTGAAGATCGGCACCACCGTCTCGCCCCGGATGTTGGCAATCGTCTTCGCCGACAGCCCGCCGTCACGGAGGCCCTGCTGCCACTCGCGCATCTCCCGCCGGGTGATCTCGGCGATCGGCCGGTCGCCCAGCCGCGGGTAGACGTGCTTCTCCAGGCGCTCCCGGTACTTGCGCACCGTCTCTGGGTGCGGCTTCACCAACGTGCCCAGCCACTCCTCGGCGTAGGCCCAGAAGGTCAGCTTCTCATCGGCCGGCTGCAGCGTCGGCGTGACGTCGCCGGGCACCAGGTAGCCGAAGCCGTGCTCGGCCAGCGCCTTCAGCGGTGGCATGACGTGGCCGTGGGCCTCGACGAGGGCCTTGAAGCGCTTCGCGTCGCCGTTCCGCTCGAACTGCCGCCCGTCCCACCTGCCGCTGCCGCCGGTCCGCCACTTCACCCGCCAGCGGATCACCTTGCCGTCTTGGGACGGCCTCTTCTCGATGGTCGCCACTCGCTGTTCCTCCACGTGAACAGGCGGCCGTGGCCGTTGCCGGGCCCGCCGCCGGTCGCGCTTATATGCGCAACGGTGGGACCGTAACCGTCTAGGTCGGCCGGGGTCAACGAGCGACCCGGACCCGCCGTCGACGATCTCCCCGGGACCGATGTTCCCGAGACGTTCCCGGCGCGAACTGCGCCCCGGAAACGACGAAGGCCGCCTTGCTGGTTTTGCCCAGCTCAGCGGCCGTTCTTCCTCATACTCTGGTTGGTGTCCGAGGGGGGACTTGAACCCCCACGCCCTATACGGGCACTAGCACCTCAAGCTAGCGCGTCTGCCATTCCGCCACCCGGACTTGCTCATGCAGCTCAACCTGACCGGATGAGGCGATCGATCGCCTGCCAGCCGGTCCAGCGGGCCGCACGGAGGATTACTGTACACGCCCCGGATGGATCATGCACATCGCCACCAGCCGTCTCTGTCTGAGCACGTCAGGTCCTTGATCATCGCCGTCGGGCTGACGCAACCCGACCGTACCGACGCGCCGGTGGACTGGCGCACGGACACTGACGGCGGGCAGCATGGCGGTCGTGTCCCAGCCCTCTCCCCTCGCCCCGGTGCAGCACCGGGCGCTCGCGTTACGTACCGCTGGTGATCTGACCGGTGCCTGCCGACTCCTGGAGGATGTCCTCGAGAATGCCCGGCCGGCCCTCGGTGCTGATCATCCTGAGGTGCTGGGTACCGCCCAGATGCTGGCCCGGTTCCACCGGGAGGCCGACGATCCGGCCGGCGCCCGGCGGGTACTGGAGGTCGCGCTGGAGGCCGCCCTGCGTCGCACCGGTGACGACAACCCGTTGATCCTGACCCTCTCCGCCGATCTCGGCGGGGTGGCGCAGGAGTTGGGCAATCGGCACGAGGCGCGCCGGAACTACCTGCGGGTGGCGACCGCCGGTCCCGCCGTACTCGGCCCGGACCACTGGGCGGTGGCCGCTGCCCGGGAGTACCTGGGCGACGCCGCTCCCGCCCTACCGGCCCCGTCAACGCCACCGCTGCCAGCAACAGCACCGACCCCACCAACACCGCCAGCCCAGCCCACACCACCGCCGACGCCCGCACCGGCACCCGCGCCGAGCCCTCGACAAGCCCCGGTAGCACCGCAGCCGGCCCCGATGCCCGTACCGCCGAAGCCGGCGCCGGCGCCGGTCCCGGATGCTGCGCAGCCAACCACACCGTCGTCCACTGCCCCTGGCACCGAGCCGACGGCCGGCGCCTCCGGGGCGTTCAGCGAGGCGACGGTGCAACTGCCGCCGCTCAGCCGGCCGGTGACCACCGGCACGCGGCCGGCGGCACCCACACCGCCGGCCACCGCACCCGCCCCACAACCGGCGACGCCCAGGCAGGCCCCGACGCACCACATCCCGGCGCCGCCGCATTCGGCCCGCCCCGCCTCGGCACCGCCGCACACCGGGCACCCCACCTCGGCGCCACCCCACGCAGGGCACCCCACCTCGGCGCCACCGCACCCGGGACATCCGACCTCGGCACCGCCGCACGTGGCCCGGCCGACCTCCACCCCGCCGCACCCGGGACACCAGACCTCGACACCGCCGTACCCGGGACACCAGACCTCGGCGCCACCGCACCCGCTGCACCAACCAGCGCACCACCCGGCTGGGTACGCGCCGTCCGGGGCGTACCCGCAGAAGGCCGGTGGCTCGCGCGGCCGGACGGCGACGGTCATCGCGGGCGTGGCCGCCCTGGTGGCGGTCCTCGCGGTGGTCGGCGCGGTGCTGGTGGTGGTCAACATGCTCGGGGACCGGTCGGAGCCGGCACCGCCGGCGGGGCCCCCGACCACGCCCCCGGCCGCGCCGCCGAGCGCGGCCCCGACGGTCGGTGGTGCACCCCCCACCGATCTGCGGCTGCGCGACGACGATTCGACCATCACGATCACCTGGCGGGATCCCTCCGGCGGTGCGGTGCCGTTCGTGGTGGCCGGCGGGCGCAGCGGCCAGAAGCTCGGGGCGATGGCGACCATCGACCCGGGGCAGACCAGTTACACGATCAACGGGCTCAATCCCCGGGTCGACTACTGTTTCACGATCCTGGCGGTCTACTCCACCAACACGTACGCCACGTCCGGCCAGGTCTGCACCAACCGGGGCACGTCGGCCGCACCGCGCTGACCAGCACCGTCGGCAGCCTCCATGATGCCCACTCTGGGTGTCCGAAGCCGGACCGTGCGGGTTCCCTGCCGACTCGACCAGGTCATAGGATGGCAGCCGACCTGGGGGGCGGGGCGGCGTCGACGGCGCCGGACCAGCGGTAACAGCATGGGGAGGCGGCCGGCTGTGGTCACCACAGACAACGGCACCACGAAGGACGATGACGGCGGAGTGCCGGACGGGCCCCGGCGCCGGTCGCGGTTGCTGCGCGGCGGGGTCGTCACCATCGGTACGGTCTCGGCGCTGCTCGCCGCGATGGGTCTGACCGTCCTCGGGCTGGGTGCGGCGGACAATGCGGTCGCCGGGTACGACGCGAGTTCCTGGTTGTGGAGCACCGCCCGCAGTGAACTGGCCCGGGTCAACGGGATCACCGCGCGGGTGGACACCCGGGTCGAGGTGCCGCAGGCCCGCAGCCACCCGATGCAGGTGGTGCAGACCGACCGGATGCTGGTACTGCGGGACCTGAACACCGGTCAGGTCAGCTCGCTGGACCTGGCTACCCTCCAGGTCACCGCGACCACCCGGACCACGCCCGGCCTCGGCGTCAACGTCGCGTTGCACGATGACGCGGCGTTCGTCATCGACGCGGTGCAGGGCATCGTCCGGCAACTCGATCCACGTTCGCTGGTGCCGGTGGGTGAGCCGGTGCGTTTCCCGCCGGGGATCACCGGCGGCTCGTTCGACGGTAAGGGTCGGTTGTGGATCGCGGTGCCGAGCGAGGGCACGGTCACCGCGATCACCGCCGGGAAGCTGCCCTCGGCGGCGGCGACGGCAGCCGGCGCGGGTGGTGGGGTCAGCCCGGCGCGGGTACGCACGGTCACCGTCGCCGATCCCAGCCATGAGCTGGTCATCTCCACCCTGGACGACGGGGTGGCGGTGCTGGACCGGACCACCAGCGCGTTGACCACGGTGCGCGGCGAGGAGCAGCGCACCGTGAAGTTGACCATGGCCGGGCCGGGGACGCTGCCGGCCCGTACCGACGGCGCGCAGGTGCCGGTGACCGTGCCGGACGCCCGCGCGGTACACGTGATCGGTCCGGACGGCGCGGTACGACAGTTCGTGGTGCCGGGCACCGGTAACCAGCTCGGTGCGGCGGTGGCCTGGCAGGGGCGGTTCTACTGCGCCGACGACGCCACCGGCGCGGTGTACGCCTTCGACGCCGACGGGAAGCTGGTCGACACGATCGCCCCGGACGGGGTACGCGGCCCGCTGGAGCTGGAGGTGCGGGAGAACCGGCTGTTCATCAACGCGCCGAACTCCGCCACCGCCCGGGTGGTCGACGAGAAGCACACGGTGCGGGTGGTCGACAAGTACGCCAACGATGTGCTGGGCGGGGATCCGCCGCCGGCTCCCCCGCCGCCGCCTCCGCCGCGCAAGCCGCAGGTGGGCAAGCCGGGTGCGCCCCGGCAGGTGATCGCGGCGGCCGGTGACGCGCAGGCGCGGGTGAGCTGGCGGCCGGCCCCGGCAAACGGTGCGGCCGTCACGAGGTACGTGGTGGAGGGCGCCGGCCGGACCGTGGAGGTGGGCGCCAACCAGCGCTCGGTGGAGATCACCGGGCTGACCAACGGTGCGACGTACCGGTTCTCGGTGCACGCGGTGAACGCCAAGGGTGCCGGTCCGGCCCGGCTGAGCAACCCGGTGGTGCCGACCGCCGAGGTGCCGGACGCGCCGGTCAGCGTGACCGCGCAGGAGCGGCCGGACGGCACGGTGGTGGTGAGGTGGCCGGCCGCGAACGGGCAGGGCGTGAAGATCGCCCGGTACGTGGTGACCGCGGTGTCGGCCGGCGCGAACGCCCCGGCGGGCGAGTCGACCGGGACGGAGCTGGTGGTGCCGGCCGGTGAGTTGGAGTACGGCACGCAGTACGCGTTCACGGTGGTGGCGGTGAACGCCCGGGGTGCCGGGTCGAAGGCGTCGCCGGTGAGTAACACGGTGGTGCCGTACGCGGCGCCGGGCGCACCGGTCGAGCTGCGGGCGCGCACGGTCGCCGACCGGCCGGGCACCGTCGCGTTGGACTGGTCACCGGCGGTGGCCAACGGCCGGCCGGTGACGAAGTACCTGGTCAACGCGGGTGGCCGGACGAGCGAGGTGACCGACACCCGGGCCACGGTCGGTGGGCTGGGTGACGGGCAGAGCGTCCGGGTGACGGTGAAGGCGGTCAACGAGGCCGGTCCGGGGCCGGAGGCGGCGGCCACCGCCCGTACGGTCGCCCCGCCCCGGGTGACGGTGACCGGGGCGACGGCCGACGCCACCTCGGTGACGCTGCGGTTCACCGTGGATGCCGGTGGCGGGCAGGTCACCTGCACGGCGGCCACCCCCGGTGAGCCGGTGGCGAAGGGTACCTGCACCAGCATCCGGGTGCCGGGTCTGACCCCGGGCACGGCGTACACCTTCACGGTGACCGCGACGAACGCGGCCGGCAACGGCACGGCGACCCGTGCCCAGTCGACCGCCGCGCTGTACGGGATCGCCACCTGCAACAACGGCCCGGACGGCGATCAGCGCACGTACTGCAACGCCGATGTGGACGGCCGGAACGGCAACGAGGTCTTCTCGGTGCCCCGGCAGGACAACAACCGGCAGGTCGGTTGGGCGGAGCCGGGCACCCGGCTGAAGGCGTACTGCAAGCGGCAGGGCGAGAGCGTCGACTCGTGGATCTACAACAACCAGAAGCAGAGCACCTGGTGGGTCCGGGTCGACTACAAGGGGCAGAACTACATCCCGTGGGCCTGGCTCAACCTGGAGGGCGGGGACGACATCGGCATCCTGCCCAACTGTTGACCGGGCCGTTCCTGGGGCGACCGGTACGGTCGCCCGGGAACGCCGGACCGTCGTGACACCGTAGGCAAGGAGCACCACCCGTTGTGAACAGCCACGAGCCGCTCAGCCAGGCCGAGGTGCAGGGTTTCGCCGCGCTGGCCGCCCGGCTCGCCGAGAACGTCAACTCGGTGGTGCTGGGCAAGCCGCAGGTGGTCCGGTTGGCGTTGACCGCGCTCTTCGCCCAGGGGCACGTGCTGCTGGAGGACGTACCGGGGGTCGGCAAGACGACCCTGGCGCGGGCGATCGCGGCGACCGTCAAGGGGCAGTGGCGGCGCATCCAGTTCACCCCGGACCTGCTTCCCGCCGACGTCTCCGGGGTGACCATCTTCAACCAGGCGAACCGGGCGTTCGAGTTCCATCCCGGGCCGGTGTTCGCCAACATCGTCATCGCCGACGAGATCAACCGGGCGTCGCCGAAGACCCAGTCGGCGCTGCTGGAGGTGATGGAGGAACGCACGGTCACCGTGGACGGGGTACGCCACCCGGTGCCCCGGCCGTTCCTGGTGGTGGCGACCCAGAACCCGGTGGAGATGGACGGCACGTACCGGCTGCCGGAGGCGCAACTCGACCGGTTTCTGGTGAAGCTGTCCGTGGGGTACCCGGACGAGGCGGTGGAGATCGAGGTGCTGCGCGGGGCGACGGTCCGCTCCCCGGAGGCCTTGCCGCCGGTCACCGACACGGTCACGGTCGGCGAGATGGTACGGATGGCGCAGCGGGTGCACATCGCCGAGCCGCTGTACGCGTACGCCGTCCGGCTGGCCGCCGCGACCCGCAGCCATCCGCAGGTGCGGGTCGGGGTGAGCCCGCGCGGGGTCATCGCGCTCACCCGCGCCGCGTGCGCGTACGCGCTGATCGACGGGCGGGGCTGGATCATGCCGGAGGACCTGAAGGCCCTCGCGGAGCCGGTCTTCGCACACCGGATCCTGCTCTCCCCCGACGCCCAGGTCCGTGGGGTCTCCGCCCTGGACGTGCTGGCCCAGGCGGTCGCCTCGGTGCCGGTGCCGCTGCCCTCGGGTCAGTCCACCCCACCCCGCCCCTGACCACCGCCGCCATGACGACCACCGGCCCCCACCTGCCCTCACCTGCCGCCCGATGACCGTCACCGCCCGTGGGTACGGGCTGCTCGCCGCCGCGGTGGCGCTGCTCGGTACCGGTTTCCGCTTCGCCTATCCCGAACTGGCCCTGCTCGGCGTCGCCGCCGCCGGCGCGTTCGGCTACGCCCTGGTGACGGCCGGCTGGCGGCCCCGGCTGGCGGTGGACCGGCACGCCGACCCGGACCGGGTGGGCCGGGGTGAGCCGGCGACCATGCACCTGACCATCCGGAACCGGGGCCGGCTCCGCCCGGCCAACCTGCTCGCCGAGGACCGCTGCGGGTCCCGCCGAGTGCCGGTACCGGTGCTGCGGCTGCGCCCCGGCCGGGACACCGGGGTCAGCTACCCGGTGCCCACCATCCGCCGGGGTGTGGTGCCGGTCGGGCCGTTGCGGGTGACCCGCCGTGATCCGCTCGGCCTGGTCACGCTGACCCGCCGGTACGGCGACAGCATCGACGTCTGGGTGCATCCCCGGGTACACCCGCTGCACGCGGTGCCGACCGGCGCGGGGCGCAGCCTCGACGGCCGGGTGGACAAGGTGCCACACGGGTCGATCACCTTCGACTCGCTGCGCGAGTACGTGGTCGGTGACGAGTTATGCCGGGTGCACTGGCGGACCAGCGCCCGGGTCGGTGAGCTGATGGTCCGGGAGCACGTCGACACCAGCCTGCCCCGGATCGTGGTGCTGCTGGACAACCGGGTGCACGCCCACCCCTCGGTGGTCGACGGGGTCGCCGGCACCTTCGAGTCGGCCTGTGAGGCCGCCGCGTCGGTACTGGTCGCCGCGCTGCGCGACGATCTGCCGGTCACCCTGCTGCTGGTCGCCGGCCAGGACCCGGGTGGCAGCCCGCTGGACCGGCTCGCCGCCGTCGACCTGCACGGCGGGGCCCTCGACGATCCGCTGCGTACCGCCACGACCCGGCTGCGCCAGGACCGGCTCGGGGACACCCTGGTCTTCCTCACCGGGCCGGGTGCCCAGGGTGACCTGGGACGACTCGGGGCGTTGCGCGGGGCGTACCCGTCGGTGCTGGTCGCGGTCTTCGGGGCGGACGCACCGACCCCGGCGGGTACCACCGGAATGGTGGTCCTCGACGCCGCCGACGGTGCCGCGTTCGCCGCCGAGTGGGACGGGGTACGCCCGTGGTGAACGCCCTGCGGGCGGTGGTCCGCGCGGTCGCGCTGCCGGTCGTGCTGGTCGCGATGCTCTCCCTGGCCGGCGTGGTGCTCGGCCGGGTCTACGCCGGGCCGCTGCTGACCCGGCTGGTGGTCGGTGCCGCCGTCGGCTCGGTCCTGGTCAGCGTGGCCGCCCGCCGGCTGCCGTCCTGGCTGGTCGCGCCGCTGTCCGTGGCGGCCCTGACCGGTTACGGCGCGCTGGCGATGCGGCTGGCCGCCCGGGAGGCGGGACTGGCCGGCGACCTGGCCGGGGTGACGCTGGAGGCGGCCCGCAACGGCATCCCCCGGTTGCTGACCGCGATGATCCCGGTCGAGGCGGCCCCGGACACCGTGCTGGTACCGCTGGTCGCCGCCTGGCTGGCCGGGCTGGCCGGTGCGGAGGTGGCGGTACGCGCCGGCCGGGTGCTCGCCGGTTACCTGCCCCCGGCCCTGTTCTACGCCGGGGTGCTCTACGTCGTCGGGCCGAACGCCGACCCGGCGGTCGGGCCGACCCTGGTGTTCGCCGCTGTCGCGGCGGTCGGTCTGGCCCTGCCCGCCGGGCCCGCCGTCGGGGCTCCGGTCGCCGCCGACCCTGCCCCCGGGGTCGGCACCGCGATGCGGGTCCGGATGGCCGCCACCACCGCCGCCGGGGTGGTCGCGGTCATCGTCCTCGCCGCGCTGCTCGGCCCGGTGGTGGCGGCCCGGATCACCGAGCGCCCGGTCGACCCGCGCCGCTACGTGCAGCCGCCGCAGGTGGAGACCCTCGACGAGAACCCGCTGATCCGGATCTCGGGGTGGGCGTTGAACCCACAGCAGAAGCTGCTGGAAGTCCGGACCAGGGTGGCCGGCCCGGCGCTGGCAGCCGGTCCGGCGACACCGGACAGCCCGGCAACACCGGACGGCCCCGCGACACCGGACGGCACGGCGACACCGGACGGCGCGCAGCCCGGCTTGGCGGACGGGGTCCGGATCCGGCTGGCGGTGCTCAGTGACTACGACGGGGTGACCTGGCGGGTCGGCGCCACCTACCGCAACGCCGGTCGGGTACTCCCGCCGGTGGAACCGATCGCGCCCAGCCGGGTCGACACCGTCCGGCAGGAAATCACCGTCGACGGGCTCAGTGGCCGGCTGCTTCCGGCCGTGGCCACCCCGCAGGAGGTCGACGGTGCCCGGGTGGCGTACGACCCGGGCACCGGCACGCTGATCCACCCGGAGGGACTGCGCCCCGGGCTGCGGTACACGGTCACCTCGGCCCGTGAGCACCAGGACGGGAACCTGCTACCCACCGCGAACGTACCGGCCGGACCGCAGGTGGCCCGGGTACTTCAGGTCGCCGACGGGGTACCCGACGCGTTGCGCCGCCTCGCCGAGCAGTTGGCCGCCGACAACGGCGCACCGTACGCCCGGGCCGCCGCGATCGAGCAGTTCCTCGCCGAGCACTACCGGCTGGTCGCGGACGCGCCGAGCGGGCACGCGTACCCGAACCTGAACTTCTTCCTCTTCGGTCCCCGTAACGGCGGTGGTCAGCGGGGCACCTCGGAACAGTTCGCCGCCGCGTTCGCGGTGCTGGGCCGGTTGACCGGGCTACCCACCCGGGTGGTGGTCGGCTTCTCCGCACCGGCGGGCGACGGGCCGGTGCGGGCGGCCGACGCGTACGCCTGGCCGGAGGTGCTCTTCGAGGACCTGGGCTGGGTGGCGTTCGACCCGCTGCCGCAGCCACGGACCGAGCCCCGGCCGGTCGAGGAGGACTTCCGGCCGAAACCGGAGGAGACACCGCCGTCGGAGGCCCCGGCACCGACCGTCGAACCGACCCCGTCGGCCGCCCCGGTGGCGGCGCCACCCGCCCGGCCGGCCGGTACCCCGCTGCCGGTGCTGGTGGCCGGCGCCGCCGGTCTACTGCTGCTGGTCGCCACGCTGCTGCTGGCCACGGTGGTGGTACTGCGGCGGCGGCAGCGGCGACGCCGGCTGACCGTCGGCGGGCCGGCCGAGCGGGCCGCCGGGGCATGGCGGGAGGTCACCGACGCCCTGCGGCTGGCCGGCCGACCAACCCCGCAGTACCTGTCGGCCACCGAGGTCGCGGCGTGGGCCCAGGAGGCGGCACCGGGCGAGGCGGCGATCCGACAGCCGACGCCGGCCGGGACGGTGACCCGCCAGCCGGCACCGGACGGAACGGAGGGACCGGAAGGACCGGTCGGGGAACTGGCCGCACTGGTCAACGCCGCCGCGTTCGCCCCCGGGCAGACCACCGACGAGCAGGCCCGGCAGGCAGCCGCCCTGGCCGTGGCGTACGTGTCGGCGCTGCGCGCCACCCGCCCCTGGTGGCGGCGGATGTGGTGGTCGGCGCACCCCGGTCCGCTGCGCTGGCCCCGCTGACCGGGCGGGCGGCTCGGGCCTGAGCGGGCGGACCGGAGGGTAGGGCCGCAGCGTCCAGCAGGTGGTCAGGAGGTGAGTCGGCGGATCATGCCGCGCATGGCGGCCAGCCAGCCGTCCGGGTCGGCGGTTTTACGCCGGACGTACGTCGCCACCTCGGGGTGCGGCAGGATCAGGAAGCGTTCGGCGGCCAACCCGTCCACCACCACCGCCGCGACCTGCTCCGGGGTGAGCACCGGCCCGGACGCGGCGGTCACCCGGGCGCCGACGTGCCCGGCGGCGAGCGCGTCGGTGAGCATCGGAGTGTCCACTCCCTGCGGGCAGAGGGCACTGACCCGGATGCCCTGCCCGCCGTAGGTCATCGCCAGCCACTCGGCGAGCCCGACAGCCGCGTGCTTGGTCGCCGTGTAGGGCGCGTCGCCGACTGCGGTCAGCAGTCCAGCCGCCGAGCAGGTGTGCAGCAGATACCCCTCGCCCCGGGCCAGCATGCCGGGCAGCACCGCCCGCGCGGTGTGCAACTGGCCCAGGACGTTGACCTGCCAGGCCCGGTCCCAGTCGGCGGTCGGGGCGTCCAGACCACCACCGGTGGTCACCCCGGCGTTGGCACAGCACAGGTCGATCCGGCCGTACCGTGCCTCGACATCGGCGACGACGGCACGCACCCGGTCGGCGTCGGTCACGTCCAGTGCCACCGCCTCGCCGACCGGCCCGATCTCCCCGGCCACCCGCCGGGCGGCGTCGAGGTCCAGGTCCGCGACCACGACGGCGGCGGCGCCCTCGGCGGCGAACCGGCGGGCCAGGGCAGCACCGATCCCACCCGCACCACCGGTGACCAGCGCCACCCGCCCGACCAGTTCCATGTCAGTGCACCTGGGCCGGGATGCCGAGCCGGGCGATGGTGGTGGCCAGCGCGGCGGCGCCACCGGTGGCCAGTTCCGGGGTGGGCAGCACCGCCAGCACCGGTACGTCGACGCCGGCCTTCGCGTAGCGGGCCACCCCGGCCCGGCACTGCTCGGGGGATCCGTGCAGCACCAACGCGTCCACCAGCGCGTCGGGGACCGCGCGGGCGGCGGCCTGCCGGTCCCCGGTGCCCCAGGCACGCCACATCGGGCCCAGCTCCGGCTCCCGGCCCAGCCAACGGTGGAACTCGGCGTACGCCGGTACCGTCAGGTAGCTGGTGATCAGCCGCCGGCCCAGGTTGCGGGCGTACGTGGCGTCCTCGGTGGGACAGACGAAGATCCGGGCGGCCACCTCGAAGCCGGGTCGCCGCTCACCCAGCTCGGCCAACACGCGGGGTACATCGTCGGCGGCGAGCCAGTTGAGGATCACCCCGTCGGCCTCGGCGGCGGCCAGTTGCAGCATCCGGGGCCGCAGCGCGGCCAGCAGGATCGGCGGCGGTACGGCCGGTGGCCGTTCCAACCGGAACCGGCGCACGGTGAAGGTGTCGTAGACCTCGTCCACGTTCTCCCCACGCAGCGCGGCCCGCAGGAACCGCAGCGTGTCCCGGGTACGGCGGAACGGCTCGGCGTAGCGGGTGGCGTTCCAGTCCTGCACCAGTACGGGTGAGGACGCCCCGATGCCGAGCGCGAACCGGCCCGGCGCGGCCTCGGCGAGCGCGGCGGCGGTCATCGCCAGCAGGCCCGGCCCCCGGGTGAACACCGGTGTGACGGCGGTGCCCAGCCGCAGTCGGGGCTGCCAGGCGGCGGCCAGGGCCAGCGGTGTGAAGGCGTCCGCACCGGCCACCTCGGCGGACCAGACGTCGGTGAATCCGGCCTGGTCGAGCGCACTGTAGATGCCGGCGTGTTCGGCGAGCGGGACACCGCTGAACGGTACCGTCATCCCCCAACGATTCGTCACCGCTCGATCGTGCCCGGTGGCGCGGTCGCTCGGCAAGATCGGTTGCCGACAATTGATGCCGGTCGTCGTCGGCGGGATCGGTCGCCGACGGTTGCCACCCGTCGTCGGGCCGACGCGCCAGCCGGCGCGGCCGGATAGCGCGCGTCGGCAGGCGCCGGTACGGCTTTCCCGGACCCCCGTCCGGCGGCCGGTCGGGTGCGACGACTGCCGGGAGACGGGTGACCCTCGTTCACGTCCACCGCAAGGCTGAGGGCACCGTCAAGACGATCAGTGTCAAGCGGGAAGGCCGTCGCTGGTACATGATGCTGTCCTGCGACAACGTGCCCGCGTTGACTTTGCGGTGCGGTGCGGTGCGGTGCGGTGCGCAGATCGTCACCGGCTCAGGACACGAGCCGCCGCGCGGTGCGCGGGTCGTCACCGGATCAGGACTGGCCGTCTGGCAGGGGGAGGCCGAGCAGCAGCGGCCCGGTCGGTGTGGCGATCAGATCCTCCAGGGTCACCTCGTCGAGGGTGGCGAGGAAGGCCGTCTGCGCCCGCCGCAGGGTGGTCCGCAGCCGGCAGGCGCTGCGCAGCGGGCAGGGCGGCTGCGCGCAGTCGACGATCTCGTCGGAGCCTTCGAAGGCCCGCACCAGGTGACCGACGGTGAGCCGCAACGCGCCGGGGGCCAGCTCGACTCCCCCGGTCCGCCCCCGGACGGTGACCAGTACCTCCATCCGCTGCAACCGTTGGACCAGCTTGGCGACGTGGTTACGGGGTAGCGACAGGTCCGTGGCGAGTTCCTCCACGGTCAGCCGGCCGCCCCGGGCACCGGCCAGCATGACCATCCGTAACGCCATGTCGGTGGAACGGTTGAGCTTCACGACACCGACGATAGCCAGCGGGTGAGGCGTACCGCACATCGCCGGAACCCGCTGCGGGCAACCGCGCGGGGGTCGCCGCACACTAGACTCACAAAAGAGGTAATTGATCTACCTCTTTGCCGCGGCCCGCCGCGCACGAGCAGAAGGAGAGAGGTCATGCTCTCGGCAGCATCAGCCCCGATCGTCGCCGCCACCCTGCCGCTGGTCCGCAGCCACGGCGAGCAGATCACCGGCAACTTCTACCCCCGGATGTTCCGTGCCCACCCGGAACTGCTCAACGTGTTCAACCGAGGCAACCAGGCCACCGGCGAGCAGAAGCAGGCCCTCGCCGGAGCCGTCGTGGCGTACGCCGGACACCTGCTCGGCGAGAGCACCATGCCCTGGCATCCGATACTGGAACGGATCGCCCACAAGCACGTCTCCCTCGGCATCACCCCCGCGCAGTACACCATCGTCGGCCGGCACCTGCTCGACGCCGTCGCCGAGGTGCTCGGCCCGGCGGTCACCCCCGAGATCGCCGCCGCCTGGGACGAGGTCTACTGGCTCTTCGCCTGCGAACTCATCGCCCGCGAAGCACGGCTCTACCACGACGCGGGCATCGGTGACCCGGTCGACCTCTGGCGTACCTGGCGGGTCATCGACCGGGTCACCGAGACCGCCGACGTGTTCTCACTGGTCCTCGCCCCCACCGACGACGGCCCCGTACCGGCCTTCGTACCCGGCCAGTACGTCTCGGTCGCCGTGGACCTCGGCGCCGACCGGGGACAGCAGATCCGGCAGTACAGCCTCTCCGGCGCACCGCAGGCCGGCACCTGGCGGATCACCGTCAAGCGGCTGGGGCCTGAGGGCGACCGGCCCGCCGGCACCGTCTCCGGCCACCTCCACGACCGGGTGGGGGTCGGCGACACCCTCCGGCTCAGCCCGCCGGTCGGCGACATCGACGCGGTCGCGGGTACCGGCCCGCTGCTGCTGGTCAGCGCGGGCATCGGGGTCACCCCGGCGATGGCAGCCCTGGAACACCTCGTCGTGCACGACCCGAAGCGGCCGGTCACGCTGGTGCACGCGGACCGGTCACCGGACGCCCATCCGCTGCGCCGGCACCTCCCCCGCCTCCTCGGTGAACTGCCCAACCTCATGGTGCAACTCTGGTACGAGGACCCGATGACCGCCCTGGCACCGGTACCCGTCAACGTCGGCCGGGTCGACGCCGAGCAGATCCCGCTCGACGAGCCCGCGCAGGTGCACATCTGCGGCCCGCTGCCGTTCATGCGGTACGTCCGCAGCGGCCTGCTGCGTCGGGGGGTACCCACCGAGCGGATCGCCGTGGAGGTCTTCGGGCCCGACCTGCTGCGGGCCGGCACCGCCTGACCCGACCCACCCGGCTACTGTTCGGCCCCCCTCCGGTGATCATGAAGTTATCGTCGGCGCACCCGCGTGTCGCCGACGATAACTTCATGATCACCCGGATCCGGGGCGGGCGGAGGTGGAGCGGGCGCGGTGAGGGGCGCGGTGAAGGGCCTGGTTGGAGGTCAGCCGAACGACAACCAGCGGAAGCCGGACCGCTCCAGTGTCGACCGCTCCACGTCGGTCAACGGTGCCCGCCCGGTCGCCTTCGCGATGAGCGTGCGGCGGTCCCAGTCCAACCCGGCCGGGACCACCGCGTCACCGACCAGCAGCCGGGCCACCACCTCGGCCGCCGCCCCGGTCAACCACACCGGACGGTGCAGGGCGGCGGCCAGGTCCAGCCCGTGCACCGCCACCTCCACCACCCGGGTCACCAGAAACTCGCCGACCGCCATCGCGTCGCCGTGCCGGGTACGCACGACCCGCCCCGGCGGCACCGCACCGACCGCGTCGTACACGGCCCGCCAGGTCTGGTCGAACTCGGCGGCGAGCGCCGGGCCGGCGGGCAGCGTCGCGGCCTCCCGCCGGGCCGCCGCCACCCGCTCGTGGTCCACCCCGGGGGTGAACTTCGCGGCCCCGAAGTAGGCTGCGGCGTCCACCTCGGCCCGTGGCGGCGGCTCGGCGGCGAGCATCCCGGTGAGCCGGCCGGCACCGGTGAGCACGTGGGCGACCAGGTCGCGCACGGCCCACGGCGGGCATCCGGTCGGGCGGTCGAGCAGGTTCCCGTCCAGCCCGGCCAGTATCTCGGTCAAGCGTCCGCACTCCGCCCGGAACGCCTCGCGGGCCGCCGACGACGCCCCGTCTTCCCACTCATTCACGCCGCACACGGTAATCGCCCCCTTCCGTCGGGTTGACAACCCGGGTTTGCTGAAGTGATGACGCTCTATTACCGGGACGGCACGGTGCAGGTCACCTCGGAGCGGATCCAGGTGGACGGGCACAGCATCGACCTCAGTGACGTCAGCTACGTCTGGCACGCCCAGGGACGCGCCGGCCTCGCCGAACGCTCCCGGCTGCTCGGCCGGGGCGTCCTGGTCCTGTTGCTGTCGCTCCCGCCGCTGGTCGCGCTGGTCTGCCTGATCTCGCTCGGCTACGCGGCACAGGACCGGGGCGAGTGGCGGACGGTACTGGTCATCGTCGCGGTCTGCGCGATCGGCGCCCTGGCTCTCGCCCCCTTCCTGGAGGTCCCGCTCGGCTGGCTGGACCGTTCCTACGACCGGGGGTCCCGGGTGCACGAACTCTGGGTCCGGCACCACGGCCGGGAGACCATGCTGCTGCGCAGCTCCGACGGGCTGCGCTTCGGCCAGATCTACCGGGCCGTGCAACGCGCCGTGGAGCAGCGCGCCGAGGACTGACCGGCGGGCGCCGCGGGCTGGGCCCGGGCGTTCCTGGTTGCCGGTGGCCACCGCCGGGAGGCTCCGGGGCTAGCCGGGAAGCTCCAGGGATGGCCGGGAGGCTCCGGGAGGAGGCCGGGAAGCTCCAGGGGCCGGCCGGGAAGCTGCGGGGGCGGAGCGGCGGTTTCGGGCCGCCGGGGCCGGGTACCCGGCCGGCACACACCGACCGGCGACACGAGGAGGCGATGAGTCGATGGCGGGGATCCTCCTGCGCAGCGTCGCGTTCAACGACCACGACCGGATACCGGCCCGGTTCGCCCGGGACGGTGGGAACGTCTCGCCACCACTGGAATGGGGGGATGTGCCCGACTCGACCAGCGAGCTGGTCCTGCTGGTCGAGGATCCGGACGCCGGGCGCACACCGTTCCTGCACTGGCTGGTGACCGGGATCGAGCCCGTCCCGGGCGGGGTGGCCGAGGGGCAGGTACCGGTGGGCGGCCGGGAATGGACCAACGGTTTCGGCGCCACCGGCTGGGGTGGGCCGCACCCGCCGGCCGGGGACGATCCGCACCGCTACTTCTTCCGCCTGTACGCCCTGCGGAAGCCGATCGACCTGGCCGATCCACCGGATGCTGCCGCGGTACACGACGCGTTGAAGGGCCAGGAGATGGCCAGCGGGACCATGGTGGGGACGTTCGCCCGCTGACCCGGGCCGGCCGGGAGGCGGGCAGCGCCAGGCGCGCGGGCGCGCGGGCAACGTGGTACCAGCGCCGGGCCGGGCGAGCGGGCAGCGCCGCAGCGACCGGGCCGGTCAGCCCTTGAGCCGGGGCACCAGCCGGTGCACCGAGGTCAGCACCAGGGCCATCACCACACCCATGCTCCCGGCGATGCCGGCCGCGCTGCCCGCGTAGGCGGTGAACAGGGTGTCCCGGGCCAGGCCCGCCGGGTCCGGCAGCCCGACATCGGTGATCCGGGCCAGCGCCACCGCACAACCGGTCACCAGGAGCAATCCGCCGATGCCGAGTACCGAGGCGACCACCCGGTGCGCGTCGGCCGGGTCGACCTGGGCCTGCTCGCGCTGGGTGAAGAGCAGGACGAGACCGGCCAGGGCCGCCCAGGCCCCCACCACCAGGAAGGCCGCGACCGCGTCGCTGGGCCGGTGCCAGCCCGCCGACAGGGTGGCCACCCCGGCGATGCCGGCGTACGCCGTACCGACCAGTGCGCCCACCGCCCGGACCTGCCGGGGCAGCACCAGCACCAGAGCGACCGCCACGGAGGCGGCGACTGCGGTGTGCCCGCTGGGCAGGCTGTTGCCGACCGCGGCCCGTTCCGGGTCGATGCCGAAGTCCGGCCGGGTGAGTCCGTACTTGAGGAGCTGGGTGGTGACGTTGGCCCCACCGATCAGCAGGGTCGCCATGATCGCCAACGCGACCCGGCCCCGGATCAACGCGATGAAACCGATGACGGCGGTGACCGCCAGCAGTGACACCACCGACATCGCGTTCAGCACCCGGTCGACCGGCCCGTCGATCCGGTCCTGGCCGATCCGGTTACCGGTCAGTGCCACGGTGTCCAGCCACTGCCCCGGCCGGGTACCCACCGCATAGCGCGTGAGCACGAGGAATGCCAGGACCTGGAGGACGAACAGCAGCACCAGCCAGGCCGCCGTCCAGGCCTTCGCCCTCGTTCGCATGCGCACACCGTAACGGTCCCGGTCGGAGCCGCCCGGCGCCGGGCCGGCCCGGTCCGGGGTCAGGAATCGGCCGGATCCGGCGTGACCGCGATGAGCAGGTACGCCCCGGCCGCGCCGGCTCCCCAGAGCGCGAAGACCGCCCACGGCACCCAGGACGGCAGGGTGCCGGAGAGGTCGAGCAGCCATCCACCGGAGCGAGCAGCCAGCCACCGGAGGTACCGATCAGACCGCCGAGCGCCGGCCGGCGGCGGGACCGTGGGAGCCGCGTCACCGGTGCGGGGCCGGCACCGGACGACTCGGGAGCGGTAAGTTGGGGCCGGACGTCGACAGGAGGTGGCGGTGGCCGGGACACCACAGCACGACCGGCCACGCGTGGACGGCCAGCCGCCGGAACGCGACTCACCCCCGGCCGGGCCGCCGGAGGGCACCGACCCGTCCACCGAGTCCCTGTCGGACCTGCTCGGCGGCCGGCGGGGCGCGGTGGACGCCACCCTCCCCCCGGTGGCCTTCACCGCCGGCTGGCTGCTCGGCGGGCACTCGATCTGGGCGGGCGTCATCGCCTCGGTGGTCGCCGGGACGGCACTCGCCGGCTGGCGGCTACGCCGCGGCGACCGGCCCCGGTCGGTCCTGATCGGGCTCCTCGCCGTCTGCGTCGCGGCGTTGATCGCCCTCCGTACCGGCCGGGCCGTGGACTTCTTCCTGATCCAGGTCGTCTCGAACGCGGCGAGCGCACTGGCCTGGATGGCCAGCATCGTGATCCGCTGGCCGCTGCTCGGCGTGGTCGCCGGGATCGCGTTGCGGCAAGGTGCCCGCTGGCGCCGCGACCCGGCGCTACTGCGGGCGTACTCCCGGGGAAGCTGGTTCTGGGCCGCGACGTACGCGTTGCGGGTCGCGGTGTTCGTGCCGCTCTACTACGGCGGGCAGGTGGTGGCGCTGACCGCCGCCCGGCTCGCGCTGACCTGGCCGCTGGTGGCTACCGCACTCGCGGTGAGCTGGTGGATCATCCGCCGGTCACTGCCGGCGGGGCACCCGGGACTGCGCCACCCGGTGGTGCCGCAACGGGCGACCGCCGGAACTGCCGGCTCGGCGGACGAAGGGCGGTTGACCGGGACGGTCTGACACCCGGGCCCGGCGCCGGACATGGGAAGAGGCCGCCACGGGGGGAGCGGCCTCTTCGATGAGTACGGTACCGCCTGTCGGCGCCCTGTGGGAATCCGTTGGCCCCTGGTTTCACGGATGTTCACGTTCACGCATCCCAGACACCGCCTCCGCCAGCCGTTCCGGCGTGTCGTGGTGGAAATTCCAGGTTCGCGAGGGCCGGGTCGGCTGCGAATCGGAAGTGGCGGGTCGACCGGCCGCTGCGTCGGCCAGCCGGCCGACCCGCCACGGTTCGACCTGACCGTGGGCGTCAGGTCGTGCCGGGACCGGGACCATGCCCGGTCGGGGCGCCGCGCCGCTGCCCGGTCCGGTGTGGACCCTCGGTAGCGTGCGGGCGGCGGGCGGGGTCCGGCAGAACCGGATCCCGCCCGCCGCGTTCGCGGCCCGTGTCGCCGTGGCACGGGCCGGCGATCCGCCGCCGTCAGCTCCTACGGCGCGGATCGGCACTCCGGGTGGGCGGCCCCACCACCCACCCGGAGCCGTCCCGGTCAGCCGTTGGGGAAGAAGTTCCCGTAGTCGGCGTAGGCCATGGCGACGTCCGCCTGCGCCCAGAACCGGTGGTAGTTGAACGTCGGAGCCGGTCCACCGTCGAGGTGCGCCTTGACCTTGGGCCAGTCCGGGTCGTTCTTGTAGAAGGACCGGATGTCGAGGAAGCTCTTGCCCGGGGCGATCACGTCGCCGTTGGGCATCTCACCGGTCCAGCCGGACGGGACGTAGAGACCCTGGCCGGTGCTGGCGTTGTAGACGTCGTCGAACCGGGCGTAGTCGCCCCGGGTCTCCGGCGCCGAGACGCCCTTGGCGTCGCTGTTGGCGTACAGCGCGTCGAGCAGGCCCTTGGCGGTGTTCTTCGCCGCGACGTTGCCCGACTTGGCGGCGTAGGCGATCAGCGTACGGGCGTACGCGCCGGCCACTCCGACGTCCTGGCTCTTCGACTTCACCGTGACGTGCAGGTTGGTGTTCGCCGCCGGGCTGGTCGGGTTCCAGGTCTCCGGCTTGCCGCTCCAGGTCAGCTGGGACGGGACCGCGAAGTCCTTACCGGTGCCGATGGTGGTGTTGGCGATCGCCCACGGGACCCACTTGTCCAGCAGGGCCTTGGCCTTCGCGTTGCCGGTCTGCTGGTACAGCTCGGCGATGCGGTGCATCGACCAGACCTGCATACCGAACCACTGGTTCGACGGCGGGTCGTGGTAGACCGGCTTCTCGTCGTAGAACATGCCGTAGAAGGTCGGCGTACCGGCCGGCGGCTGGGCGTAGGCGCCCTGCCAGCTGTTGGTGGCGCCACCGGCGATGCCGCCCTCGGCCGACTGGAGCCAGGTGTAGAACTCCAGCTGCCGCTCCATGCTCTTGGTCCAGTCCGCGACCGCGGTCGGCGACTTGGGCTTGAGCTCGTTGACGTTGGTCAGCGCCCAGGCCGCGAACGGGTTCTGGTAGCCGAAGTGGTTGTGGCTGGAACCGATCCGCCAGGACCAGTTCTGGTTGGGCTCGTACGCGCCACCCCAGGCGTAGTACCACGACATCAGGTAGTGCGCGGAGTCCTTGCCGGTGCCGGCCGGGCAGGTGGTGGCCCCGACGCAGTTACCGATCTTCTTGAAGTACTTGTCGAACATGGCGTAGCGCAGGTAGTCGCCCATCTTGGCGGCCTTCGCCACGGTGGCCGCCACGTCGGCCGCCTTGCCCTGCTCCTTGGCCCAGGTCAGCGCCCAGTAGGCGGCCTGCACGGCGCGCGCGTCCGCGTCCGGGGCGTTGGTGTACTTCCACTGCTTCGCCGGGGCGTTCGCCTCCTTGATGAACAGGTCGAGGTAGCCGTACTGGCCGCCGTGGGCGAAGGTGTCGCAGGACGGCTGCGGCACGGTCTCCCAGACCGACTCCTGCGGACCACGCTGGAAGGTGTTGATGTACGCCGGCCGGGTGGTGCCGTCGCCGCAGCGGCCGTAGCCGTAGACGTTGTCCACGTCGAGCAGCCAGTGCATGCCGTAGATGTCACCGGTGCCGTAGGTGCTCTGCAGCTCGCTGCGCAGCGGGTCCTGACCCACCGAGACGTTGGGCTGAAGCTGCGACGGGTACTGGCTGGGCAGGTCGAACTCGGACGCGTACTGCGGGGTGCCCGCAGCGCCGGCGGTCGGCTGGTCGGCGTGCGACGGGATGATGTACTGCTCCATCACCGTCCAGGCGTTGTTGAACGGGGCCCAGTTCTGGGTGACCCGGCCGTACTGCGCCTCCAGCCAGAGCCAGAAGCTGAACGCCTCCGAGGTGGTCTCGTGCCCGTGGTCGGGGGCCTCGACGATCAGCGTCTCGATGGAGTGGTACGGCACGCCCTCGGGGCTGAAGTAGCCCGAGTTCTTGATCTTGCCGTACTGCTCCAGGAACCGCGCGGTGTAGACGTTGTCGCCACCCGGGGTGTCGTTGTCGATCTCCGTGGCGGTGATGGCCAGCGGCGCGAAGCCGGTCGCCGTCGCGGTGACGGTGGCGCTGCCACCGGCGGTGTCGCTGTCCTCGGCGGCGGCGGCCAGGGTCAGGGTGACGCCGGTGTTCCAGTTGGCCGTGGTCAGCGTGGCCGTGGCGGGCGACACCGTGACGTCGGTGTCCCCGGTCCGGGTCAGGGTGACCGGGACGTTCGCCGTCGGCGCGGCGCTGAGCGTGAGGTTGACCGTGGCGCTGCCGCCCTCCGGCACGCCGATGGCCGACGGGGTGGCGACGAACTGCGGACCGGTGGCCTGGCTGACGGTGAAGGACTTCTCGTCGATCGCGGTCAGGTTGGCGTTGTCGTACGCCTTGGCCTGGACGGTGTAGCTGCCGGCCGGCAGGTCCTCCAGGGTGTAGCCGTACGGCGCGGTGGTGTCGGTGTTGACCAGCAGGCCGTTGCGGTAGAACTCGACCTTGCTGATCGTGCCGTCCGGGTCGCTGGCGGTGGCGCTCAGCGGTACGTCGGCCGGGGCCTCGAACGGCCCGGCCGGCACGCTCAGCGAGACCGTCGGCGGCTTGGGGTCGACCACGCCCCCGCAGGTGACCCCGTTGACCGAGAACGAGGTCGGCTTGGGGTTGGTGCCGCTGTGCGTGCCCTGGAAGCCGATGGTGGTCGAGGCGCCGGTGGCCAGGCTGCCGTTCCACGCCTCGTTGACGGCGGTCACCTGGTTGCCGGTCTGGCTCCACCGCGCCGACCAGCCGTTGGTGACCCGCTGGTCGCTGGGGAAGGCGAACCGCAGTGTCCAGCCGTTGATGGCGTCGCCGAGGTTCTTGATCGTCACGTTGGCGGTGAAACCGTTGCTCCAGTCGCTGGTCGCATAGACCACGTCACAGGCGGGGGCGGCCTGCGCGGCGGCCGGCAGGGCCACCCCACCGACGACCAGTGTGCCGGCGGCGAGCATCGCCACCCGGCGACGTCTTGCCCAGAGTTTCATTGCGTGGAGTCTCCTCGCGGACCTGGCCGGGGCCGGCTGGCCCGCGGCGGGGCGTCTCCGGCGCGGAAAGGCGCGGGGGTACGGAGACGCCCGGGAAGGTGGTCAACCCGTCCCGGACCGGGTGCGGGCGGGTGGGTCGCCGAGCGTCGGAGAACGACGTCGGTGGCCCGACCCGCTCGGGCGCCGTACCGGGTGACCCGGCTGCCCTCGGCGGCCCGCGCTCGCGTGGTTGTGTGGCTCCCCTGCGCGATGCTCGACAGTTTGGCATGGGAGCGCTCCCGCATCAAGGGCGCGACCGCGGGGCTCAGCCGTCGTTGCCGGATGCCGCAATCCGGAAACCGGGCGCAGCGGCGTTTGCGCAGGTCGAAACGTCCGCTGCCGGCAACTTCACGACCACCGGATGTTTCGATCTCATTTTGGGTCTTTCACAAACCCGTGACGACAGTTACAGTCGCAGCAACGTTGATGGGAGCGCTTCCATCGACAGCGATGCAACGAGTAAAGCAGTCGAGGTCGCTCTGCCCGATCGACCCCGACCACTGATCACAAGGGCCGACGGCGGGCCAGCCCGGACTCTGCCGTCAGCCGAAACCCGCCACCGAAAGGAGGTGGAACCAGAGCCACTCGCGTGGCCCGGCTCCCGCGCGACACGCATGACCAGGACGCCAATTCCACTCATGCGTGTATGTAACTGATCGTGGGGACGGGGGTTGCCCTCCCCGTCCCCACACTAAGAGATCGCGCAAGTAGGTGGTTTCATGGGCGGCGGGTGGGGCGGGTGTTCCAGCGGTAGAGGGTCCAGGCCTGGCGGATGAGGCTACGGAT